>JAHYYO010000001.1:0-23643 GCA_019424925.1 Collinsella sp.
TGTCCGTGCCCGAGGAGATCGCCTGGGAGAACGGCTGGATCACCACCGCGGAGCTCGAGGGGGCCGCGAGGGCCTACGGCAAGTCGGTCTACGGCCAGCACCTCAAGAAGGTCGCCGCCGGCGAGATCGTCAACAGCCCGCGCGAGTACTAGGAGAAACCCCTCATGTCTGAGATCTTTGAACCCAAGAACATCATCGTCACGGGCGGCTGCGGCTTCATCGGCAGCAACTTCGTGCACTACGTGGTGAAGAACCACCCCGGGGTGCACGTGACCGTCCTGGACAAGCTGACCTACGCCGGCAACCCCGAGAACATCGCCGGGCTGCCCTCCGACCGCGTGGAGCTCGTCGTGGGCGACATCTGCGACGCCGATCTGCTCGATAGGGTCGTCCCGGGCCACGACGCGATCGTGCACTACGCCGCCGAGAGCCACAACGACAACTCCATCGCCGACCCGGAGCCGTTCCTGCGCACCAACGTCGAGGGCACCTTCCGCCTGCTGGAGGCCGTGAGGAAGTACGGCGTCCGCTACCACCACGTCTCCACCGACGAGGTCTACGGCGACCTGGCGCTCGACGACCCGGCGAAGTTCACCGAGGAGACGCCGTATCACCCGAGCAGCCCGTACTCGAGCACCAAGGCGTCCTCTGACATGCTGGTCCGCGCCTGGACCCGCACCTACGGCCTGCGCACCACGATCTCCAACTGCTCCAACAACTACGGCCCCTACCAGCACGTGGAGAAGTTCATCCCCAGGCAGATCACCAACATCGTCGACGGCGTGCGCCCCAAGCTCTACGGCCGCGGCGAGAACGTCCGCGACTGGATCCACACCGAGGACCACTCCAGCGCCGTCTGGGACATCCTGACCCGCGGCCGCACGGGGGAGACCTACCTCATCGGCGCCGACGGCGAGAAGAACAACATCACCGTCCTGCGCATGATCCTCACGGCCATGGGCCGCGACCCCGAGGACTTCGACTGGGTCGCCGACCGCCCCGGCCACGACCGCCGCTACGCCATCGACTCCACCAAGCTCCAGCGCGAGCTGGGCTGGGGGCCGGCGCACACCGACTTCGCCGAGGGCCTCAAGCAGACGATCGACTGGTACGTCGCCAACGAGGCCTGGTGGCGCCCGGCCAAGGAGGCCACCGAGGCGCGCTACCGCGCGCAGGGGCAGTAGGCCGCATCCCGGCGAACCGCACCGCGGGGCGCCCGCGCGGGGCCGCAGGGCATGGGGATGATCCTGCGTCCCCGCGCGGGCGCCCCCGGTTATCCAACCTCTTCGATAGGAGCTTTTCCCACATGGCAGACATCGCATTCGAGAAGGACCTCTCCGTCGCCGAGACCGGCATCGGGGGCCTCAAGGTCGTCGACCTCGCCGTCCACGGCGACTCGCGCGGCTGGTTCAAGGAGAACTGGCAGCGCGCCAAGATGTGCGCCCTGGGCATCCCGGACCTCAGGGTCGTCCAGAACAACATCTCCTACAACGACAGCCGCGGCGTCACCCGCGGCATCCACGCCGAGCCCTGGGACAAGTTCATCTCCGTGGCCCGCGGCTCGGTCTTCGGCGCCTGGGTGGACCTGCGCGAGGGCAGCGAGACCTTCGGCAAGGTCTACACCTGCACGCTCGACCCGTCCAGGGCCATCTACGTCCCGCGCGGCGTGGGCAACTCCTTCCAGGCCCTGGAGGACGGCACCGCCTACACCTACCTGGTGGACGCCCACTGGTCGCTGGAGCTCAAGAAGACCTACACCTTCGTGAACCTCGCCGACCCGGAGCTCAACATCCAGTGGCCGATCCCCCTCGACGAGGCCACCGTATCCGAGGCCGACCTCAACCACCCGATGCTGAAGGACGTCGTCCCGATGGCGCCCAAGCGCACCCTCGTCACCGGCTGCAACGGCCAGCTGGGCCATGCGGTGCGCGCGCTGGCGGAGGAGCGCGGCGTCGCCAAGGACTTCGACTTCTGCGACATCGACACCTTCGACATGTCCGACCCGGACGCCTACTCAAAATACGACTGGTCGCTCTACGGCACCGTGATCAACTGCGGCGCCTACACGGCCGTGGATAAAGCGGAGACCCCCGAGGGCCGCGTGACCGCCTGGAAGGCCAACGCGACCGGGCCGGCCCTGCTCGCCCGCACCTGCGCCGGGCACGGCATCACGCTCGTCCACGTGTCCTCCGACTACGTCTTCGACGGCACCGCCGAGGTCCACACGGAGGACGAGCCCCTCAGCCCGCTATCCGTCTACGGCCAGACCAAGGCGGCCGGCGACATCGCCGTGGCCGGGTGCCCGCGCCACTACATCATGCGCTCCAGCTGGGTCATCGGCGAGGGCCACAACTTCGTCAAGACCATGAAGGGCCTCTCCGACCGCGTCGCCGACCCGGACGACAAGCTCACGCAGGTCACGGTCGTGGAAGACCAGCTGGGCCGCCTGACCTTCACCCGCGACATGGCCGGGGCCATCTTCCACGTGCTGGGGACGCACGCCCCCTACGGCACCTACGACTGCACCGGCTCCGGCGCCGTGAAGTCCTGGGCGGACATCGCCCGCGCCGTCTTCGAGGCCGCCAACGGCAACGGGGAGAGGGTCGTGCCGGTCAGCACCGCCGACTACTACGCGAACGCCTCGGACCCCATCGCCCCGCGCCCGGTCCACTCCGCGCTCGACCTCTCGAAGCTCGAGGCCGCGGGCTTCCACATGCCCGACTGGGAGGAAGAGCTTGGGGAGTACCTGGACGCTATTTCTTCGAAAGGTTCTATCTAACTCTATGAGATATCTGGCTTCTGAATCTGATTGCCCATGCGTGAGCGTAATCGTACCCATGTATAATTTGGGTTCTTATGCCTGCTCGTGCATAAGATCGCTGCTGGTGCAGACATATGCTAACCTAGAGATTATCATTGTGGATGATGGCTCAACTGATGACACAGTTGAGTTAATCGAAAGCGTTGCCGAGGCTGACTCGCGCGTTAAAATTCTCCATAAGATAAACGGTGGGCTCTCCTCGGCGCGTAATTTCGGCGTTAAACACTGCACCGGTGAATACATAATGTTTGTAGACGGCGACGACGTTCTTGATATAAGAACGATTGAGCTTCTTGTCGAGATCGCCCTTGAGAACGATGTTTCTCTTGTTACTTGCAAGTATAAAAAAATTTCATGTACCGAAGATTTTAAGGGTGGACAGCTCGGCCCCGTTGAGGTTGTTTCTGGTGACCGTTTGCTTGAAAGCTTGCTGCTGCTTGATGGTGAGTCCGGTTCTGCGTGCGCAAAGTTATATGCAAAGAAGCTTCTGCCGCTTTTGGTATTTCCCGATGGTCAGCTATTTGAAGATTTTGGTGTAGAGGCTACTGTTTTTTCGACGATTGATAAAGCATGCATATTTGATGCTGAGCTATATGGTTATCTGGCGCGTGAAGGGTCTATTACCACAATCAAGAGTTATGGTGATGCCCAGCTCGACGGAATGTCTGCCTCTCTTGATGTCGTTAGGCGGGTTGTGCGGGAAAAGCCTGAGTTTTTTGACGCCTTTGCATGTTTTGAGGCCTTCTGTTCGCTTCGCATAGCTTCAAGGCTCGATTTGTCCAAATGCTCTGACATAGAGTCAGCAAAGGCATTTATTTTTAAAGCCAGAAAGCAGTGTTGGACCGTTGCAGCTAGTACGCTTGTTGACAGGACTTGGCGCCTTCGCTGCCTTCTGTTCGCGGTCTCTCCTGCCCTGCACAGCTTCGCATACAGCTTTTATGGCAAATTGACCGGAAAGGTTATCGGCAAATGATATTTTACAGTTGCCTTTTTTTCGTCTCAGTTTTTTTTGCCTTTCTTTCGGTATGCGATTTAAAGCAAAGACGAACCCTAAAACAGCCGAGACTGGGTTTTTTTGTCTTAAGTGGATTAACTGTTGCTATTGCTTTTGGTATAAGAGAAGGTTTCGGAACAGATTACTACGATATTTATGTCAAAGGCTACAACGAAATACAGGCTGGGTTTGCCAGTCGTTTTGAGTTGGGATTTGTGACTCTTTGTAGATTGCTCATTTTATTCGGCCTTGATTACCACAGCATGTTTTTCGTTACCTCCTTTCTTACGGTCTTTTTAGTTTATAGAGCTATTTATAGTCAATCTTTAGGACCAATTTGGGGTGTCTACATATTTTTGTTCGGAGGTTTTCTCTTTTTCTCATCCAATGGGATTAGGCAGGCACTTGCCGCGTCAATTCTGTTGAATGCTCTTCCTTTTGCTACTCGAGGTGATACAACTAAATTTTGTATAGCTGTTTTGGCGGCATCGTTATTTCACTCTACGGCTCTGCTCTTCATTCCTTTGATTGTATTGAGGGGGTGGCGTCCGGATAGCTTGAAATCCTTTTTCACGTTTGTGTGCGCCATTGTTTTCGGCGGAGCCATCTCTTCCGCGCTTCTATCTTTTGGAATTGCAGTTTCACCGCAGATTGCAAGATACGCAAGCGTTGAACATCTGTCTAATCAGTTTTTATCGAGCGGCAACATAGACGTTGCCGATTTATTGATTTGTTCGATTGGTCTTGCAATATTTTTCTGGGTTAAAAATGTTAGCTCAATAACGTTAGACAGGCACACCATATTCCTGTTCAACCTTTTGATGGTTGGAGTTGTCGTGTGCGTCTTGTCTAAATACGTAATGCTGTTTTCTAGGATTGCTGTCTACTTCACGTCGATCTGTATCATTGCGATTCCAAGGCTTTTTTGTTCGTGCGATCGCGGTACTTGTCCATCGATTCTCATTGTAAAAAGCTTATATGCGATGTTTGTCATTATCGTTTTTATCTATCTATATGGCATTTTGAACTTCAGCCATGTTGTTCCTTATATGTGCGTCTTTTCCCATTAACTTATCTAGCTTATATCGTCTGGAGATTTCACTTTGAGTTCTCAACACAAACGTTTCTACAGCAATGTCGTTTGGCAGTACGGACTGCAGATTGTTAAGTACATTTTTCCCCTCATTACGCTGCCTTATCTGACACGTGTGCTTCTGCCGGAGGGTTATGCGATCTACGCGTATGTTGTGTCGTTCATGACTTTCGCCCAGACTTTCGTCGATTTTGGCTTCAACCTTTCCGGTACTAAATGCATAGCAAAATCCGAGACTGTCGAAGAGGAGAACCGGGCTATTGGTGCTGTGACAGAGGCTCGCCTGTTGCTTGGTGTAGTGACCGGCGCTGTCGTTGTTGTTGTTGCCTGGTTTATCCCCATTACTCATTCGAACATGCTATATACCATGTTTGCATTTGTTGCTGTATTCGGTAAGGCACTTGCTCCGGACTTTCTTTTCCAGGGACATGAAAACATGGGTCCATTGACGACTCGCTATTTTGTCTCGAAGGGTGTCTCTACTGCCTTGACGTTCATCGTTGTCCATTCTATCGATGACATTCTGTGGATTCCTATTCTCGACATCCTTTCGAGCGTTATTGCCCTTGCCTGGTCTTTCATTTCCGCCAAGCGAATGTTCGGTACCACCATTACGTTCGTGCCCCTATGCGAGGCGCTTTCAGAGCTGAAGGTTTCCGCGCTCTATTGTTTCTCGAACATGGCCTCCGTCGTTTTTTCCGGTTTCACTACGCTCTTGATTGGAATCGTGATTACCAACAAGGCCATGATTTCCTACTGGTCCCTTGCTGTGACTGCAATTAATGCCATCCAGTCCCTTTATTCGCCAATTGTGAACAGTCTGTACCCACATATGGTCAAGGGGGGTGACTACGGTTTTGCAAGGAAGCTGCTTCTTGTCTCAATACCCGTCCTGCTCATTGGCACCATCGCTTTCGCAGCGCTTTCCGATGTAGTTATGCTCGTGCTCGGTGGCAAGGACTATCTATCAGGTTCCTGGGTTATCGCCTGGGCTTCACCCGTACTCCTGTTTTCCTTTTATGCAACGATGGTCGGCTGGCCGATTCTTGGTGCCTCTGGCAAAGTCGCTGAGGTTACCTATACCACAGTGGGGTCTGCTGTATTTTGCATCGTTTCGCTCTTGACCGTGTCTGCGATGGGGGTTGCGAGCATGCAGACTATTTGCTTTATCCGCTGCCTTACTGAGGCAATTATGTGTGTGAGTCGCATTTGGCTCGCGCGCGGATACTTGTTTCCATCTCGAAGCGTTACCGCCGATTGCGAAAGGTAAGGAATAAGAAATGAAAAAGTGCGTCGGTATATTGTCACGCCATGCAGTGCCGAACTACGGTTCCATTCTGCAAGCATATGCCCTTCAGGATGCGTTCGCCTCAATGGGTATCAATGCTGAGTATGTTGACTACCGCATCCCCCGGGACTTTCCTTTAGCAGATGCCATGAGGACCTCTGGCGCGCTCGGTCCGATTCGTGCGATTCCAAAAGCGATTGGTGCCCGTAAGTTCGAGGCGATGAGGAGTGATTTGCTGAGGCAGAGCCGTAGGGTTACCGACTCAGAAGAGCTCGGTAAGCTTCTTGCCGAGTATCCTGTCCTTTGTGTGGGAGGCGACCAAGTGTGGAATATCATGTCCGATGGAAACATCGAGGGTGCCTACCTTTTGGAGGGCGCATCAGACGATGCCTACAAGTTCTCCTTCTCTTCCTCCTTTGGTAAAAATGGCCTCGATCCACGCGAACGCGAACGTGCCGCCAAAGCGTTTGCGCGCTTTGATAGGCTTTCAGTGCGCGAGGAAAGTGGGCAGAAAACTCTTGAGGAAATGGGACTTGAGGCGCAAACCGTTGTCGACCCCGTGCACCTGCTCTCAAAGGAGGCCTGGTTTGATCGTGTTGAGCCTCGTGCGCCCCGCGGGGTGAATGGGGAGTATTGCCTGATCTACAACCTGCATCCAAGCGATGCATTCGACCGCTATTCTGCTGCCGCATGCAAGTCACTCGGCCTCGAGGTCGTTAGCATTCGTCCGTCGCTTCGTAAGACGATGGGGAAGAATTTGTTCTACCCTTCGCTTCACGAATTCCTTTGGCTGTTTGACAATGCCACCTGCGTGCTCACGGACTCATTCCACGGGACTGCTTTTTCGTTGCTGTTCAATACGCCCTTTGTCGATATTCTACCTGAGCAGTATGCGGAGCGTAACAAGGCAATTCTTTCTCGCTACGGGTTGGATTCCCGCATAAGCACGGAGCTTCAGCCAGAAGAGCTTTGCCTCAACGATTTTGATTGGGCGGGCGTCAATGAGTCGCTTGCCGTCAACCGTGAGTCCTCCTCGGAGTTCCTTTGTGACACCGTTGGCGAGTTCTCCGCCCGTCTTGCTCGCTAGAATAATGAATGGAAGGTCCTATTTTGAGTCAGCCATCTGTTTCCATCATCGTCGCTGTTTACAAATCTGAACAATTTCTGCCGAAGCTTCTTCATTCCTTTGAGGTTCAAACCCACAAGAATCTCCAGATTATTCTCGTTGACGATGGTTCTCCCGATGACAGTGGTCGCATCTGTGATGACTATGCTGCACGTGACCCTAGGGCTATTGTTATTCACAAGCCTAATGGCGGCACTTGCTCCGCTAGGAATGCGGGACTTGGTGTCGCGACGGGTGACTATCTCATGATCGTGGACGGTGACGACTGGCTGGAGCCCGATTGCGTTGAATATTTGGTCGACTTGGCTGAGAGCACTGGCTCCGACATGTCCTACTCGGTGAATCTCTTTACAACGCGTGATAGGGAGCAGATTGTTGAGGACGTCCGGGAGACCTGGTCGGCAGAGCGCGCCACCTCTGCCATCATCTATCCCTTTATGCGGCTGGGGCCTTGGAATAAGTTGTACAAACGTTCTGTAGTTGTCGACAACAATATTTCGTTTTCCGTTCCTTGGTTCGGCGAGGGTCTGTACTTTGCTACCGAGGTTGCACAGCACTCTAATCATGTGGGCGTTGGTAGACGTAAGGTCTACAACTACCGTTTGAATAACTTGGGGAGCGGTCTTACCAACTACAACGTTCAAAATGGCAAGAATGCCCTCGGAAATATTAAATTCATTAAAGAGAACCTGACTCTGGACACTCCGATGGTTCGCCACGCATGCGATTGGCATATCTGGCGAAACTACGAGTTCCTACTCACTCAGATAATAGGTGCGGATGAAATGGACTCCGAAGGCAAACTCGCGAAAGAATGTGCAGCGTACGTTAGGAAGAACTGGCTGTCCGTGTTCAAGAACAGCGAAGTCGGCCGTTCCGAGAAGGTAAAGATCGCATGCTGCGGCATGGCACCCGTGCTTTACGCGAAGCTGGTCATAGATCGAAACCGGAAGGGGCTCGAGGCTGATAAAGGCAAGTTCATGGATGTCGAGGAGTAGGTGCATGGCGAATCTAAAGCACGCAATCAAGCAGGGCATCGTCGCTCTCAAAGCCAAGAATATACAGCCTGTGATGCAGACCGTCGGCGATGAATGCCTGCTCAAGGGGAAGACTGCCCTCGTAGTGGGAGGCTCAGGTGGAATCGGCAAGGCGGTCGCCAAGGCGTTCCTGAAGAACGGCGCGAATGTTGTCATCGCCGGCACTAGGCGCGCGAAGGTCGACAAGGTGGTGTTAGAGCTTGGCGAGAAGTGCGCCGGGGTTGTTGTCGACCTTGCCGAGCCAGAGACCTTTTCGAAAGTCATCGACGAGGCGGTGGCATTCTACGGCCCCATCGATATCCTAGTCAATTCTGCCGGCGTTCACACCGAGGACGTCTCCATGGGCGGGTTTCTCGATTTTTCAGTTGAGGAATACGATCGCATCTTGGACATCAACCTGCGCGGCGTCTACTTCATGGTGCAGTCTGTTGCAAAGCACATGATTTCCGATAAGGTCAGCAATGGGCATATCCTTATCGTCTCATCCTATGCTGGCAACGAGCCCGCATGGTCTCCCTACCGCGTATCGAAGTGGGGTCTGAAGGGCATCACTGAGGGCATGGCTTCCGCCCTCGTTCCTCATGGCATTGTAGTCAACGCGATTGCGCCCGGCAGCACGGCGACTCCTCTTCTTGGCGTCGAGGAGGGTGACAGCATCTCTGCTGAGGACAACAGACTTGGCAGGTTCGCCATGCCCGAGGAGATCGCGGAATTCGCTGTGATGTTGGCCAGCCCCATGGGCGACATGGTGGTTGGTGACACTTTGTACGTCTCCGGTGGCCGTGGGGTCTGTGATATCCGGTAGCGGCTTTGCGGGCGCTTCAAAGTATGAGATCGCCTTTACCGCAGAAGCAGCTTGGCTGCCTCGGAGGCTTGCGTCGAACCGTCTTCGAGGTAGACTAAGCATCGGAATAGCCTCTTTGTCAAGCCTTCGGTTGCAGTGAAACTTATGGTGCTGCTTTTCGAGGTGACACCTCCGATTGCGGTGTTGTACCAGGTCCTGCCTCCGTTGTCAGAACATTGCCATTGAAATGCGGCCGCGTGCTCAGCGTCGATTGAGAACGAGGCCTCAATTCCTGCGCTCGTTGCGCAATCTTTCGGCTGCGTGGTGATCCTCTCTTTATTCGACAATAACGAGAGTTTGGCGTTTTGAGTCGCAGCTGTTGTTCCATCCTGGAAGGTGACAACGCACCTGTAGAGACGTTTCGCAAGTGCGGCACTGGCGGTGAACCGCAGCGTAGGCAGCTTTGAGGCGGCATTGCCAATCCCGGTGTCGTACCAGCCCTTCCCATCATTGTCGGAACATTGCCACTGGTACGAGATGGCACCTAGGGCTCGCACGGAGAAAGACGCTTCGGATCCAGTCGAGGCGGCCGTGTCTCGCGGTTGCCCGGTTATTTGGTTAGCGCTTAGTTTTAGTTGCGCAGTGTTTGAAGCCGAGCTAGTCCCATCAGGGAAGAATGCCAAGCATCTATAGCGGCGTTTTGACAATCCCGTACTTGCAGTGAACTCGATTCTCGCCTGCGTGGAAGTCTCACCTCCGATCCCCGTGTTGTACCATGATCTGCCCTCATTGTCGGAGCATTGCCACTGGAACGAAGTAGCCCGCTCTGCTTCGATGGCGAAGAACGCTGTTGACCCTGCGGCAGTTGTGCAGTCTTCGGGCTGGGAGCTGATGGCGTATCGAGCGACAAGGACGAGGCGTGCGGGCTCGCTTGCGAGGGTGCTGCTGTTCGGGAACGAGACTAGGCAGCGGTAGAGCCTCTTCGCGAGCTGGGCATTGGATGCAAACCTCAGGGTTTTCTGCCTGGAAGTTTCGCCGCCTATACCCGTGTTGTACCAACTTGAACCTCCGTTGTCGGAGCATTGCCATTGGAACGATGTCGCGCTTGGTGCCTTTACGGTGAATTCGGCTTGGGCTCCGTTGTATACTTCACAGTCCTTCGGCATGGTTGTTATGGCGTACGTGGTCTCATAGCTTGCTGTGAGGTCGTACTTGGCGCTCCATTTGCTGTTCGATTCTTTTGTGACGCTAGATGCCGCCATAAGCTCAACTTTTGCGCCATCAGTCTTCCACTCCCTCAGATTCATCGCATAAGCAACAATCCCATTCTGAATTCCCGAGATGCTCGGCGGGAACGACTGGTTATCAGCATCAATAGAAAAGCTTTCTGCCTTAGCATCCAAGTTCTGCTGAATACGGTCGGCATACTTTTCGGCCCATTCATCAGCCTTGCCGTTTCGCACAAAGTAATTGTTGGACAGGTCGGTTGAGCGGTAGGCGTAGTCGGCCTTTTGGTAGTTGGCCGTGTGGTCGGAGTGGGCGATTGCCATGAGCTCGTCGGTCAGGCCAAAGTACAGATGGCGCTGGTCCAGGTCTCCGTACCAGTTGTCGCTGGTGTCGTCCCAGGTTAGGTCCATCTGGCACCATTTGCCGTCGATCTTTACGGTGTTCCAGGTGTGGCCGTTGCCGGTGATGCGGCCGTTGGCGATTCCCGCGGCGTCAAGGAGCTTGGGGTAGATGCGCTGGTAGCTTTCGCAGGTGCCCTGGTGGCGCGTGAGGCCGCTTTCGGCCGAGCACCAGTTAAGGTCGTGGTCGTATTCCAGATGGTCAAGAGTCCAGTCGTGCAGCCACAGGGCGCGGGCGTAGTCGGACCCGTCGGTATCGGCGCTGCATTTGTCGACTGCGGACTTCACGATGGCGCTGACCGCCGGATAGGCGTCGTCGTTCGCGCTCGCAAACACGTTTGAGCGCAGATAGTACACGCCGGCCGCCTTATCCATCAGGTAAAAGCGCAGGTAATAGGTGCCGCTAGCGGTCATTTCGAACTGGTAGTCGTGCGATGTGCATTCGCCGGTGTATTGCTGCCACTGGTTACGGCTGGGGTCGGCAACGCTTTCGCTGCTACCGTCGGGATCCATATACGTCGGTGCGTCCATGCGGAATTGGTACGCACCGCTTCCGCCCGTCGCAGTCACATGGAACGTGGTCTCCTGGCCGAGCCTCGGGTCGTTCCATTGGACGGTGAGCGTGATGTCGCCGCTTTGCGCGGTGGTGCTGTGCTGGTAGTTCGCGGCCGCGTTCGCCGGTTTGATTTCAAATGGGATCGCGCAGGTGCCGCTGTAGTTCTGGTCGTCGGCGGTCACAACGGCGGTCGCCTGACCGATGGCTACGTTGTTCTCGTAGGCGACAGTGTACTGGTCGCTCGGCACGGTCGACGACGTGACGGTGGGCATCACGGGATTGCCCGTGTAGCGAATGTCGGTGTCCTCGATACTGAACATGCTGGCGTCGATCGGCTGCGTTGCGTTGGCCGTTACATTGGTGCCGGAGGCGGCGCTGATTTGATCGTTTGCCCGGGCTTGGCCCGACGTGGTTTCGGCTGGGCTCTCGTTAGGTTTGCCGGCGCTTTGCGCGGCGGGTTCTGGCGCACTGGCGATTTCGGCAAGCGCGGGTGACGGGATAAAACCAACCGTCATTACGAGCGAGAGCGCGATGGAAAGGACGCAGGAGGCAGGCTTACGCATGACGGCCCCTTTTCTGTAATCGGAACAGGTACGATTCTGCAAGCGTACCGGCATTTCAACGATCGCAGTATAAACGAAAAACCGCAGGTTGTAGACGAGTTTGGCGTGTTTCAAGGGCGCGGTAAGCATTTGCCTTTCCAAGCGATGTTGCGAACGCAGACTGGTGATTGCTTGCTGGCTTGTGGTGGTGTTTGGGTTGCTAAGCGAGGGCTGCTTGTTGCGTGGGTTGGTTTTATTGGTGTGGGTTTGGACACTGTATGGAGATGACGATGGCTGGAGCGGGGTAGGGAGTTGTGGTGCGGATTGGGGATGCTGGGTGGCTGGCCGATTGCATGCAACGGCCTAACGCGTTGTTTGCGGTGCACGGCCAATAGATCTCTGTAGGGGGCCTACCCAACGTAAGGCGTCTGAAGGCATTTCCCTGGAAGCTCGGGCTTCCTGGATATCTTGGCGATTAAGATTCGCCCCATGCTCAGCCGGCATATAGAATGGACTGTGGACGTGACGATTGCCTGCTGCTGACATGTTGGTTAATCGACGATGATGGCAGCGACGGAGATTGATTGGGGCAGTCGGCATGTTCGCGAGCGAAAAGGCGGCCCTGCTCGGCGATGTGCCGACTTTTATTGTAGCGAAGGCGTTGGTGACGCCGAGAGGCGGCAAGGCCGACAAAACTATTGCGAAGGCAAGGGATCAACATGGCATTTGAAGCACGTCAGAGTACGGTTGGAAAGCTGCTTAATGACTCAATCTATAGAATCCCTCGCAATCAGCGCGCTTACGTGTGGGATGAGCATAACTGGAAAGATCTATTCGAAGACATCAAGCTTGTGACAGAGGAAGTTGCTACGTCGCATTTCATCGGTTCGATAGTGCTGATGGAGGAAGAAGAAGAAGACAGCCTCGGGGTTTTTACAATAATTGATGGTCAACAAAGAGTTATTACCCTAACGCTCTTGCTGTCTAGCCTCATGTTCGCTTTCAAGAAAAGGAATATGATTAACCACGCTAATGGCACAAAAAAATATCTAGTGGCGATAGATACTAAGGATGTTGAGCACGCGATCGTCGCTCCGGAGAATCATTTATCATTAACGAGGATCGTCGAAGGAGTAATTGCTATCTCTCCTGAAGATGCGGCTGCCATGTCTGCTGTGGCTTTCTCGAAGAGCAAACGCGCGTCCGGATCAAAAGACGAACTGATCGTTAAAGCCTTCCAATATTTCAGTGCAAGTTTCGCCAAGATGAAGGATGAGGAGTTGCTGGCCTTCAGGGATGCGGTCATTTCTGTCGCATATGTAAACATCAAATCATCGTCTGAGGAAGATTCGTACACAATATTCGAAATATTGAATGCGCGAGGTATCGAGCTTGAGGACCATGAGCTTCTGAAGAACTATATTATGCGCTATATCCATCCTATAGAAAAGCGCGATGATGCAAAACAGGTATGGTCGGAAATTGAAGCAACAGTCGGCTCGAACATGAAAGCTTTTTTGCGTCACTACGCAATTCAAAAATATCGCCTAGGTCAAGGCGACAAGGATGGAGCATATAAGAAAATAAGGGATTTTACGGATCCAAAGAAGGCTGCTGATCTTCTCTATGATTTAAGGCTAAAAGCCGGATATTATGCAGAGATTGTCGAGCCAACCAGCGATGACAGAAATGCGGAAATCTTGAGTTTCTTAAGAACACACAATGTCCGCGTCTTCAGGCCGCTTCTTATGAGTTTAATGCACGCTCGCGAAATAGAGCAGCTAACGAGCGAGCAGTATGATGATGCGATTGGATTTATTTACCGGTTCTATATTTGCTATAAGATAATCGGGGGAATGGAGTCGAACCACCTATCGGATTCGATCGTGAAACACTCATACGCAATCGAGTTGAACTGCACCCAGCAAGTGTTAGATGAGTGGAAAAATAGTTTTAACGAAAAACTGCCTTCAGAAGAAACATTTCGAATTAATCTCCTTTCGCTTGGATGGTCCCATTCGTGGCCGTTGTATAGCGAAACAAAGTTGAAGGATCGCTGCAAGTTGGTCCTTGCCTTGCTCGAGGAGCTTAAGTCTGGTGTTAGGGTTTCTGAGGCATTCACAATAGAGCACATTCTTCCGGATTCGCAGGCTCAGGAAAACTCGATTATTGGGAACTTGCTCATGCTAGAAGAGCGACTTAACGCGAAATGTAAAGACAAATCGCTTAAGGAAAAGCTGCCCATATACGCTGAATCGCGTTATGCCACTACAAGAGCTTTTGCTAAACGCTATGCGAATGGTTGTTTTGACGTTAAGAAGCGCGTTGATTTTATCGCGAAAGATTTGTTTGAAATGGTCATCCACTAGCTTGCACCGCGCGGCCGCGGCGCTTGAGCTCGTCAAGAAGTGCATCGACCCGGCGATAAGGCGGCAGGCCGAAGGGTTCGAATGGGATCCGAAAGCGCTGGAGTAGGCTCTCGCGTGGCCATAGGAAAGGTAAGGGTGGAAACCGATGGCGGACAAGGAGCGACCAAGGTGAACGAGGATGACATCATCGGCGTCGTGAGGGAGTACCTCGAGGACAAGGAGAACTCGTACGCCCTCATGCTTACCGGGGAATGGGGATGCGGGAAAACCTACTTTGTCGAGCACGCACTGACCGAGAAGCTGGAGGAGGATGAGAGCCGGTATCCCGTCGTGGTGGCGTCCGCCTACGGCGCCAAGGACTTAGCGGAGCTCTGCGGGGCGATTGAGTCTGGTTTCATCTCGAAATACGCCATAGGGTGCGCGGCCGGCGGGGAGAGGGGCAGGTGGGATTCACTCGTCGGGTTCGCCAAGGACACGGGAATATCGTTCCTCGGGAAAAAGATCAGGGAGCTGGAGAAGAAGGCGGGCGTCGATCTCAAGATGGCGCCGCTGAATGCCGTGAACCTCATCATCGGCCCCGAGACCCTCCTCGTCATAGACGACGTGGAGAGGTGCGACATGGGCATTCGCGAGCTGCTCGGGGCGGTCGACCACCTCGTCGTCGGCTGCAGGAAGAAGGTCCTCCTCGTCTGCAACGAGGATGAGTGGAGGAAAGGGCTAGGACCGAAGGGGGAGAAGGGGACGACCAGGGAGTACGAGAGCCTCATCGAGAAGACCGTCTGGCGGAAGTGCCGGTTCAGGCCCTCGGTCGGCTCGGTTGTGGAACGCGTTCTGGGAGGCGTGCTGGGCGGCATCTACCCAGGCGCGCTCGAGGACGCCGTTTCGGCGATTGAAGGAAGCGAATCGCCGAACTTGCGATCCCTCAGCAAGATGCGCCCCGTGCTGGTCGGGATGAAGGAATCCGGGTTCTTCGCTGAACCCACCGACCCGGAGTCTGCCAGGGCAGTTTTCAAAGAGGCTTTCGGCTTTGCAGCGGGGGCGGCGAAGGGGATGCGCATCGGGCCTCCGTCAAGCCGGGAGGATTCCATCCTTAGGGGTGGCATTTTCGAGTCGCGCCGGCTCAAATACGCCGCTCTGGACTTCATCCCCCGCTTTTTCGAGAGGTGTGAGGGGGTCGATTCCAAGCATGTTCGTTCCTGCCTGGAAGATTACCTTGCGACCTTTCATCCCGACGGGCCGGCCGCGCGGAAAGCTATTGAATGTATCGACGGCATCAGACACGCCACTTTCCGCGATGCCGATGTCCCTGGCATGGTGGAGACTATAGTCGCCGGGATTGTCCCCGGGGACGGGAGCCGCGGCTTGTCGTTCGACGTCTATCCCGACGTCCTGCGTGCCGTCAAAGGCATTGCGGGGGAATTTGCTGACGCCTTTCCCGAAGGGGTCGCGCCGCTCGTCAAGGCGATGGAATCCTCCATTGGACGGGATCCCGAGTCTGCAGTGAGGTCAATCGGAAAGAATCGAGTCGAATGGCAGGAGATCCCTTTCGACTCGAGCGAAGCGCATGAGATTCCGGCTTTGGAGGAGGTCGACAGGCTGAGGGAGCTCGCCTTGACGACGCTACGCGAACGGGAGTCGGAGTCTCTTGGCAACGTCCTGAAAAACGCCCCCGACCAATTCGCGACGAAGCTCTATCTGGCTTTCTTGAAATCAGATGACTGGTCGGAACCCATCCTGTCGCTCATTTCCCTCGACACTTCCCTCCTCGCGAGGGCGATGGAGAAGATGCCTCCCGAAGATATTCGGCTTGTGCACAGTGTCCTTTTTCCGGGCGACCACATGAGGTCGTGCACGGCCTCGCTCGAGGGCGAGGACAGGAAGGCCCTCGTAGCTTGGGCCAAGAGGCTCGGATCGGAGATCGGCAAGGTCGAGACCATGGAGTATTACCAAAGGATCTATTTCGACGCCATATCCAAGAGTCTCGAATGTCTTGCCGATATCTAGGATCCGCAGCTTTTGCCAAGTTGAAACGTGGCTTAGGATTTGCAGAAGATCTTCTAATGGCAGTCTTACGACAAGGACGAGGATGCCCTAATGCCTTGCCCAGGCTCCATCCAGCTCCGCCGCGCAGCTCTCGAACACGCACCTAACGGCGGCCATTTCCGACGGGGTCACGCGCCCTCCGCTCGCCTTATCCGAGGGCCTATGCGGCGGGGCTTGACTTCGAGGACGTCGTCGACTCGTCCCTCGAGCTTGTAAGGCTTGCTTAGGTAGGCGGACTAGAGTAAGAAAAGAGAAATCAAAAGGCGAATTTATCGCGAGGAGCAAAATGTCCCAAATAAATCAGATCCAAGAAGAGCTAAGGCAGATCGAAGGCGGGCGTTTTCAAACACTAGCAAATCAGTATCTATATAGGAGATATTCGCTTAACAACATCATTGAATTAGGATCCCAATGCGGCACGGATAAAACCACGACCGGAGTGCCAGACATGTACTCCGTAGGAGAGAATGGACACTACCTCTTCGCGGCATACACAACCTCTAATTCCGACATCCGCAATAAGCTGCTAAATGATGCTAAAGACTGCCTCGACAGGAGCAAAACCGGAATCAATCCGCAACTCATAGATCGAATCATCCTGTGCCACACATACTTTCGCCTTTCACCTCTGGTACTCGAGGAGGTCCGTGCCATCGATCCACGGATAGAAATAATCGGGCCAGAGACAATTGCGAGCGACCTTGATGGAAAATACCCTGCGCTAGCGCATACGGTATTGGGCGTTCCACTCGGAAAGGGATCATTCATCGCCCCAGACCGCTTCATCGAGCGAAGCCTGAACGACCGTTTCTCAACCGACCTGTCGAAGCTCCTCATGCACAGGGATTCCGAGTTTTCAGTCATCGTCGAATCGATAGAGCAAAACAAGGCAGTGGTGATTCAGGGGCAGTCTGGATCGGGGAAAACCAAGATCGCCCTCGACGCATGCCTCTCATTCAGCAAACGGCATCACTGGGATCTTCTTATCTTGGACTCTAGGTATTCATCGCATCTCGACGATGATATCGAGCTGATTTTGTCGGAGTCGGAAAACATTATCCTTCTAGTCGATGATGCAAACGGCAACCTGTCACTTGAGCACTTGCTGGGAATCTGTTTGGAAAACAAAAAGCTAAAGATTGTCCTCACCTGCAGGAAGATGCACCGAAGCGAGTTGACCGCAAAAATCGGCAGTTATCTAAATTTCAGAGAAATAGAGCTGGAGCCTCTAACCGCGGAAAATATAGAAGCGATACTCGAGACCGAATACAACATAAAAAACATAGCACTGAGGGAGAGAGTATCGGCAATCGCAAACGGAAACCTGCGCTTGGCTATCATGGCAGCAAGCCCCATAGCAGACGGCAATTTCGAAGCCATCCAAGAGCCATACGATCTTCTGAACATCTATATGAATTCCGCCTTAGCTGGGTACTCCAGCAGAGAGCAACGTCTCGCAGAGATCCTTGCAATCTACGACTGCTGCGATCTTATTGAAGGAGACCCTTGTTATGAGGATCTCTTGGGCTTGGGGTACGACGACGCCGAGATTCGGGATTTTGCATCCAGATTGAACGACCAGGAAATCGTCACGATCCTTACCTCAGCCGGTGGCGTGCTAGCCATAAGGATGGAAGAGCAGAATCTTCGCGACTTCTTGATATGCCGCCACTTCGCAAAAGAAGGGAACGGCAGTTTTGCAGATTTCATTCTGCATACCGCAGAAATGCCGAACGCGCCGTATCTCAAAGCCGCCAAGTCAATGGCTGAAGTATGCGGAAGTGCGAGCGTGTATGACTATCTTCGAAGGGAATGCGAGAAAGCTTGGGATGAAATAAAGAATCGGGATGAGCGAATTGCCGATCAGTTCATAATCACATTCAATCAACTCCTCCCCGTACAGGCGCTCGCCTTTGCCTCAAACCGCATCGAAAGTGCTGCTTGCGCTGACGTATCGGAAGAAATTCTCGGCATGAATTCGACATCGGACGGATCTATGCCCCTGCATATTTCCGTATCCCTGATGAACTCGAGCGAGTATTCGCAAACAGCCTCCGAGTTGTTCGTGAAGTGTGTAGAAAGAGGCACAGAGCGGGCGGCCGAGTACAACTGGGCATGCGGGCAAGACGGCGCTTTCGCTTACGATTTCGATCGTACGGGATTCGATTTGGAAAACAGCAAACTCGATGCCCTCGCTCAAAAATATCAACAATCGCATTCCCGCAATGTTGCAGCATGTCTGATCGTCTTGACGAGTTCATACCTCTCTTCAAGGGTCCAGCGCGTTCGGCAAAACGGCATAACGTACACATACAACACCCTGATCTTTAATTTCACATCAGAGCTGGCCGAGCTCCACGCCCATTGCTTCCGGGCGCTCTCCGTTCTAGTCGAAACCGAATTCAGCAGGCAAGTTAGATCCACCTTTCGGCAGCACTTCTCGTTCTATGGCAAAGAACCTGAAGCGGAGCATGCAGAAAACATGCATTCGGTGCTCTCGATGATCGAAGATCTATTCCCCAAATATATAAGCGAAGACTCGACAATCGATCTCTCATGCAGCTTAAGCATCAACCAGATTTACGAAACATGCGCGCAGAATCCCCCTCTGAGCCTCGATGGGTTCCGCCAGAGCACATTCGACGCACTTGGCCTGGAGAACTCCGAGTCTCTCGTAGAGAAAGAACCGAGGATATCCGCGGAAGAGTTACCGCTAGAACGACTGACCGAAGCCCTGGGAAAGCTAGCCGAAGATTATGAGATTTCCGATAAAGAGTGGGAGTCGGGCAGGGCTATCGGAAAAGTCCTTCTGGAAATCGCCAAAAGGACCCCAGATACTGCCTCAAGCATAATCGCACGCAATATCGCTTCGTCGCCCTCGACGATCCCCGTCCCGTACGAAGCACTTGACCATCTTGCTGAAACCATCGGCAGGAAGGTCCTTAGAAACGAGCTGGGCGCGGTGATCGACGTGAGTGACCATCCGGCCCTGTTTGACTATCTTGATTTGCTAGCAATAAAGAACGGGCCCGACAAGGAGGAGCTCGACGAGATCCTCGCAAGACTCGATGACGGCAGAACGCATCTCTGCTTGGAAGATTTGGAGATAGTCGAGCCAAAGCATCCTGGCTATATCCTCAAATATGCTTCTAGGTTTTCCGAACGCACTCACAATGATGGGGTTTGGCGGTTTTTCGGCAACTGCGGAGACGAAAAGCGCGTCTCCGCTCTAGATTCGTACTTCGGATCCAATCCCTTACCGGCTATCAACCTGTATTTTCTCGCACTTGAAGGACGCCCTTCTTTCGACTATAACCTCGCTTTCCTACGCTGCCTTTTACGCCTTGACAGTTCAATGATTGACCGTTTTTTGGAATACGCTGCCAGCCTCGACTACCGACAAAGGCACGATCTCCTGCGAAGAATCAGCTCGTTTTGGACCGTCCAGGACAATCGTGCTTGGAATCTGCTGAAAGCATTGATCGATGAAGTGCTGAGCGAACCACTCGGTAGGTTTGAAATAGCCGCTTTGTTTCCCGTTCGTGACGCAAATGCGCTCTCGAGCGATATTTTTTGGGAGCGCCTGGAATATATCATCCGCGAAAGGATCGCCGACGCAAATAGTCTCGATAGAATTAGCTGGGCCTTGTCCGATTGCAATGACGAGGCGAGGGTCAGGGCTATCACCCTCATTCTGTCGCTCGATAAAGACGGGATATCGATCAACGATTTGGATCTCCGTCGATCTTCAATGAGCGGGTCTCCAGAAAAAGGCTTTATTCCAGCAAAGCTCAAGGAGATTGAGGCGATTGAATCGATTGCTGCTCAGCTGCCCGCAGGTGTTGAATATTTAAAACACAGAGAATGGCTGTTAAAAGTGAGGTCTTCAATTGAAAGAGACATCGAAGACGAAAAGTGGAGGCTATTCCACGGCAGGCAGTAATCGACTTTAACACCTAGAATTAGGAAAAGCCTCGGGGGCTCCTGCCTAGCCCTTCGACCTGCACTGCGTGCAGAAGACAGTCGAGGACGAACCGTGGTGCAGCTCCATGAGCTCGAGCTGCATCGCCCTGATCAGGTCGTCGAGCTTGTTCAGCAGCCACTCGTCGATGTTTGTGTCAACGGCCAGCTGAATACTGTTCAGTTTTACGCTACCACTGACAGCGAGGCCGAAGTGGCTCGTTGCCATTTCGAAGCCGCGCGCGCGGCGCGGAAGGGCGGCGTGGACCCCGAGTCCACTGCCTGCAAGCTCGACAAGATGATTTGGTTGCTCTGCACAGGCGACTTCTACCGCGAAGGGGGTCTAAAGCTCTTTTCAACCAATGCACTTGTTGAATCGAACCTGAGCGCCTATTCGGGGGATGGCATTTAAATTGGAGCCACTTTCAGAAAAGCGGCGCTGCAAACGCATGCCAAAACTGGCAAATTATTATGAAAGGTAATCTTATGGTAAACGCAGAGGAATCAACTAAGGCCGGTCTATCGCGCTTGCAAGACGACACAAGGCCGACTATTTGCAGCGACTCTCTCGAACTTATTTCGAATATCGCAGAGGTTGGCCTGGACGAAATTCTCCAAAACGAGTTCTTGAAGGACATCCCCGTCATCTCAAGCCTAGTGAGCATCTACAAAATCGGAAACAATATCCACAATGCGCATCTGCTGAAGAAGTATGCGTGTTTCCTCGATGAGTT
The DNA here is from genome assembly GCA_019424925.1 of Collinsella sp. Taxonomy (GTDB): domain Bacteria; phylum Actinomycetota; class Coriobacteriia; order Coriobacteriales; family Coriobacteriaceae; genus Collinsella. Next base: position 20,973 of record JAHYYO010000001.1, read on the forward strand.
CAACCGCGACTCTTTTGAAAATGGCTCATGGAACAAGTACAAGCAATACTTTGAAGAGTCAAATAGGAAGCGCGATATTGAGTACCTGCTTATCCTGCTCGAAAGATACATTGAGGAGGACAAAGCGCGGCGACTAGCAAAGATTTATGAGGCCTACCTAGATAAAGAAATTAGCTGGGACGATCTTCGTTTGTTTGCAGAGACTTTGGACAGATTTCTACCTGGAGACTACGAAATGCTTCGAGAAAAGGAAACTTTTCAGACGCTCAGAGGCAGAGATGCAGAAGTTCTTCTTCGATTAACCGGGCTGGGATTGCTGATTGAGGATATCCATCGGCAGCAGTGGGACGTAGTAGATACGACGCTCATCTTCGACGATCCCGACGAAATTGAGAAAGAAGAAAGGGTTTATCGTAGGACCGAATTTGGAAACAGGATGGTATCTATACTTGGCTAGCTACTGCAGACAACAATCTGAGCGCGCTCTTGTCGTCTTGGTTAAACTGCTCGGATCTACCAGTGATTTTTACTGCATTAGGCATTCGGAAAGGGAATCGGTTCTTCACGATTCGCATCCTTTCTAGTGCGGCCTTTATTTAATGATCGAGATATGCTCGGCGACTGCGGTGTTCTGCCCCTTAGGTTACAGACGGTTGTTTCTATTGAGCTTCCAGAGGAAATACATGGGGTTCTCTTTTGCCTTGGCTTCTCGCAAGAAATCTGCGGATTGAGATGCAACGGCCCCTATGCCGGCAGCCCCGAGGAAGGCCATGGCATCAGAAGGTGATGCGATTCCGTATTGCCCCAATGTAAAGCTCGCAATTCCGATAGCGGCTTCAATGCCTGCGGAGGTGACTAATCGGGATCGCTCGTTTTTCATCACTAAAGATATCTTGTGAAGCTCGGGCTCTATTAGGTCGTTCTTCAGGTCAGCTAATGTCGAGGTGTCGATGGGCCTTTCGCTCAGGCCTTTGGACAAGGTATCCCTAAACACAAGAAACGACTCTTCGTTTCTAATGCGGCAATCAAGGATGCTACGCAACGTTGCATTTTCAGCAATGGGGAGGGGGCAAGATAACCGGCGAATGGGTATGGTCTGATCTTTTCGAGGATAAAGGGTGGAAGTTGCGGACTCGAGGAACTCAATCTGAGCTGGACGAGTGGTTAAATACGAGCTATTCGAAAAATAGGGATTGACGAGGGCTTGAAAGCAATCGTCCAACAAAGGCAGTAGGATAGTCGAGATGCCGCCTTTCTCCAGCATGTCTCTATCCAATCGCGTTTCGCCTTGGCTTGCATAGAGCGATTCGTATTCAGACGGGATTACCAGGAAATCGACATCCATCTCATCATGGGACCCATATGCATCCATTCCCTCAATCGCTACACACAGATTCCCATCTGGTGCTTGTTTTAAAGTGCACGAGGTAGAGGAACAGAATTGTCGTACGAGTTCATCCCAATAACTCGATATCAATCCTTTTGCTTTTGATTCTCTTTCGATTTGTCGCGCTAGGCAATCTTTGCAAAGAGGAATGTAATTGCTCGAAAATCCGAGTATTCCAGCTTTGACTATGTCTTCGACTCGCATGGTCAAATAGATCCCGAATGCAAGTTCATCGACTGAGGCATAATCATCGTGCCCCATTTCGAATGCCGATTCTATAGGGCAATGAATCAGTGTTTTATCTGCATACAATGCTGAGAACTTTGCCAAATGGTAAATGTTTTGCTCTCGACAGGCATAGTCAGTGCAGGGGAATTTGCCTCCTTCAAGGGTGGAGTCAACAGAAAAATTGAACAGGGATTGATTTTCGATTTTTTCGATTGGGATAAGGGGTGCAAGGCCCTTAATAAAGGCGTCGAACCTCCTTTGCCCCAGTTCTTCTAGGTACGCAATTATTTCGGCAAGAGAGCTGTTCTTGAATGCGGCTAGATAAGAATAAAGGTCATCGTATGCATGAGTCGCCATTTCGCTCACCTACACTTTCGGAAAGAGTTTTGCGTCGTTATTTCCGAGGCGTCGTTGGGCTCGCAATCGACTCTAGTGTGCAGCTGCTTCTCGACGTACTCCCTCATGTTCTGCCTCCACATGTAACTAATTGATTTGCTATGTGCCATTATGAATGGTATATAGCAAATCAATTAGTTACATTTAATGGAGCATTGCGAGCGTGGCGCGCGCAAAGAAGAGTCGTTGTATGGAGGCTTCCGGCAACGGCCTTTTGTACGTCCGTGACTGTTGGGTGCTATCGCGGATGACGTCATTGTTGCCTGTACTCTCGATCCAAGGATGTAATTACGGAAGTGCGGGGAAAATCGAGAACCTTCGAGCACAACGCGATTTTTAGCACCAAAACCGCAGTTCGCGGAAGCGAAAACTGGGGCCTGGTTAGCATTTCTTCGATTTTCCCCGCACCTCCGAATTTGACCCCTTGCCGCACCTTGATCACGTCTTCAAGTGGCTGGTTCATCGCTAATGGAGTTTTCTGCGGTGCTTGAATTGCGGTGTTGTGATTAGGGCAAAAGGCTCTTGGCTCCGGGGAGGCTCATCGCACGAAAATTCAAGTTGCTGCTGAAGTAGGGCTTGCTTCGGCAGCGCTAACAATAAGGGCGGCTCTGCTAGTCTCGGGAGACCGCGGCATTCGGCGGGCCTGCCGAATGCCGCGGT
>JAHYYO010000001.1:23743-123418 GCA_019424925.1 Collinsella sp.
CAGTAGCGGTCAGTAGCGGTCAGTAGCGGTCAGTAGCGGTCAGTAGCGGTCAGTAGCGGTCAGTATATTCTTCGGAGCCGTTTCTCTGGGCTTCGGCGGACTTGCCAACTCGCGCTTGGGCACTACTCAGTAGATTACTCAGCAGTGCCCAGTAGATTACTCAGTAGTGCCCAGCAGGGGGAGGGCAGCAAACGCAATGGGCCTGTTTCCCGGCTAGGACCTGCAGCCTCAAACTTCGCTTGGCATCCTGTAGAACTGGTGCGGGTCTTTCGGGCTTTTCCCTACCCATTCCAACAGGCCTCGACCGGCAAGGTCTTTCAGAGTCTTCGAGGCCGTTTTCCTACCGACATTGGACTCCCGCGCGAGGTCGGAGGTCGTGATTTTCCCCTGAGCGGCGGCAATTGCCATCGCTGCTCGTTCGCGCTCGCTGAGGAGCGGTCGGTTGTCGGCCGCGGTTCTCCTGAAGGCCGCTTTCTGCAACCCAGGACGCTCGAAGACGACGACGGTGCTGTTGACGGTCTGCTCGAAGCGGAACCTCACGCCGGCTGCCTCGCAGGCCTCCTTGATGCGCGGTATGCCCGTGCCGTACTGCTCGATGACGCCGGCGCGGAACAGGGTGCGCGCGATCGCGGGGTTTCGGAGGCCGAACTCGCTCGCGGTACCGTCTAGGTGCTCTTGCGGCGAGTCGCCCTCGGGGAACAGGCCCGGGCTCACGATCTGGACGGTGTCCATGAACACGTTGACCTCGACGGCGGTGCCGGTGGTGTAGTCGCGGTGGCACAGCGCGTTGGCAACCGCCTCGCGGATGGCCTCGGCCGGGATCTCGGGGATCTCCTTGCGGTACATGCCCGTCTCGCCGATGACGAACTCGCGCCTGATGTTCGACGTCACGAAGTACTCGGCGAAGTCGAGCAGCTTGAGCATGGTGCCGCTCTCGCGGCGCAGGTCGAGGATCTTGGCCTTGGTGTTGCCGCCCAGAAGCCCCAGCTTCATCCTGGGGTAGGTGTCGGATCCCTCGCAGAACAGCTCCACCGCGGCGTTTCTTAGGCTGCCGTCGGGCGCGACGAGGTCGAGCCTTGCCAAGGTGTCCTCCACGCCGGCGAACCCGCCGCCCACGCGTCCGGCCCTGCCGCCGCGCGCGACGAAGTCATGCACCGCCTGCTCGTCGGCGTCGGAGACGGGCCTGCCGGACGGCAGCGAGTCCCACGGGCTACGGGCGCGCTCACGCTTGACGACCATGGCGCTCAGCTCCGAGGCCGACAGCGCTTTGTTCGAAGTCCCCACGCGGGTGAAGTAGCGTCCGTCGGCGGAGTAGGGGGCGTCGGCACCTGAGAAGGCAATTTTGATGTATCGCAGCCCATCATCGGCGTCGAGGCACTCGACCGTCGGGAACACCGCGGGCTCGATCTTGTCGGACACCCACGACGTCACCTGGCGCAGCGTTGCGTCGCTGACATCCTGGCCGATGACATCGCCGTTGTCCTTCACGCCGAAGTAGAGCTCGCCGCGGCCGTGCTTGTTCAGCATGGCGCTGATGGCTTGCAGTGCTTCTTTATGCTCGCCAGTGGACTTCTTGAACTCGACGGTCTCGCTCTCGCTGCCCAGGTTCATCCGCGCTGCCTTTCCCGTTCGTTGCTTGTCTCGTTGGATTATACCGTGGTCACCATGGGCGAAAACGTGGAAGCGCGCTTGCTTGCCTCTACCATGTTCTCATGCGCCTTAATGCCCTTTGTGAAGAATCATCCCATTGGGAAACGGGTCCCTATGGAACGATTTTGGTATCAGGCATAGGGGGGGCGCTATCGTGGATGTCGTCACCATTGCCTGCGCCCTCGATCCAGAGATGTAATTACAGAAGTGCGGGGAAAAATCGAAAACCTTCGAGCACAACGCGGTTTTTTTGTATCAAAACCGCAGGTCGCGGAAGCCTAAAACGGGGGTCTGGTCAGCATTCCTTTGGTTTTCCCCGCACTTCCGAATTTGGCCTCTCGCCACATCCCGATTACGTCTTAAAGTGGCGCAAAAAGCCGTGTGCTCTGCTTGATTTTGCTCAGGAATTATGCCTGAGGGGTAGTGGATTCGCCTTTCTCCGCCGTGCAGCGGCACGTGTAGGGCTCTCTGGCTCAGGCGCGAGTCGCTTCCCGTCTGAAAAAGTTCTTAAAACAGCTTTAAAGTTGCCTTTGGCCTACATTGACAGCGTACAATACGCATGTTTACCATGGCAAAAGCTAAATTTGGGGAGGGGGAGCGCACGGTGGAAGTGCTGGTTGTTGGCAATACCGCGTATGTCGATGACGACTTTTGTGCCAAGGCGTTTCCCGGTGACCATGTTCAGGTCGTGGCGGCCAACGAGGCGCGCCGCGACGGGTCGTCGCTCCATGCGTCTTGGAAAGAGCTGCTGCAGCACCTGGACCAGGCTTACGAATTCGACCGTGTGGTCTACCTCTCTACCTATCTCACGCCGCATACCGAGGCCGTTGGCGACATCGAGCTGCTGCGCTCCGTCTTTCGAGCTTGCATGGGTCGCCAGATTCAGCTGCTGTTTGTGACTGGTCCCATGGGAGCGGACGGTGCGGTGGACGCTGCGGGGCAAAACGGCAAGGGCATCATTGCCCGTGCGGCCAACGACCTGTGCCGCTACTATGCGGTCCGCGACGGCATTCAGGCCAAGATCTTGCGCGTGCCGTATCTGTACACCGCCTCGCCCACGCTGGAAGACCCGATTTTGACCCCGCTGTTCGAGGCGTGCTCGCAAGGCTCTGCTGTCATGAGGGCTGGGGCGGACTCACCGCTCGGTGCCCTCTGCGCCGAGGAGCTGGCCGTTCTGGTGCGTCGCATCTTCGACAGCTGGGATGCCACATTCGAGGAACTCGAGGTTCCGGATAGCTTTGCCCACACCGTGGGAGACCTGGGCGAGGCGCTCAAGGGCTTGTTCCCGGGGCTCGACATTACCTACGACGGGGACGCCGTCGTCTCCATTGCTCCGAGCGATACCGTCCGCACGCGCTACGGGTGGTTCCAGCGCTATGACGTGCTGCGCGATCTTTCGACCATACACGCCCGCTGGGAGCAGACCCTCGCTGGCAAGCGCCATCCGCTGCGTGCCGCCATCGACCGCATGCGCGGGCGGACACTGCCCATCAAATGCCTGGAGACCGCGCTGGCCTGGGTGCTCTTTGAGGGCCTGGAGCTGGTGTTTTCGCAGTCTGCTCAGCTTAACGTGCTCGACTACCGCCTGCTGTACGTGGTACTGATCGGCACGCTGTATGGGCTCGATTTTGGCCTGGTTGCGGCGCTGCTGGCGTCGGTGGGTTTGGCCGCGAGCTACTTTACCCAGTATGGCTATACCTTCCAGGGTCTCTTTTACGAGCCGTCTAACTGGCTGCCGTTTATTGCGTACTTTGTTGTGGGTGCCGTGTGCGGCTATGTTCAGCTGCGCAACAGCGAAGCCATTAGGGCGGAGCGCGATCAAAACGAGCTCGTGCGCAACCGCAATACGTTCCTTACGCAGCTCTACCACGACGCGATCGAGGACAAGCGCGCGTACAGGCGCCAGATCGTGGGTCGCCACGACAGCTTTGGCAAGATCTTTGCCGTGACGCAGGAGCTCGACGTATTCAACCCACGCGACATCTATCGCAAGTGCTGCGAGCTTTTGGGCGAGATCCTCGAGAACGATTCGGTGGCGATCTACCATGTTTCGGGCGGGGCATTTGCACGCCTGGTGGCAGCAAGTCCCGCGATTGCCGAAGATGCCGCGCGCTCGCTCACGCTTGAGCAGCTTGCACCTCTTTTGGGCGACGGGGGTCGTTCGAACCTGTGGGTGAACCGCGAGCTGACGCCGGGGCTTCCCATGTTTGGATACACGATCGAGCGCGACGGGGCACCCGCTGTGTTGATCTTTGTGCGTAGTGCGGCCGAAAACCAAATGACCCTCTATTATCAAAACCTGTTCCGCATCTTGTGCGGGTTGGTCGAAAGCGCGCTGGGCCGTGCCTTTGACTATGAGGCGGTGGCGCAGGATAAACGCTGCGTTGACGGCACTTGCGTGCTCAAGCAGGCTGCCTTTGGCCAAGAGCTCGCGGCGGAGCAGGCGCTGGCAGATAGCAAGATGGGGAGTTTTTTGCTCCTGCGCGTGGTACCGGGCATGGAGCCTGTCGGCGAGCTGGTGGGCGCAATTGGGTCGGCAATCCGCGAGAGCGACGCGGCGGGCTTGGTCGACGGCGACGTGCTCTACCTGCTTATGCGCCAGGCAAAGGCATGCGATCTGCCCATTATCCGCGAGCGCCTGAGCGCAAAGCAGATTGCGGTGGAGCCCGTCGACGGCGAGGACATCGTGGAGCTGCTGCAGCACATCTCTTACACCGGTGACGGTGAGGGGGGGGGTGCCGCTTGATCTCGCTTGTCGTTGCTGCCGTCTTGCTGCTGATTCATGCGCTGGTTTGCCTGATGCTGTGGACGCTCATGAAACTGGGCCTGCTGCCGGTGCGCGGGCACATGCTGGCTGTGATAGTGCTGGTGCCGCTGTGGGGCCCGTTGTTGGTGGTTTTGCTATCGGTGTGCAGCGCGGTGTTTGGCGAGGGGCTGAAAGGGTCTGCGCTGGAGTCGCTGCGCTTCAACGATGACCTGCATCGCAGTATGTCGGTACCGAGTGGTGAGGACGATTCAGGCGTAGTGCCGCTCGAGGAGGCACTCATCGTCAACGACCCGGCATACCGGCGCCGCCTAATGCTCTCCATGCTCACCGAGGAGCCCGACGCGTACCTGGCGCAGCTGCAGGCGGCTAAGCTTAACGACGACGTTGAGGTGGCGCACTATGCCGCGACGGCGGTGGCGCAGATCTCCAAGGAGTCCGACCTTAAACTGCAGCAGCTGGAGCGTGCCTTTAAGACGGACCCGAGCGCTCAAAACCTCAACGAATACTGCGATTTTCTTGGTGAATACTTGGGCTCGGGCTTGGCTGAGGGGCGCGTGGCTCAGATTCAGCGCCAACAGTACGCGCTCCTGCTTGCGCGTCGCTGCGAGCGCGAGGATACCCTTGAGCTGCGCATTCGATACGCGACGGCGCTGGCCGATGTCGGACAGACCGACGAGGCGCAGGCCGTGACCGACCAGCTGGTGCTCGACGTGCCCGAGGAGCAGGAGGTTTGGATGCTTTGCCTGCGCCTGGCTGTGATGCGCCGCGACGGTGACGAGGTCCACCGTGTGATCGATGCGATCGACAATCAGCATGTGTATTTGAGGGCCGTCAACCGCGAAAAGTTGGCGTTTTGGCGCGACGGGGAGGAGGTCAGATGAGCGTGGCGCAACATATCCGCGACCGAGCAGGCCGCTTTCGTTGGATGGGACTCCTCGTGGTGTGGGCTGTTTTTATCGTCATGGCCGCCGTGCTGCTGGTGGAGCGTGCCGGCGTGCAGTACAGTGCGGGCCAGCATAAGCTGGGCATGCTTGCCGCCAACGATGCGGTGCCGGCCTCCTCGGCAATCTTTGGCCAAAAGCCCACGTGCCTGGTCATTACCGATTCCGATCAAGCTGGCGTCGAGGACGTAAAGGAGCAGCTCGACCAGATCCTGCTCGACATGAAGATCGCGCACCGCGACGTGGACCTTGCCCTGGATGGTGCGGATGCCATTCCCTCGCTGACCTCCTTCGATCGCGTGATTTTGCTCATGCCGTCGCTCGATGGGCTCGGTACGCACCTGAGCGACATTATGAGTTGGGTGAGTGCCGGCGGTTCGCTTATGCTCGCTATGCCGCCGGATAACTCGAGCTATCTGCAAGTGATTGCCTCCAAGCTTGGCATTGAATCGGCCGGATATGACTATGTAAAAGCCGAAAGCATTGTGCCGAGTGAGGACTTTATGCTGGGCGGGGGAGAGCGCTACGAGCTCTCGGACCCTTTTGATTCGTCGCTTTCGGTATCGCTGCGCGAGACGGCTCGTGTGTGGGCTATGACCGGCGATGCGGGCGCCCCGCTCATTTGGTCGAATGACTGCGGTAGCGGGCGCACCGTGGTATGCAATATCGGTATCTATGACAAGGTCATGCGTGGCTTTTACGCCGCGGCGATCAGTCTGCTGGGTGATACCACGGCCTATCCGGTCATCAACAGCGCCGTGTTCTTTTTGGACGACTTTCCTAGTCCCGTGCCCTCGGGCGACGGTACTTATATCAAGCGTGACTACGGCCTTTCCATTGCCGATTTTTACACCAAGGTCTGGTGGCCCGATCTGCAAAAGCTCGCGCAAAAATACGGCATTCGCTATACCGGCGTGATGATCGAAAACTACGAGGACGCGGTCAACCAGATCGAGCCCGCGCGCCAACCCGATACCACGCAGTTCCGCTATTTTGGCAGCATGCTGCTGCAGATGGGCGGCGAGCTGGGCTTTCACGGCTACAACCATCAGCCTCTGGCGCTCTGGGACACCGACTACGGCACGCTGTACGACTACAAGACCTGGAAGAACAAAGAGACGCTCGTCGCTTCGCTCAACGAACTTATCGCGTTTCAGGACGAGGTCCTGCCCAATGCTCATGGCTCGGTTTACGTGCCGCCGTCGAATATTCTTTCGGCTCGCGCGCGCAAGCTTATCGGTACCGATGTTCCGCGAATTAAGACCATTGCCAGTACGTATTTTGAGGATGGCACCGACCTGCCCTACGTGCAGGAGTTTGGCGTGGCGAGCGATGGCATTGTGGAACAGCCGCGTATTGTCTCGGGCGGCATGGTCGACGATTCCTATATGCGCCTGGCAGCCGCGTCCGAGCTCAACATGCACTACGTGAGCACGCACTTTATGCACCCGGACGACCTTTTGGACCCCGATCGCGGAGCCAAGGAGGGCTGGGAGGTCTACAAGGGCGGCCTGGTCGACTACCTGGAGTGGCTTACCAAATCCGCGCCCGACCTGCGGCACCAGACGGCGTCGGAGTGCTCCGGTGCCATCCAACGCTTTTCGTCGGTTACGGTGAGCGTGGATACCAGTGCGGATGCCTGGACGCTCAGCCTGGGCAATTTCCACGACGAGGCATGGCTCATGTTCCGCGCCAATAATGGCGAGCCGGGTGCGGTGACGGGTGGTGAACTGACGCACCTTACGGGCGATCTGTATCTGCTCAAGGCAAATGATAAGACGGTGACCATTGCGCGCAAGGAGGGTGGCGACAAATGAGAATCTGCTTGGTACTCGAGGGTTGCTACCCCTATGTGCACGGCGGTGTGTCCACTTGGATGCATGGCTATATCCAGGCTATGCCCGAGCATGAGTTTGTGCTATGGGTGATCGGCGCACATGCTGCCGACCGCGGCAAGTTTGTCTACGAGCTGCCCGGCAACGTGGTCGAGGTGCACGAGGTGTTCCTGGACGATGCCCTGCGGCTTTCGGGCGAGCAACATGAAGCCAGTTTTAACGACCGTGAGCGCGAGGCGTTACGCCGTCTGGTGTCGCTCTCCAATCCGGACTGGGACGTGTTATTCGATATCTTCTACCGCCGTCGCGTGCATCCGCTCTCGTTTTTGCAGAGCCGCACGTTTATGGATATCTTTCGCGACGTGTGCCTGGCCGAGTATCCCTACACGCCCTTTGCCGATGCATTCCACACCATGCGCTCCATGTTGCTGCCCGTGCTCTACCTGTTGGGCAGCGAGGTGCCGGTGGCCGATGTGTACCACGCCATCTCGACCGGCTACGGTGGCCTGCTCGCCTGCCTGGGCTCAAGCGTTCACCATGCGCCGGTGCTGCTGACCGAGCATGGCATCTATACCCGCGAGCGCGAGGAAGAGATCATTCGCGCCGATTGGGTGGTGCCGTCGTTTAAGGAGCGCTGGATTCGCTTTTTCTACTTGCTTTCTGAGGAGATCTACCACCGCGCTTTCCGCGTGACCAGTTTGTTCCATAACGCCCGCAAGACGCAGATCGATATGGGCTGCGATGCGGGTAAATGCCTAGTCATCCCCAACGGCATCCAGTTCGACCGCTTTAAGGACATTCCCTTAAAGCCCGATGACGGCTGGGTGGACATTGGCGCGGTGGTGCGCCTAGCGCCCATCAAGGACGTCAAGACCATGATCTATGCCTTCTTTGAGCTGCACGAGCGCCTGCCTAAGGTGCGCCTGCACATCATGGGCGGCGTGGACGACGAAGAGTACGGCGCCGAGTGCCACGCGCTGGTCGATACCCTGGGCGTGCGCGACCTGATCTTTACCGGCCGCGTCAACGTGGTCGAGTACATGGAAAAGCTCGACTTTACCATTTTGACGAGCATCTCCGAGGGCCAGCCGCTCAGCGTGCTGGAGTCGCTTGCAGCGCGCCGTCCCTGCGTGACGACCGAGGTGGGCTGCTGTCGCGAGCTTCTCGAAGGCGCCCCGGGCGACGACTTTGGCGTGGCGGGTTTTGTGACGCCGCCTATGTATCGCAAGGGCTTGGCCGATGCCATGGAACGCATGTGCACAAGCCGCGCCCGCCGTATCGAGATGGGGGAGCGCGGCCAGCGCCGCGTTGCCACGTGCTTTTTGCACGAGCAGATGCTCGCCAACTATCGCGCGCTGTACGACGAGACGGCGTGTGCGTTTAACCTGCCCAGAGAGGGGGAGTAGCCGGTGGCCGGAATTGGTTTTGAGCTCAAGCGCCTGTTTGGGCGCAAGGGCCTGTTTGCCACGATGCGCGCTTACGGCTACGCCGGCATTGTGTGCACGGGGCCCATGCTGTTGGGCGTGCTACTCCAGGTGGGTATCTTGGTGCTGTGCGGTCTGTGGGGTGTGGGCCGTGCCAACCAGGATCTGCTGGTGTGCATGGTGACCTACACACTGCTGGCCTCGCTTTTGCTCACGAGCTTTTTCTCCATGCCGGTCACGCGCTTTTTGGCCGACATGCTTTTTGCCGAGCGCGAGGATGAGATTCTGCCTTCGTTTTGGGGCTCCAACGCCATCATGCTCGTTGCGGGCACGGTGCTCTACGGCGTCTTTTTGCTGTTCTCGGGCGCCACGCTGCTGCAGGGGCTGCTGTGCCTGTGGCTGTTCAACATTATGATCGTCAACTGGAACGGCATGAGTTACCTCACGGCCATTAAGGATTACCGCGGCATCCTGTGCAGCTTTGCGGCCGCCATTGGCGTGGCGTGCCTGTGCGCCCTGGCCGCGCTGGCGCTGGGACTGCCGCCGGTCGAGGGCCTGTTGGCGTCAATTGCTCTGGGCTACGGCGTCATGCTCGCCTGGGACGTGGTACTGCTGTACCGGTATTTTCCTCAGAGCGACCGCAGCCCCTGGCCCTTTTTGCAGTGGCTCGATCAGTTTATGCCGCTGGCGCTCACGGGTCTGTTAACCAATCTGGGACTCTTTGCGCACCTGGTGATTATTTGGGCCGGTCCCATTGGCGTGCAGGTCAAGGGCTTGTTTTATGGCGCGCCCTACTACGATGTGCCGGCGCTCATCGCGTTTTTGACGATCCTGGTCACGACCGTCAACTTTGTGGTCTCGGTCGAGGTCAATTTCTATCCGCGCTATCGCGACTACTACAGCCTGTTCAACGACGGCGGCGTGGTGGGCGACATTGTGGTGGCCGAGGAGGAAATGCTTGCCACGCTCAATCGAGAACTGCGCTTTTGTGCGCTCAAGCAGCTGTTTGTGACTGCTGCGGTCATTTCGCTCGAGACCACGGTGCTGTCGGCCCTGCCGTTGGGCTTTAACAACCTGATGCACGGTTATTTTCGTACGCTGTGCGTGGGCTATGGCCTGTATGCCGTGGGCAATACGGTGATGCTTATCTTGCTGTACTTTACCGACTATAAGGGGGCCGTGCTGGCTTCGGGTCTGTTTGCCGGTGTGGCTGGGCTGGCGACTGCGGTGTCGTTGCTTTTGCCGCAGCAGTTTTACGGCTTTGGCTTTTTGTTGGGTGCGGCGGTGTTTTTTATCGTGGCGCTGCTGCGACTCGATACCTATACCGCCAACTTGCCGTATCGTATCCTGAGCCAGCAGCCCATTGTGGCGACCGACAAAACGGGTCGCTTTACACAGCTGGGCCGCTTGCTCGACCGTGCCGAGCAGCGCTATGAGGAACGCCGTCAGCAGGGCGAGCCGCATGGCGCGTTTGAGCGCGCGGTGGTTCGCTTGTACCAAAAGCATTGGGGAGGTCCTGATGACCGATAGAATGATGTCTCGCCGCCGTCTGTTTGAGGCGGCTGCCGGTGTGCTGTTGCTTTCGGGCTGCTCGGTGCAGGAAGACTCCTCGACCAAAAAAGTCAAAAAGCAGGACGAGATCAAAAAGGCCGAGGCCTCGGACGGGACTAAGCACCTGCGCGATAAGGACGAGCTGTACGAGGTCTACGACGACTCGGGTATTGTGACCATGTACCTGACGGTCTCGCGCGGCAACAGCTCCGAGAACACCGACCACAGCTGGGCCGAGATCAACACGTACTCGGTGTATGACTATGCCGACATGGGCGTGACGCGCTATCAGGTTATGGGCCTGCTGCAGCCGGGCGACGAAGACGGCCCGGTGGCCGGCGAGGTCGGCTATGGCGAGGAAGCGCCCAATGCCACCGTGCAGGTGCGCGGCCAGACGTCGAGCGGCTACGCGCAGAAGAATTATAAGGTTGAGCTCAAGAAGGGTAAGGGCACCTGGCGTCAGCAGCGCGCGATTGCGCTCAATAAGCATATGGGCGAGGGCATGCGCTTTCGCAACAAGATGGCCTACGACCTGATTTGTGGGATTCCCCAGATGATGGGCCTTCGCACGCAGTTTGTGCACCTGTGGGTGTGCGACCAGACCGAAAAATCTAACGACACCTTTGAGGACTACGGACTGTTTACGCAGGTGGAGCAGCTCAACAAGACGGCGCTTAAGGCACATGGCCTGGATAAGAGCGGGCACCTGTATAAGGTGAACAGCTTTGATTTCCATCGCTTCGAAGATACCATTAAGCTGGCGGATGACCCCGACTATAACCAGACGGCGTTTGAGGGCATGCTCGAGATCAAGGGCGATTCGGACCATACCAAGTTAATCGAGATGCTCGATGCGCTCAACGACGATACGCAAAAGATCGACGATGTGCTCGACACCTACTTCGATACCGAGAACCTGGTCTATTGGATGGCGTTTCAGATCTTGACGGGAAATTGCGATACGCAGAACCGTAACTGCTATCTGTACAGCCCGCTTAACTCAAATACCTGGTACTTTTTAGATTGGGATAACGACGGCATGCTGCGTAAGCTGGAGCTTTCTCTTACCGGGTTTTCGGACTACGCGAGCTGGGAGCGCGGCGCAAGCAACTACTGGGGTAACGTGCTGTTTAACCGCGCGTTGCGCAGCAAGTCGTTCCGCAGCGAACTCGACCGTGCCGTCAAGGACTTGCGCTCGTATTTGACCGAGACTCGCCTGACCAAGATGATCAAGCACTACCGCGAGGTGACTGAATCCCTGGTCTTTGCTTCGCCCGATATCGACAATCTGCCTGTCACCAAGGACCAATACGAGCAGATCGCCGCGGCGATTCCCTCCGAGATCGAGGAGAACTACAAGAGCTTTCGCGAGAGTTTTAAAAAGCCCATGCCGTTCTACATCGGCGTGCCGCAGATCGATAACGGTAAGCTGCGCATTAACTGGGATGCGTCCTACGACTTTAAGGCGCGCGACATTCGCTACACTGTAGAGCTAGCGCGCGACTATGCCATAAGCGACGTTGTCTTTAAGGCCGAGGACGTGCTGCTTCCCGAGGTGACCTGCGATGCGCCCGATGCCGGCCAGTATTTTGTGCGCGTGCGTGCCACCAACTCCGACGGCTTTACGCAAGATGCGTTTGACTACTATGTGACTGACGACGGCAAGCACTACGGCATGAAGTGTTTTTACGTGCAAGACGGCGGTAAGGTCGTGGAGGACACGTATGAGGAGGGCTAGCGCGCTGCTTGAGCGCTTGGCGGCTCCGCCTGTGCGTACCACGCAGGAGCGTTACCGCCACGAGCTCAAATATCTCATTAACGAGGGCGAGCACGCCGCGCTTGCCTGTCGCATGGCGCCGGTATTTAAACTGGACAAGCATGCGCGGGCGGGCGGTTACACCATTCGCAGCCTGTACTTTGACGACTACTGCAACTCGGCCTACGAGGAAAAAGACGCCGGCATTCTCATGCGCAAAAAGTTTCGCGTTCGCATCTATAACGGCAGCGACAAGGTGATTAAGCTCGAGCGCAAAAAGAAGTACGGTAGCTGGATCTATAAGGAGGACGCGCCGCTCACACGTGGCGAGTTTGAGCAGATTCTGGCTGGCGACTACGGCTTTTTGCTGAGGAGCCCCTATCCGATCTGTCGCGAGTTCTACATCGAGTGCATCTGCAACATGATGCGCCCGCGGACCATCGTGGACTACGAGCGCGAGCCGTGGGTGATGGATGAGGGCACCGTGCGCATTACGTTTGACATGAACGTGCGTGCCGCGGTGGGAAGCTTCGATATCTTTGACGCGACGCTGCCCGCGCTGCCGGTCCTGGAGCCCGGCAAGCTGGTGATGGAGGTCAAGTTTACGGAGTTTTGCCCGCAGCTCGTGCGCGATATGGTGCCGCCGGGCGCGGCCGAGCTTACGGCGGTCTCCAAGTACTGCCTGTGTTACGAAAAGACCGCCTACCTGCGCGGTTTTAACTACTGGGAATCGGATTTTGAGAACCGAGGGGATATTTAGACCATGAGCACCAGGGACTTTTTTAAGAACTCCGTCTTGGAGGCGTTTGGCCAGGTCGACCCTGCCAAGATCGGCCTTTCGCTGCTCGTGGCGCTCGCCATGGGCATCCTGATCTATTACGTGTACAAGCGCTTTTTTACCGGCGTGGTGTATTCGCGTAGCTTTGCCGTGACGCTCGTGGGCATGTGCGTGCTTACCTGCATGGTCACGCTCGCGATCTCGACGAACGTGGTCATCTCGCTCGGTATGGTCGGTGCTCTGTCCATCGTCCGCTACCGTACGGCGGTCAAGGACCCGCTCGACCTGCTGTATCTGTTTTGGGCCATTACCACGGGCATTACGGCCGGCGCCGGCATGTATGCGCTCGTGGGGCTCACGGCGGTGGTGATCGTGGTGATGATCGCCGGCTTTGCGAGCCACCAGGACAAGTCGCGCGTGTACATGATGGTCATTCACTACACGGGCCAGACCACCGGCGACGATATCGTGCGTGCATTTGGGCGCACCAAGTTCACCGTTAAGTCCAAGACTATGCGCGGCGACAAAGTCGAGATGGCCGTGGAGGTATTCTCGGACGGCGTGGACATGCCCTATGCCGACGCGATTCGCACGCTCGATGGCGTTGAGGACCTGACCCTCATCCAGTACAACGGCGAGTATCATGGATAACTATGTTCCGGTGTTCTAACGAACGCCGGACCGCTCGACGCTGCGCGGGCATCTGCCGGGCGATCTGCCGCTCAAACCGTCGCTCGCGTACATGAAGTACGCTTCGCTCCTCTTTCGCGGCACCTCGCCACGGCAGCTGCCCGCTCGCTGACGTTTGCTCGACCTGGGTGATATTGATTTATCCGAAGCGCCGTCACGGGTATCATGGTGAAAGCGATTTCAATGACAGGGGTGCTCGTGGTAAAGATGAAAGATGTGGCCGAGTTGGCTGGCGTTTCGAGCGCCGCGGTCTCGCGCTACCTCAACGGTGGATATATCTCGGCGGACAAGGCCGAGCGCATTAAGCAGGCGATTGAGCTGACCGGATACGTGCGATCTAGTCAGGCTCGCGCGCTGCGCACCGGTTCCACCAAGCTCATCGGCGTCATCGTGCCTAAGATTAACTCGGAATCCGTGAGCCGCATTACCGCCGGTATTGGCCAGGTGCTCGGTCGCCGTGGCTACCAGATGCTGCTCGCGAATACTGATAACGTGGCCGAGCGTGAGCTCGAGTATCTCGACCTGTTCCAGAACCACCCGGTCGATGGCATCGTGCTCGTGGCGACCATGATCACCGACGAACATCGTGCGGCCATTGCGTCTTGCCGTGTGCCCATTGTGCTGATCGGTCAAAACGTCGAGGGCGCGGCTTGCGTCTACCATGACGATTACGAGGCCGCCTTTGAGCTGGGCCAGGCGCTCGCGAAGCATGTTGAGGGCAAGATTGCCTATATCGGTGTTACCGAGGAAGACCGTGCCGCCGGTTACGACCGTCGTCGTGGTTTTGAAGCGGGCTTACGCGCCGCGGGTGTTGCGCTCGATCCCGAGCTGATTCGCCGCGGGTCCTTTACCCTCGATTCCGGCTATCGTGCGTCGCGCGAGCTGCTGGGCGAAGTGCCCGATGTTTCGTTTATCGCCTGCGCGACCGACATCATGGCGGCGGGCGCCTTGCGCGCGCTTGACGAGGTGCGCGGTATGGGCGAGGGCGTGCACCGCGTGAGCGGTTTTGGCGACAACGCATTTTTGAGCGCGCTGACGGGCGGCATTCCCACCGTGCATTACGGCTACCTGACCAGCGGCGTCGAGGCGACCAATATGCTGCTCGACGCACTCGATGGCGAGGAGGGGGAGAGCGGTCTCAAGACGCTCAAACTTGGGCATCAGCTCATGAATGTCTAGGCCTTGGACGCGTCTGCCTGCCTTTGAGCCCCTGTTTTTTGTCCTAAAACTACCATTCGCCGGCTTATTTCTACCGTTCACCCTACTGTGAAAACGATTACAGACATATGAGACTGAAAACGATTACAGTGTAAGTGTCAAAGATGGCCGGGTGCAGATGCGCCCGTTGGAGGAAAGGGAAGTCATGGACTACCGCAAATCAGCCCAAGAGGTGCTCGACAACATCGGTGGCGCCGGCAACGTTGTTTCGGCCGCACACTGCGCCACGCGTCTGCGCCTTGTGATTGCCGATAACGCCAAGGTCGACAAGGAGGCCCTCGAGAATATCGACGGCGCCAAGGGCGTCTTTGAGGCCCAGGGCCAGCTCCAGATTATTTTTGGCACTGGCACCGTCAACAAGGTCTACGACGAGTTCATTGCGCTCAGCGGCGTCGAGGCTGCCACCAAGGCCGAGGTCAAGGAGGCAGCGGCGCAGCAGCAGAACATCTTTATGCGTGCCATTAAGGTGCTCGGCGACGTCTTTGTCCCCATCATCCCCGCCATCGTGGCTTCGGGCCTGCTGCTGGGCATTATGAGCGCCCTCAACTTTATGGCCTCCAACGGCTTTATCGCGCTCGACACCAATAACTTTATTTATAAGATTGCCGACCTGGTCTCGGGCACGTCCTTTGGCATTCTGCAGATCCTGATCGGTTACTCCGCGGCTAAGGCCTTTGGCGCCAACCCGTACCTGGGCGCCGTCGTCGGTGGTGCATTCATCAACTCCTCGCTGCAGAGCGCCTATACGGTTGCCTCCGAGGGCGTGCAGACCATGGTCAACGTCATCCCCGGCGTGTACAGCTTTGAGTGGGTCGGCTATCAGGGTCATGTGATCCCCATCGTCATCGCCTGTGCCATTCTCGCCTTCCTCGAGAAGCGCCTGCACAAGATCGTTCCCGAGATGTTCGATCTCTTTGTGACTCCGCTTGTCTCGGTGTTCGTGACCGTGCTCGTGACTCTTGTTGCCGTCGGCCCCATCTTTGTCTGGGCCGAGAACGCCATCCTCGGTCTGATCCAGACCCTGCTGACCCTGCCCTTCGGCATCGGTTCCTTTATCGTCGGCCTGTTCTATGCCCCCACGGTCGTTACCGGTATCCACCAGATGTACACCGCCATCGACCTGGGCCAGCTCGCCCAGTACGGCGTGACCTATTGGCTGCCCATCGCCAGCGCTGCCAATATCGCCCAGGGTGGCGCCGCACTTGCCGTTGCCTTTAAGACCCGCGATGCCAAGATCAAGGGCCTGGCGCTTCCTTCCGCTCTGTCCGCCTTCATGGGCATTACCGAGCCGGCCATCTTTGGTGTGAACCTGCGCTTCTTTAAGCCTTTCATCGCCGGCTGCATCGGCGGCGGTTGCGGTGCCCTGGTCTGCGCTCTCACCTCGCTTGCCGCTTCCGGCACCGGCGTTACCGGCATCTTCGGTATCCTGCTGTGCCTGGCACAGCCCGTGCAGTACGCGATCATGTTTGCGGTCGCCGCGGTCGTGTCCTTTGCCATCTCGTTTGTCCTGTACAAGGATGAGCCCAAGGCTTCCGAGCAGGCCTAAGAGTTTTTGATTGAGGGGTGCCCGCGGGTTGTATGCTCGCGGGCGTTTCCCGTATCTGGTGCCGATCTCTGGCGCCTTGTAACTTTCGATCCGTTAGGACTTTGATATGTCTAATGCACTTGGCCGCGACCTTGCAAAGTTGGTTGCCGCTGTTGACGCCGCCGCCTCTGAGTGCGGTCATGGCGTGTATGGCCAGCGCTTCCATATTATGCCGCCGGCTGGCTGGCTCAACGACCCCAACGGTCTTTGCCAGGCGGGCGGCGTGTTCCATGCCTATTTTCAGTATGCGCCGTTTGATGTCGAGGGTGGCGTTAAGGCTTGGGGTCATGCGACGAGTCGCGACCTTATGACGTGGGACTACGTTGGCGCTCCACTGCTGCCCGACGAGCCGTTCGATTGCCATGGCGTGTATTCGGGCTCCGCGCTTGCCGAAGACGGTCGCATTCGCGTACTGTACACGGGCAACGTGAAGCTTTCCGATGCGGACGGCACGTACGACTACGTCAATACCGGCCGCCGCGCCGATACTGTTTATGTCGAGAGCGTTGATGGTCTTGCCGGTCGGGAGTTCAGCCAAAAGCGCGTGGTGTTGGCGTCCGAGGATTATCCCGAGGATTTGACCTGCCACGTGCGTGACCCCAAGGTGTGGCGCGATGATGATGGGCGTAATCACATGGTGCTGGGCGCGCGTCGTCGCGTGGACGGGCCGCATGTCGAGAGCCGTTTTTGTGCGATGCACGGCGAGGGTGCCGGGCGCGATGTGGGCGAGATCCTGGTGTATGGCTCGCCCGATATGCTGAGCTGGGAGCTCGAGAGCCGTGTTTCTACGTCCGAGCGCTTTGGCTTTATGTGGGAGTGCCCGGGGTATCTGGAGCTTGAGGCGGATGGTGGTGTGCCGGCGAAGTGGCTGTCCTTCTCTCCCCAGGGGCTTGAGGGCGGCCGTTGGGACCGCGGCAACGTATACGCTGCTGGCTACATGCCTGTAACGGGCGACATTACCGGTGGCAATGACGCTTATGAGCTGGGCGAGTTCCGCCTGTGGGACGCCGGTTTTGACTTCTATGCTCCGCAGGAGTTTACGTCCGAGGATGGTCGCCACATTTTGATCGGCTGGATGGGCATGCCCGATGAGCCGACCTATGACAATGCGCCCACCGTGGCGTGCGGCTGGCAGCACTGCATGACAGTGCCGCGCGAGCTTACGGCCGGTGACGGCGGCGTGGTGCTGCAGCAGCCGGCGCGCGAGATCGAGCTCCATTATGCCTCGGTGCGTGTGGGGGAGGGCTCTTTGGAGGTTGCCGGCGATACCTGCTTTGACGTTGTTGTTGACGGTGTCGACGGCGCGTTTACCGCGACCGTTGATGGCGAGCTAAAGCTGGCGCTTGTGCCCGCTGGGGACGAACTGCCCTCGCGCTTTGAGATGCGATTTACCGATGAGGGTCGCGCTTCTGCCGGCTGCGGTCGTACCATGCGCTGGGAGCCCATCGACGAGGTTCGTAATGTGCGCATTGTTGGTGATGTCTCGTCGGTCGAGGTGTTTGTGAACGATGGCGCGCTCGTGTTTTCGACGCGCATCTATCCCGAGGCCTATGGCGTGACCGTTGACGCTCCGGGTGCGAGCGTGAACTATCACACGCTCAATATCTAGGCGTTTCGTCGCATATCGGCGCTATACTGCAGCCGTTGCCCACGATGAGGGGAACACCCGCATCGTGGGTTTTTGCTTATGAAGGGGCGATGCCTTGTGGATGTACAGCAGCTAGAAGAGGCCTGGGCTGTAAGGACCGGCGCGCGTGAGGCGCGTCTTGTTGCGGCCCCGCATGTGCCGGCGGCTCTGTCGCTGCTGGGTATTGTGCGTCCCGGTGACCGCCTGGTGGCCTTTGCGGACGACTTTGTCGATGCGTTTGCGCGCGGCTTTGATGGCTGCGATGTCGCGCTGGTGGGCTCGGGGTCCGCCGATGCGTTTGCTGCCGCGTCCGAGGGCTTTGATGCTTCGTTTGATGCCGAGGGGTCGCACCTGTGGTGGTTTGTTAACTCAATCGGTGGCTTTGGTCTGCGTGTGCCCGATCTGCGCGCTCTGGGCCGCGCTGCTCGTGAGGCCCACGCGCTGCTGGTTGTGGACAACATCGTGGCGTCGGCTTTTGGCTGCGATCCGCTGCGGCTGGGTGCTGCGCTGTCGCTTGAGGCGCTCGATCGCGTGTGCGCCGGCAAGGCTCCGTGCAAACTCGTTGCCGCTTCGGTGGCGCGCTCGCAGCTCAAACGCCATCATGTGGATGCTGCTGCCGAGTGCGCGCATGCCCTGCTTGAGGGCTGTGGCTTGGCCAAGCTTGATTTGCCTGCTGACGAGGCCGCTGTGCTGGAGCGCGGGTTCGACTCGCTCGACGCTCGCATGCAGGCTCACTTTGACCGCGCACGTGCGCTGGCCGAGTATCTGGCCGCCAACGAGATGGTGCGCAACGTGCGCTATCCCGGGCTGAGCTCTCATCCCGACCATGCGGTTGCAACGGGAATCCTCGAGCATGGTTTTGGCCCGGCAGTTGAATTTGACCTTATCGAGCGTAGCGCGGGAGAGCTGTTCGACGCTTTGCCGGGGGAGTTTCGCACATCGCCTGCCGGCGGCGCAACGACGCGCCTCTCGGCCACGCGCGGCAAGCAGGGGAGCACCATCCGCCTCTTCGCCGGCACCGACAACCCCCTGGTCGTAGCGTCCGCCCTAGATAACGCCCTCCGCAACTAGCTAAATCATCCTCGACTCCATAAGTTGCGGTGAAATAGGGATTGATTTACGGCTTTAACCGCATAAACAGTCCCTACTTCACCGCAACTTATGAGAAGGGGTTGGGTAGCTAAAAGCCCCGTCCCAAATTGGCTACTCTTTGATGCTGGCGATGAGGTCGTTTGCTTTGGTGGCAATGACGTTGTTGATGTCGGTCTGCAGCTCCTCGTAGGCCGCTATGGCGCGCTCGCCGGCGGGCGTGAGCGTGGATCCGCGGGCGCCGTCGCGCTCGATGAGCTTGCAGCCCAGCTGACCTTCTGCCTCGTTTACAATGCGCCAGGCCTTGGAATACGCCATGCCCATGCTCTTGGCGGCGCGGTTGAGCGAGTGCTCGCGGGCGATACCCTGCAGCAGCAAGACACAGCCGTGTCCAAACACGCCCGGCAGATCTTTGTCGCACGCTTGAATGACCAACTTTGCCGTCGTCTTGTACTCCATACGCTCCACGTCTCCCCGCTAAAGTGTTTGCTGGGCAAACGCAAAGCCTGCGTCAAACCCTCGTGTGCTCTTCTTAAATCATGCATTGTAGCAGTCAAAGTGCGTTAAGATACTTCCCCAGTATTGGGCGCCCAAGGTTGGGCTGGGTCCTACGAGGCCTGCAGCCGACCGGTCGCATGGAAAAAGGAGAAACATGGCTACGTTCTTTCCCGGTGAGTCCCACACGTTTTCGGAGTATCTGCTGGTCCCTGGTTACTCGTCCTCGCAGTGCATTCCCAACAACGTCTCTCTTAAGACGCCGCTAACCCGCTTTAAGCGCGGTGAGAAGCCGGCAATCACCCTGAACATCCCCATGGTTTCCGCCATCATGCAGTCCGTCTCGGGCGTCGACATGGGTGTCGCGCTCGCTACCGAGGGTGGCCTGTCCTTCATTTACGGTTCCCAGAGCGCCGAGTCCGAGGCCGCCATGGTCAAGGCCGTCAAGGATCACAAGGCCGGCTTCGTTCAGTCCGATTCCACGCTGACCCCCGACATGACCATGGAGCAGGTCATCGAGCTCAAGGAGAAGACCGGTCACTCCACCATGCCGGTTACCGACGACGGCACTCCCAAGGGTAAGCTCCTGGGCATCGTCACCAGCCGTGACTATCGTCCCAGTCGCGATGACCACCAGACGAAGGTCTCCGAGTTCATGACCCCGCGTGAGCAGCTCATCGTGGGCGACAAGAACATCAGCCTCAAGGTTGCTAACGACGTCATCTGGGACAACAAGCTCAACGCCCTGCCTATCGTCGACGACAACGATCACCTCATGGGCATCGTCTTCCGCAAGGACTACGACAGCCACAAGACCAACCCCAACGAGCTGCTCGATAACGACAAGCGCTACATGGTCGGCGCCGGTATCAACACCCGCGACTATGCCGAGCGCGTGCCGCTGCTCATCGAGGCCGGTGCCGATGTCCTGTGCATCGACTCCTCCGAGGGCTTCAGCGAGTGGCAGAAGCGCACCATCGAGTGGATCCGCGCCAACTACGGCGAGGACGTCAAGGTCGGTGCCGGTAACGTCGTCGACGCCGAGGGCTTCCGCTTCTTGGCCGACTGCGGTGCCGACTTCATCAAGGTCGGTATCGGCGGCGGTTCCATCTGCATCACTCGCGAGACCAAGGGTATCGGCCGTGGCCAGGCCACGGCGCTGATCGACGTCTGCCGCGCCCGTGACGAGTACTACGAGGAGACCGGTGTTTACGTGCCCGTGTGCTCCGACGGCGGTATCGTATACGACTACCACATGACGCTCGCCCTTGCTATGGGTGCCGACTTTATGATGCTGGGTCGCTACTTCGCCCGCTTTGATGAGAGCCCGACCGAGCGCGTCAACGTGAACGGCCAGTACATGAAGGAGTACTGGGGCGAGGGTTCTGCGCGTGCTCGCAACTGGCAGCGCTACGACCTGGGCGGCGCCGCGAAGCTCAGCTTCGTCGAGGGTGTCGACTCCTACGTTCCCTACGCCGGCTCCCTCAAGGACGGCGTGGGCGGCACGCTCTACAAGGTCAAGTCCACGATGTGCAACTGCGGCGCCCTCTCGATCCCCGAGCTCCAGGAAAAGGCACGCCTGACGCTGGTAAGCTCGACCTCGATCGTCGAAGGCGGCGCCCACGACGTAGTCGTGAAAGATTCGCAGCAGTCCGTAAGTTATCGCTAGTTGCTAAATAATTTATGAAAATGGGGTCGCGTGTCTGTTGGATTGCGACCCCATTTTGTTATAGGTCTCCTTCTCTTTCGCTAATCAGATAAGGATTGTTTCTGACCGTGTTTGAAACAAAATCCAAATAGTCTGCCTCGGTGACGAGATCATTCGGAACAGGTTTATCTACCGTACTGCCCTCTCGAACAATTTCAATCAACTTTGGCCAATATGTTTCAATCTTTCCGTTACGACGCTCCGCCTTCATTCGATTCCATGCTTTTGCGCCGCAGGATTCCCTGAAACCCTTTCCTGAACTATTTTCAGTATTCGTTTTGTTTTTTACCTGAAACATGGCAGTGCATTCATCGTTGCAAAAGTCGATTGCCGTGAGAATCTTCCCTCTGCACCAAATCCATCCATATGGCTTAATTTTTGAATATATGTACTCCTCCAATAGGTTGCCACCTATATTTTCAGCACTCATGAATAAATTGTGGTGCGCCGCCCACTCGTAAGCGCGCTCTTTTGATCCTGCGTGTTTTGCGTCCATTACCATATGTATCAGTGCTTCATCGGTAACCGTCTTTTTGGGATTCGCGACATAATCACTTGGAAGCGACCGCCATCCCGAAAGAAATTTTGAAATCCATTTGTTTAGCCAAAGTTCCAAAAATGCTTTCGAGTCTAATTCGAGTATATCTGGCTTCATTGGAATCGAGGGAATCATTGCTGAGGTTTCGGCTTGGAGAAGAATGGGAAATAGCGACTTCATTTCCCTATTTCTTTCATCGGCGTCATAGCGACAGGTTTCGTTGTTAATTGTTCGGTCTGCGATGGATTCAAAGAGTTCTTGCGCCGGAATGTGATGCGAGTTGCAGTAATTCAGTGATTCCGATAATTTCTTTTTGACATCTTCACGTTTTGCGTTTTTAGCCATGGTCGTGCCTCCTTTGTGTTGATTTTCAACTAGATAAAACCTATACACAAGCGTATATTTGAATTAAAATGGACTAAAAAATGTTCAATTACTTAATTACTGGAGTCCATTTTGGAAAATGAGGCGATACTGTCTTCCGCGGAAGTTGCGAGCCGTCTTGGGGTGACATCTCAGACTGTTACAAGACTATCTCGTAACGGAGATCTCAATTATGCGCTTGTTGGTAAGCGTAGAGTCTATAGAGAGAACGAAATAATCAGCTTTATGAGGAAAAAAAATCTATGCTTCGCTCCCGCAGACCATCGCGCTACTGAAGTAGTTGATTCGGCATTAACTGCGGTTTCTTTTTTTTCTGGGGCGCTTGGCTTGGATTATGGAATGGAGAGAGCCGGTATTTCGTCCAGTCTTTACTGTGAAAATGACACGAAGTGCCGAATGACTATTGCGTCCAATCGGCCTAATGTTGGTTTGTTAGGAGACATTAATAAGGTTACTCCCGATCGGGTATTTGATTATTCGGGCATTAGCCCCAAAAGGGGTATAGATGTTATGTTTGGCGGGCCTCCTTGTCAGGCATTTTCTACGGCTGGAGCGCGTCGCGCCTTCGATGACGTTAGGGGCAACGTATTCCTAAAGTATCTCGATCTTGCTGACCATCTTCGACCTAAGTATTTGGTAATTGAAAATGTCAGGGGGCTCTTGTCTACGGCATATCCTTTGGAAGCTGGCGGAGAGCCCGTACACGGCGGCGCTATGAAAACGGTTCTGAACAAACTTGAATCAATGGGCTATGGCGTGAGCTTCAATTTGTATAATGCTGCGAATTTTGGGGCTCCTCAAATTAGGGAGAGAGTTGTCTTGATTGCTAAACGAGACGGTTCAATCTGTGATTGGCTGACCCCCACGAATTCAAATGACCCCAAGTGGCAACTTAATCCTTGGATGACTTTTTCAGATGCCGTTCGGGGATTAAAAGACGAACACCATTACGTTCAGTTTCCGGAAAAAAGGCTTAAGTATTTTAAGTTGCTTAAAGAGGGTGAGTATTGGAAGAATTTGCCTGTGGAGCTTCAGGAAGAGGCGATGGGGAAAGCGTACCGGCTTGGAGGCGGTAAAACGGGTTTTTATAGAAGAATATGGAATGATCGGCCTTCTCCAACTTTAGTCACAAGCCCGACAATGCCTGCTACCGATTTGTGCCACCCCACAGAAGATCGCCCTCTTTCAATTGAGGAATATCGTGCCATTCAGGGCTTTCCGGATGATTGGATTTTCCGAGGTGATATTAGCGATATATATAGGCAAATCGGCAATGCTGTTCCCATTGCTTTGGGGGAGGCTATAGGCAAGTCAATTCTTAAAAACATGTCGAAGTCCAATGACAACAATAAAGACTTGTTCGAAGGCTTCCCGTATTCAAGATATAAAAACTCAAGCCAGTTGACTTGGAGTATTCGATAGTTCGGTTTGTTGCAAGTTGCATACACCTTGTATTTCGTGATTTGCTATCATCAGTCGAGTTAACGATGTGGCGGGGCGTTCTCACCTTTGCTCGCTGCAAGTTCCGCACGAGCCGAAGAGCACTTAATGTGCTCTTCGTGCGAGCAGGACTGTTCGCAGCAGCGAGCAAAGGTGAGAACGCCCCGCCCCAACCGAGATAACAAAGGAGCTGATATGTGCGATTGCACAGATCATAAGGACGAGATTCCTGCCTACGACGCGCAGGCCATTGAGTCCAAGTGGATGAAGGCCTGGGAGGACTCCAACCTCTTTGCCGTCGACACCGACGCTAGCAAGCCCAAGAAGTACGTGCTCGAGATGTTCCCGTATCCGTCGGGCGACCTGCACATGGGCCACGCGCGCAACTACACCATCGGCGATGCCATGGCCCGTCAGGCCCGCATGCGCGGCTACGACGTGCTGCATCCCATCGGCTTTGACGCCTTTGGCCTGCCCGCCGAGAACGCCGCCATCAAGCACAACACGCAGGCTGCCGCCTGGACGTATAAGAACATGGACCAGGCACTCGCCACGATGAAGCGCATGGGCTTCTCCTACGATCTGGATCGCATGGTCAAGACTTGCAGCCCCGACTACTACCGCTGGGGTCAGTGGATCTTTGAGAAGATGTGGGAAAAGGGCCTGGTCTATCGCAAGAAGAACCCGGTCAACTGGTGCCCCACTTGTAAGACCGTTCTGGCCAACGAGCAGGTTACCGAGGGCAAGTGCTGGCGCTGCGGCACCGAGCCCGAGAAGCGCGACCTTGAGCAGTGGTACTATAAGATTACCGAGTACTCTCAGGAGCTGCTCGACGACTTGGAGAAGCTCCCCGGCTGGCCCGAGCGCGTCAAGCAGATGCAGGCCAACTGGATCGGTCGCTCCGAGGGCGCCGAGGTCGACTTTACCCTGTGCGACCAGGATGGCGAGCCCATCGAGGGCGACGAGGGTAAGATCACCGTCTTCACCACGCGTGCCGACACGCTCTTCGGTGTCTCCTTCTTTGTCCTGGCTCCCGAGTACGCGCGCCTGCACGAGCTCGTCGAGGGCACGGAGTACGAGGAGGCCGTCACCAAGATCGTCGAGGACTCCAAGCATATCTCTGCGGTCGAGCGTGCCCAGGGCACCCTCGAGAAGCACGGTGCCTTTACCGGTCGCTACGTGGTGAACCCCGTCAACGGCGAGAAGGTCCCCGTGTGGGTTGCCGATTATGTCGTTGCCGACTACGGCACCGGCGCCGTCATGGCCGTTCCCTGCGGCGACCAGCGCGACTTTGAGTTTGCCCGTAAGTACGACCTGCCCATCGTGCCGATCATCCTGGACGATGACGACCGCGCTGCCGTCGAGGCCAGCGGTGAGACCATCGATACCTTCCATGCCGAGACCGTCGACTGGGATTGCGCCCACGCTGCTGAGGGCACACTCGTCCAGTCCGGCAAGTACACCGGCATGCGCGGCGGCAAGCACTCCGAGGGCGAGGCTGCCATCGTGGCCGACCTCGAGGCCATGGGCTGCGGCCGTCGCAAGGTCGAGTTCCGTCTGCGCGACTGGCTCATCAGCCGCCAGCGTTATTGGGGCAACCCCATCCCGGCCATTCACTGCGAGCACTGCGGCATCGTGCCCGTGCCCGAGGATCAGCTGCCGGTGACGCTGCCCGAGAACCTGGACTTGGGCGCCGGCGAGACCCTCGCCGAGTGCAAGGAGTTCTACGAGACCACCTGCCCGGTCTGCGGTCGCCCAGCCAAGCGCGAGACCGATACCATGGACACCTTCACCTGCTCCAGCTGGTATTACCTGCGCTATACCGATCCGCACAACACCGAGCTGCCCTTCTCCCGCGAGGCCGCCGATCGCTGGATGCCCGTCGATAACTACATCGGCGGCATCGAGCACGCCATTTTGCACCTGCTCTACAGTCGCTTCTTTACCAAGGCACTGCGCGCCCTGGGCCTGCTGAGCGTTGACGAGCCCTTCACCAACCTGCTGTGCCAGGGCATGGTCAAGGACGAAAACGGCGACACCATGTCCAAGTCCAAGGGCAACGTCGTGCCCCCGAGCTCGGTCATCGAGCCCTACGGCGCCGACACCATGCGTCTGGCGATCCTGTTTATCGCCCCGCCCGAGAAGGACTTCGACTGGGATCCCAAGGCCGTTGAGGGCGCCAACCGCTTCATTAAACGCGCCTGGCGTATCGTGTGGCAGCTCGTCCAGTCGGGTGACGCCAACGTGGCCTTCGACAAGTCCGCGCTCGACGAGACCGCGATGAAGCTCTACCGCGAGCGTCACCGCACTATCGCCAAGTGCACCGAGGACTTCGATCGCGGCCAGTTCAACACCGCGATCTCGGCCGTCATGGAGCTCGTCAACGCGGCGAGCGCCTACCTCAACGCTACCGAGGGTACCGCCCGCGACAAGGCGCTGTGCTACGGCGTGGCCAAGGATATCGTGAGCGTCCTCGCCCCCATCTGCCCGTTCTGGGCCGACGAGCTGTGGCACGAGGCACTCGGCTGCGAGGGCAACGCCTACACCGCCGCCTGGCCCGAGTTCTACCTGGCCGAGTCCATCGAGGACACGGTGCAGATCGTCGTGCAGGTGCTCGGCAAGGTCCGCGGCCGCGTCGACGTCGCCCGTGATGCCTCCAATGAGGATATGCAGGCTGCCGCCGAGGAAGCCGTCGCCAAGTGGCTTGAGGGCAAGACGGTCGTCAAGGCCATCTGCGTGCCCGGCAAGCTGGTCAACCTGGTGGTCAAGTAAGCATTGCGCGCTTAACTGACGCATAAAAGACGAGGGGCGATCCGGTTGGGTCGTCCCTCGTTTTTCATGTACCTGCCCTGATGTCTGCGGTCAATTGTCCTATTCTTGTGGAGAAGCTGTGCGCACGCTGACCTGCAGATTCGTACTGTGCTTGCACGTTTCCGCAGGTATTGGTATAGTTTGCTTGCAAATGAAGTTGTAATTGAAAGAAGTGGGGTTTCGGCCCCGCTTCTTTTTTGTATGGATGGAGGTGCCGCAATGGTCAAGACCAAGACCGAGCAGGCGATCATCGACGCGCTCGAGGCCGTCGCCCCCCAGCATGATGTCGACATCGTCGACGTCGAGCTCGTGGGCGCCACCAAGGCCCCCTGCGTGCGCGTGCGTATCGAGGGTGCCGAGGGTCAGAGCCTGTCGCTCAACGACGTCACGGCCAACACCAAGTGGGTCGGCGATGTAATTGAGGAGCTCGACCCCATCTCTTCGAGCTATACGCTCGAGGTGTCGAGCCCGGGTATGGCGCGCCCGCTGCGCCGCCCGAGTGACTTTGCCCGCTTTGTGGGCGAAAACTGTGAGCTCACCTCCACCGCCACCGAGGGCCGTCGCAAGTACGCCGGCAAGATTGCCGCCGCCACCGAGACGAACGTGACCCTTGAGCTCGAGGGCGGCGAGTCCGTTACCCTCGATTTCTCTGATGTTAAAAAGTGCAAGTTGAAGCCCACCTACGACTTCAAGCCCGCGAAGGAAGGAAAGTAAGATGGCAGCATCCGACATGATGTCCGCCCTGATGGAGCTTTGCCAGGAGAAGCACATCGACCAGCTCTACCTGATCGACCGCCTGGAGCAGTCGCTCGCCAAGAGCTATGCCGAGATCCTGCATCTTGAGTGGGGCGCCAAGGTGACCATCGACCGCACCACCGGCAAGATCTACGTCTACCGCCTGGAGCCGATCGACGATTCCATGGACGAGGAGGGCAACTTCACCGAGTTCGAGGAGATCGACGTCACCCCCAAGAACACGAGCCGCATCGCCGCCCAGCACGCCAAGGCCGAGATCAACGCCATCGTGCGCAACTCCGCCCGCGAGCAGATCTACGAGGAGTTCTCCGGCCGCATCGGTGACCTCATCAGCGGTACCGTGCTGCAGTCCACGCCCGACTTCACGATCGTCAAGATTCGCGAGGGCGTCGAGGCCGAGCTTCCGCACTTCGACCAGCGCCGTTACGAGAACGAGCGCAACGAGCGTCCGATGGGCGAGCGCTACCTGCACAACCAGCACATCAAGGCCGTGATCATCGACGTTCGCGACCCCAACTCCAACCTGCAGCCGGTTCGTGGCGAGCACAGCCGTCCGCCGATTGTCATCTCCCGTACCCACCCCGAGCTCATGCGTCGTCTGTTTGAGCAGGAGGTGCCCGAGATCTATGAGGGCACCGTCCAGATCAAGTCGATCGCCCGCGAGCCCGGCCAGCGCTCCAAGGTCGCCGTTCACTCGCTCGACGACCGTTTGGATCCCGTGGGCGCCTGCGTCGGCCCCAAGGGCAGCCGTGTCCGCGCTGTCGTGGGCGAGCTCCGTGGCGAGCGCGTCGACGTCATCCTGTGGGATGCCGATCCTGCCGTCTACGTCGCCAACGCCCTGTCGCCCGCCAAGGTCACCCGCGTCCTCATCGACGAGGAGAAGGCCTACGCCGGCGTCATCGTGCCCGACGACCAGTTGTCCCTCGCCATCGGCAAGGAGGGCCAGAACGCCCGCCTCGCCGCGCGCCTGACCGGCTGGCACATCGACATCAAGTCCGAGACGCTTGCCGCCGACATCCTCAAGAACGTTCCCGTTCACGAGGAGCCCGCCGCCGACCTGATCGGTGACGAGGAGGACGAGGACGTCCGCCGCTGCGAGTACGTGTCCGAGGACGGCATCCAGTGCCGCAACCAGGCTCGTCCCGGCTCCCGATTCTGCGGTGTCCACGACACCGACGCCTTCGATGATGCGGAGGACCTGATCTAGCGCGCGCTTGCGCCGGGCGGGTCCCGGCGCGTCTCCCACGCTCGTTCAGTCTCTAGGCACCCAAGGTGCCAGAAAGGGTAGGTGAAGTCATATGGCAAAAGTCCGTGTGTCCACCCTGGCCAAAGAGTTCGGCATGACCTCCAAGGAACTGATGGGTCATCTCGCCGATATGAAGATTCCCGCTAAGTCCGCTTCCTCCACCTTGGAGGACGCTTATGTCGCCATGGTCCGCAAGCAGCTCGCCTCGGTGATCGAGGCCCGCGCCCAGGAAGTCGAGGCCGCCAAGCAGGCCGAGGAGCAGGCAGCTGCCGCCGAGGAGGCCGCTCGCGCCGCCGAGGCCGAGCGCGAGCGCATCGCCGCCGAGAAGGCCCGCGAGGAGGAGCGTCGCCAGTTTGCTGCAGCCCAGGCTGCCGAGGAGGCTGCCCGCGCCGAGGCCGAGGCCAAGAAGAAGGCCGAGCAGGAGCGCCTTGCCCGCGAGAAGGAGGAGGCTGCCCGCGAGGCCCAGCGCCGCGCCGTTCCCGCTTCCGACTCCGGTTCGCGTTTCCGTTCGCTGCTCGACCAGATCGCCGCACAGGAGACCGTGCTCAAGGAGAAGAAGGACGCCGAGGACAAGGCCAAGGCCGAGCGCGCCGCCGAGCGCGGTAACCGTCGTGGCGGCAACAACGACCGCCGCGGTGGCCGTCGTAACGATCGCAACGCTTCCGACAACAACTCCGAGCGCAACGCCTCCGAGAGCCGTCCGCACAGCCATCGCACCAACGCCAGCAACAACGTCGCTGCCGGCATGGACTTCCCCAACCCCGACAAGCAGGGCAAGGGCAAGAAGCGCAAGGGCGGTCACAACAACGAAGAGGACCACTACAGCCGCATGGCTCGCGAGGCCGAGGAGTACAGCCGCGAGAAGGTGCTCGAGGAGGCTCGTGCCGCCGTCGAGGAGGCCTCTCGCGAGTCCACCGGTCGCCGCAAGAAGCGCAAGGAGAAGCGCGAGCGCGAGGCTGCCAAGGCTCAGGAGGAGCGCAAGATAGAGGAGGCGCTGGCCCAGGGCGTGAACCCCGAGGACCTCGACGCCATCAAGGTCTCCCAGGGCGTTACCGTTCAGGAACTTGCCGAGGCGCTCGACGTTCCGGCCAACGACATCATCAAGCGCCTGTTCCTGCTGGGTACTCCGCTCACGATGACGCAGTCCATGTCCGACGACCTTGTCGAGCTCGTTGCCGACGACCTGGGCCGTCAGATCAAGATCATCACCCCCGAGGAGGAGAACACCTTCTCGTTCTACGACGATCCCGCCGACCTCAAGCCGCGCGCCCCGGTCGTCACCGTCATGGGCCACGTCGACCATGGCAAGACGTCGCTGCTCGACGCCATCCGTCACACCGGCGTTGCTGCCGGCGAGGCGGGCGGCATTACGCAGGCCATCGGCGCTTCGCAGGTCATGATCAACGACCGCAAGATCACCTTCATCGATACCCCGGGCCACGCCACCTTTACGGCTATGCGTGCCCGTGGCGCCAAGGTGACCGACATCGTCATTCTGATCGTGGCTGCCGACGACGGCGTCATGCCCCAGACCGTCGAGTCGATCAACCACGCCAAGGCCGCCGGCGTACCCATCGTCGTCGCCGTCAACAAGATCGATAAGCCGGGCGCCAACCCCGACCGCGTGCGCCAGGAGCTCACCGAGTACGGCGTCATCCCCGAGGAGTGGGGCGGACAGAACATGTTCGTCAACATCTCGGCCAAGCAGAAGATCGGTATCGACGACCTGCTCGAGACCGTGCTGCTCCAGGCCGACGTGCTCGAGCTTAAGGCCAACCCCGACACCTTTGCCTCCGGTAACGTCCTCGAGGCTAAGCTCGACAAGGGCCGCGGTTCTGTTGCCACGGTTCTCGTGACCCGCGGTACCCTGCACGTGGGCGATACGCTGGTCGCCGGCCTTACCTACGGCCGCGTCCGCGCCATGCTCGACCCCAAGGGCAACGCCGTCACCGAGGCTGGCCCCTCCGACGCCGTCGAGATCCTGGGCCTGCAGTCCGTGCCCAACGCCGGCGACGAGTTCCGCGTGTTCGAGGACGAGCGCGAGGCTCGCGCCCTGGCCGATGAGCGCTCGCTCAAGGCCCGTATCGAGGAGCAGAGCCGCGTGAAGCACGTCACGCTCGAGAACCTCTTCGAGACCATCGCCGACGCCGAGGTCAAGGAGCTCAACCTGATCATCAAGGCCGACGTCCAGGGTTCCATCGAGGCCCTTCAGGACTCGCTCGACAAGATGGATCAGTCCGAGGTCCGCATCAACACGATCCACTCCGCCGTCGGTGCCATCAACGAGACCGACGTCGTCCTGGCCGACGCCTCCAACGCCATCATCATCGGCTTTGGCGTGCGTCCCGACGGCAAGGCCCGCTCCGCTGCCGAGCGCGAGGGCGTCGAGATTCGTTGCTACGACGTTATCTACAAGTGCCTCGAGGAGCTCGACGCCGCCCGCATCGGCATGCTCAAGCCCACCGAGGTCGAGGTCTCCACGGGTACCGCGACCGTCCTGGACACCTTCAAGGTGCCCAAAGTCGGCATCGCCGCCGGTGTCCGCGTCGAGGAGGGCGAGATCGCCGCGACCGATTCCGTGCGCCTGGTGCGCGACGGCATCGTGGTCTTCAATGGCAAGATTGCCTCGATGCGCCACTACAAGGACGAGGCCAAGAGCCTCAAGAGCGGTTCCGAGGGCGGTATTGGCCTGGAGAACTTCCAGGACATCAAGCCCGGCGACCAGATCGAGGGTTACCGCATCGACCAGGTTGCCCGTACCGAGTAGGGGGTAGCGCTATGAAGCAAACGCAGGCGACCCGCCGTCTGGGCGAGCAGCTTCGCGAGAAGCTCGGTTATATCCTGCTCTTTGAGGTTTCCGATCCGCGTCTCGACCTGGTTACCCTGACCGCGGTCGAGGTCGCGGTGGACCGTTCGTTCGCGCGCGTGTACGTGTCGTGCGACGTGAGCCGCTACGATGAGGTCATGGAGGCGCTTGCAAGCGCCAAGGGCCGTATTCGCAGCCTGTTGGCTCGCTCGCTCGATTGGCGCGTCACGCCCGAGCTCGATTTTCGCATCGATCGCTCGACCGATGAGGCCGAGCGCATCACGCGTGCGCTGGAAAACGTTCCCGCCACGCTTGCGATCGAAAAGGACGAGGACGGCTATCCGATAGCGGATGCCGCCCAGGAGGCAGCTTTAGATGACTAATTCCGCCGACCTCGCCTCGTGCGAGTCTGCAGATATTCAGCGACGCATCCTCGAGCTCATCGAGGGTGCGTCCTCCATTGCGATTTCGGGACATACTTCTCCCGATGGCGATGCCTTGGGCTCCGTGTTGGGTCTGGGCCTTTCGCTCATGAAGTTTTTCCCCAACAAGGACATTGCGCTGCTGTTGGCAGACGATGACCCGGTTCCGCGTATCTACCGCTTTATGGAAGGCTCCGATCGCCTGGTGCCGGCATCTGCGTACACCGGCAATCCTGACCTGTTCATCTCGGTGGACGTACCGGTCGTAGAGCGTCTCAATAATTCCGCCGAGGTGCTTCGTCGCTCCAAGCATGTGGTGTGCTTCGATCACCATCCGGCGCGCGAGGAGTTTGCCGAGCTCAGCCTGAGGCGCGTCGAAGCTGCAGCCTGCGCCATGATCATCGACCGCTTCTTGGACAATTGCGGCATTGTCGCACGTGATGGCGTTGCAACCTGCCTGCTGTGCGGCCTGGTCACCGATACCGGTCGTTTTCAGTATCAGAACGCCGACGCCGCCGCGTTTCATGCCGCCTCGCGTCTGGTGGCGCACGGTGCCGATCCGGCGCGCGTCGCGCTCGAGGTCTATCAGAGCATGCGTGTCGAGTTCTTGCACCTCAAGTCCATCGTCATGGGCCGCATTAAGACGGTGGCCCACGGGCGCGTCGCGTATAGCTACGCGTACCAGAGTGACCTTGAGGCGTGCGGTGTCACCTCGGATGAGTGCGACGGTCTGGTTGACGTGGTGCGCTCGGTGATGGGCGTCGAGGTCTGCCTGTTCCTGAAGGGCATTGAGGGCGATACCAAGGTGCGCGGCAACCTGCGCTCCAAGGGTGACCTCAACGTGTCCGAGATCGCTGCTGCCTTTGGCGGAGGCGGACATCCTGCTGCCGCCGGTTTCTCCAACAACGGAACGATTCTCGAGACGCTCACCGTGGCACTTCCCATGCTGGCCGAACTGGTAGGGGAGGATCCCGCTTCGGTGACCGTCGAGCTTTAACTTTTTGGATGGTACATGGCTCGTCGTACGCCTTCTCAACTGAATATGCTGCTCGCCGTCGATAAGCCGGTGGGCTGCACGTCCCACGATGTGGTTTCGCAATGCCGGCGCGCCCTCCATGAGCGGCGCGTCGGCCATGCCGGCACGCTCGACCCCATGGCATCGGGTGTCATGGTGGTGGGTGTGGGCCAGGCCACCCGTCTGCTGGGCATGCTCACGCTCGATACCAAAAGCTATGTCGCCGACATCTCGTTTGGCGCCGAGACCAATACCGATGATGCGGAGGGCGAGGCGGTCCGCACGGTGGCTGTTGCCAACGAGCTCCGCGATCCTGCCTATGCCCGTGAGCGCCTGGCCGCTATGCTGGGTCCGCAGATGCAGGTGCCGCCGGCGTTTTCGGCTATCTCGGTCAATGGCGTTCGCGCCTACAAGTCTGCTCGTGAGGGCAATGCGGTGGACCTACCTCCGCGCCCCGTCGAGGTCTATGCCGCCGACCTGATCGCCGTGGGCGGCGAAGGTGATACGTGTGTGTGGACCGTGGCGTTCTCGGTGAGCAAGGGCACCTATATCCGTGCGCTCGCTCGCGACTTGGGCCGCGCCTGCGAGAGCGCCGCGCACATTTCCGCGCTGCGCCGCACGGCCTCCGGTGTTGTCTCCATCGGTGCCTGCCATGCGGTCGAGGAACTTTCTGCCGAGTCCGCTGCCGGCTTTGCCCTGGATCCCATTGCGGCCCTGGGCGCCACGCGTGTTGACTTGCCGGGCAATCTTGCCGACGATCTGCTCTGCGGTCGACGCATTCCCGTTGAGCGTGCGCTTGCCGATTTCGATACCTCGAAGTCGCCTTTTGCGTTGGTGCTCGATGGGGGACTCAAGGCGCTCGCCCGCATCGAGGGTGGCCGCTTTGTCATGGAGCACGTGTTTCCGCAGGCAATCGGCGGTGTTCGATGATGTTGTCCGCTCACGAGCTCGCGCGTATTTTTTTCGCGGGCGAGTCGGACGTGGCTCACATCGTTACTGCCGATGCGTTTGATAAGTGTGAGCACCTGGGTGCCGCATCGATTGCCATCGGCGTGTTCGACGGCGTTCACCGTGGACACCAGGAGCTCATTGCGGCGCTTGTTAGCGATGCGCGCGCCCATGATTGCAAGGCGGTCGTGGTCACTTTCGATCCCGATCCGGACGTTGTGGTGAGTCCTTCGCCCGCTCAAAAATTGATGACGACGGCCGACCGTCTACATGCCTTGGCTCAGACCGGGGTCGATGCGGTGGTGGCCGTTCCCTTTACGCCTGAGGTTGCGGCACTCGACCATGTTGCTTTTCTCTCGCTGGTGTCGCGTCTGGTCGACATTCGTTCGATTCGCGTTGGCAGCGACTTTAGGCTGGGTCGTGGCGGTGCTTCTGGTGTTGCCGAGATGCGCTCTTGGGGTTCCGAGCGCGGCGTTGACGTGTATGGTCACGACCTGCTTTGCGAGGGCGGTGAGGCCATTTGCGCCACCCGCATTCGTCATGAGCTGGGACAGGGCCATGTGGAGCTTGCTGCTGAGTTGCTCGGCCGCCCGTATATGCTGCGTGGCGGTGTTATTCGTGGCCGTCACGAGGGTTCTGACATGGGCTTTCCCACGGCAAACCTGCAGGTTCCCGACGGCATTCAGGTGCCTGCCGATGGTGTGTATGAGGGTCTGGTGCTCGTCGATGACATCGCGTGGCCCGCTGCCGTTAATGTCGGCCTGCCGCCGACGTATGCCGACGATGCCGCTTCATCGCATCTCGAGGCTAACTTAATTGGTTATACGGGCGACCTGTACGGCGCTTCCGTTTCGCTGGCGTTTACGCGCTGGCTGCGTCCCTCGCGTGTGTTCGAATCGCTGGATGAGTTGATCTCGACCGTCGAGGGTAATATCGAGGATATTCGTCACAACTTGGGCGAGCAGGGGGTGAGTATCCGTGATTAGCGATGAGGAAAAAGACCAGGTACGCGCTGCGTCCGACTTAGTTGCCATCGTGCAGGAAACGGTTGAGCTCAAGCCCCGCGGCCATGAGTTTTGGGGTTGCTGCCCCTTCCATGGCGAAAAGACGCCTTCTTTCCACATTATCCCCGCTACGCAGGTCTGGCACTGCTTTGGCTGCGGCGAAGGCGGCGACGTCTTCACCTATATCATGAAGCGCGAAAACCTGAGCTTTCCCGAGTCAATCCGCTATTTGGCCGATCGTGCGGGTATTGAGCTGCATGACACCGGAGATCGTCGCGAGCGCGGTACCAAGCGTGCCCGCATCTACGATCTGTGTGCCGAGACCGCCCAGTTCTACCACACCATGCTTATGCGCGGTAAGGACGGCCGTCCACGCGAGTACTTTGCCAGCCGTGGTATGGGTGGCGACGTCTGCCGCCGCTACTGCCTGGGCTTTGCACCGGGCCGCAACGCGCTGGTGTCGCACCTGTCCCAGGCGGGTTTTACCCCGCAGGAGATGATCGACGCCAACGTTGCCGTGAGCCGCGGGCGCGGGCAGCTTGCCGACCGCTTCTACGACCGCGTGATGTTTCCCATCTTTGACGAGCAGGGTCACAACATTGCCTTTGGCGGGCGCATCATGGGTGACGGCCAACCCAAGTACCTCAACACCGCCGAGACGAGCGTGTTCCATAAAAAGCGAAACCTCTATGGCTTTAACTGGGCCAAAGAGTTTATCGTCGCGCGGGATACGGCCATCGTGGTGGAGGGCTATACCGATTGCATCGCCTGCTGGGAGGCGGGGATCAAAAACGTTGTCGCCACGCTGGGCACCGCGCTCACGGAGCATCACGTCAAGACGCTCACCCGCTTTGCCAAGCGTATCGTGTATATGTTCGATGGCGATGCCGCGGGCCAGAAGGCCGCCCGTCGCGCGATTCAATTTATCGAGCAGGATTCGATGGACCTGCGCTGCGTGGTGCTGCCCGACGGCAACGACCCCATGGAGTTCATCACGGCGCATGGTGGACAGGAGCTTCAGGCGCGCATCGACGCTGCCGAGCCGCTCATGGACTTTGTCTACCGTTCGCTGCAGGAGTCGAGTGACATCACCACGCCGGGCGGTCGTGCCAAGGCGCTGGAAGATGCGCTGACGCTTATCTATCCGCTGCGCGATAGCTATATGATCGACACATACTTTATCCAGATTGCCGATCTGCTGGGTTTGGATCTGGAGACGGTTCGCGCGAGTTCGGGTCGCGTGTTTCGCGATGTCGCCAAGCGCGAAGATGCGGAACGACGTCGTGAGCAGAACTATGAACGCCAGCGGGCGCAAGCCGAGCGCTCTGGTAGCGCGGGCGGTCGGACGTCTGGTTCGCAGGGGGCATCTCGCGGTGCTTGGGCATCGGGCGCGACGCCGCCGGTGTCCGCGCCGGTCGAAGAAGAGCCGTATGACTACGTCCCGCTCGATGCCTACGGTGCCGCGCCCGTGGAGGTCGTCGACGACCTGCCGCCGATCGATGTGCCTGATGGTATGGGTGCTGTGCCTGTGACTGATGGTTCGGGCGCTCCGGCTGCGGCGGCGCCGATGGTTCTTACTGATCTTGAGCGCAAGTCCTTGGCAGGGGAGCGCGAGCTGTTGACGATGCTCACGAGCTACCCCGACCTGTTCCGCACGTATGCCGACCGCATCTGCTCTATCGAGTGGGTTGACCCACGTCACGAGTCCATCGCATGGGCCGTTCTGGCAACGCCGCCGGGAACCGATCCTGCAGCCTGCATGGATGCGGCGCGCTCGGTCTGTCCCGAGGCGGCAACGCTTGTGAGTGCCGGGCGCATCTCCGCGACGAGCAAGCACCCCACCGAGACGAACATCGTGTTCATGCTCGATACGCTCGAGCTCTACACCATCAAGCGCCGCATGCGTGCCGCACAGGCCAAGCTGCGCCAGGACCGTTCGCTCGATGATGAGGCCCGTCGCGCGTTGACCGTGCAGGCCGCGCAGGATTCGCAGCGTCAACGCGAGCTGCAAAAGTCTATCGGCGGCGTGGCGGACCCGTTCCGTTTGATCGGTCTGGAGGCCGCGGGCACCGAACAAACCTAGATGTTGTGGTCAACCAGCGTATTCTCGCCTATATCCAGTCCTCTTTTTGGGTATAGATGTCAATGTGTGTGCTAAAGTATTGAGTCCTGTGGACTATGAAGGGAGAATCTGTGCCAAAAAAGACTGAGAGCACGGGTACTGGGCTGGAATCCTACGTTGCAAAGCTCATGGGCAACGGCTCAAACAGGACTTCGGTAACCGAGGACGAGATTCAGGTCGCCCTGAAGGATATCGATGTTTCTGACGAGCAGCTCACCGCGGTGTATTCCGCGCTGCGCAACAGCGGCATCCAGATTATCTCCGCGAGCGGTAACGACGACGCCCCCATGGACGTCGACGATGACGATAACGATACCGATACCGACGATTTCGATGACGACGACGAGCACGATTCCGGCTCGCTCGACGATCACGAGCTCAAGATGGCCCGTCAGGCCGATGCCGAGATGGGTTCTTCCAAGAGCAAGAAGAAGCGCACCGTGCGCACGTCCCGTTCACGCTCCCGCGTGCGTGGCATCGATGCCTCCACGGTGATGCTGACCGGCGATCCGGTTCGTATGTACCTCAAGGAGATCGGCAAGGTCGACCTGCTGACCGCCTCCGAAGAGGTCGATTTGGCCATGAAGATCGAGGCCGGTCTCGAGGCCACCGAGAAGCTCGAGGCTGCCGATGCCGGCGAGCTCGAGCT
Source organism: Collinsella sp. (assembly GCA_019424925.1). Lineage (GTDB taxonomy): Bacteria > Actinomycetota > Coriobacteriia > Coriobacteriales > Coriobacteriaceae > Collinsella. Next base: position 60,999 of record JAHYYO010000001.1, read on the forward strand.
CACGCGTGCCGAGATGCGTCGTCTTACGCGCATTGAGAACGTGGGCCTCGAAGCCAAGCAGGCACTCATCAGCGCAAACCTGCGTCTGGTCGTCTCCATCGCCAAGCGCTATGTCGGTCGCGGCATGCTGTTCCTTGACCTGATCCAGGAGGGCAACCTCGGTCTGATCCGCGCCGTCGAGAAGTTCGACTACCAGAAGGGCTTTAAGTTCTCCACGTACGCCACGTGGTGGATCCGTCAGGCCATTACGCGCGCCATTGCCGATCAGGCCCGTACCATCCGTATTCCCGTGCATATGGTTGAGACTATCAACAAGCTCGTCCGCGTGCAGCGCCAGCTCCTTCAGGACCTGGGTCGCGACCCGACCCCCGAGGAGATCGGTGCCGAGATGGACATGAGCGCCGACCGCGTCCGCGAGATCCAGAAGATCTCGCAGGAGCCCGTGTCGCTCGAGACCCCCATCGGCGAGGAAGAGGATTCCCAGCTGGGCGACTTTATCGAGGACTCCCAGGCTATCGTTCCGCCCGATGCCGCCAGCTTCTCCATGCTGCAGGAGCAGCTCACTCAGGTGCTCGACTCGCTTGCCGATCGTGAGCGCAAGGTTATCGAGCTGCGCTTTGGCCTTGTCGACGGGCATCCCCGTACGCTCGAGGAAGTCGGCCGCGAGTTTGGCGTCACGCGCGAGCGTATCCGCCAGATCGAGTCCAAGACCTTGGCCAAGCTCCGCCACCCGAGCCGCAGCAGCAAGCTGAAGGACTACATCGAGTCATAACCTCGCAAGCAAGAAGCGCCCTCAAGCACATCCGCTTGGGGGCGCTTTCATGTGGTCATTGGGGACGTCCCCAATGACTAGGTCGGAAAAATTCTCAAAAAAGTTCTTGCCCTGAGCTGATTCGTCCGTATAATAAACTTCGTTGCTTGAGAGCACGCACCTATTCCTCGGTAGCTCAATGGTAGAGCACGCGGCTGTTAACCGCGCTGTTGTAGGTTCGAGTCCTACCCGGGGAGCCAGAATTTCTCAGCCCATTCCGCTGGGCTTTTAAATTCCTCGGTAGCTCAATGGTAGAGCACGCGGCTGTTAACCGCGCTGTTGTAGGTTCGAGTCCTACCCGGGGAGCCAGGTTGTAAAACCCGTCGCTTATGCGGCGGGTTTTTTCATGCCGCGACCACTTGACTCGAACGTTGCCATATCAACATTTCGTGTCGAGGATGTAATCCCGCGACCCACCACCTCAACATGGCGCGGTCGTTGTAGAATATTGCAATGATTGCTCCCACGACATGGTGCCGCGAGCACCAGATAAGGAGATTCTTGTGTCTGAGACCATTAACGGCAGCCTGAGCGTCTCGAACGACGTTATTGCCGATATTGCCGGTTATGCCGCGATGACGTGCTATGGCGTCGTCGGTATGGCTGAGCAGCTCCAAGGCGCCGAGAGCGTGCGCCTGCTTGCCGGTCAGCGCCTCCGCAAGGGCGTGCTTGTCTCCGCCGACGAGAACGGCCTTACGGTCGATCTTCACGTCGTGCTCGAGAACGGCGTCAACATGAAGTCCGTCTGCCACAACCTTTCGAGCTCCGTTGCCTTTACCCTGCAGGAGATTGCCCAAATCGATCCCGCCAGCCTTAAGATCGGCATCCATATCGACGCGCTCAAGAGCCGTCTGAACTAGCATCCGAAAACGGAGATTCAAATACCCATGATTGCAAAGACCATTCGCACCTGTTTTCCGATCGCTGCGGCTGCCGTTTCTGACAAGGCCGAGGAGATCAATAAGCTCAACGTCTTCCCCGTACCCGACGGCGACACCGGCACCAACATGTCGCTCACGCTCGCCTCGGTGACCAAGGAGCTCTCCGCCCTTCCCGCCGATGCCGACATGAAGGCCATTGCCGGCGCCATCACCCACGGCTCCCTGATGGGCGCCCGCGGTAACTCCGGCGTCATTACCTCGCAGATCCTGCGCGGTGTGGCCGAGGGCCTTGTCTCCGCCGACGAGCCCATTACGTCCGCCAACATCGCCTTCGCCTTCCGCCGCGCCGTCAAGGTCGCCTTCCAGGCCGTCCGTAAGCCCATCGAGGGCACGATTCTCACGGTGCTGCGCGATGTCTCGACCAAGGCCGACGAGTGCGAAAAGAAGAAGTTCTCGGCCGAGGACGCGCTCGATGCCATCGTCGTCGAGGCCTACCAGTCCGTCGCTCGCACGCCCGACCTGCTGCCCGTCCTCAAAGAGAACGGCGTGGTCGACTCCGGCGCCTTCGGCTTTGCCATCTTCTTGGAGAACTTTGTGGCTGCAGCACTTGGTCGCAGCACCGTTGTCGAGGATTTCTCCGCTACGTTCGATTCCGCTGGCTCTGCACGCGATGCCGCTCTTGGCCGCGTTGAGATCGAGGCCAACGACGATTGGGAGGGCTCGGAGTTCCGCTACTGCAACGAGTTCCTCTTTAAGGCCGACGCCCCGTTTGACGAGGACGAGTGCCTTAAGTTCCTGGGCTCCATGGGCGACTGCGAGTTGCTCGTGGGTGCATATCCCGACTACAAGATCCACGTGCACTCCAACACCCCCAACCTGGTGCTCGAGCACATGCTGCAGCTTGGCCAGATCTACGAGGTCTTTATCCACAACATGGAGATGGAGGCCCACGACCGTACCGCCAAGATCCACGAGGACCAGGAGAAGGCCGCCGAGCCCGCGAAGGCCCTGGGCTTTGTCGCCGTTGCCGCCGGTTCCGGCGAGGCAGACATCCTCAAGTCCCTCGGCGTTGACGTGATCGTGTCCGGTGGCCAGACCATGAATCCCTCGACTGCAGACCTGCTGGGCGCCGTCGACCAGGTCAACGCGACCTCGGTCATCATTCTGCCCAACAACGGCAACATCCGCATGGCCGCCGAGGCCGCTGCCTCTGCCTGCACCGACAAGAAGGTCGCCGTCGTTCCCACCAAGACCGTTCCGCAGGCCTTCTCCGCGCTGTTCGCGGTCCTGCCCGATTCCGAGCTCGAGGATGCCGTCGCCGCTATGGTCGACGCCATCAGCGAGGTCCGCGATGGCGAGGTCACCCGCGCCGTGCGCGACTCCAGTGCCTCCGACGGTTCGCCAATTCACTCCGGTGACGTCATGGGCATCATTGCCGGCTCCATCGACGTGGTCGGCTCCGACGTGAAGCAGGTCACGCTCGATTGCATCAACCGTATGCAGGAGGAAGAGGAGGGCGACGCGCTGACGATTCTGGCCGGCGAGGAACTGTCCGATGAGGCCTTCCAGGAGATCGTCGACGCTATCGAGGAGGCTCAGCCCGATCTGGAGATCGACGCCCATCGTGGCGAGCAGCCGCTCTATCCCGTGATCTTCTCGATCGAGTAGGCAACTGCCCATGTCCGAACTGTGCTCCGTGCCGCGCGTCTCGGAGCGCTTTGCCCAGAGCAATGCGCTCGACGAGGATATCGCGCGACTCAAATATGTTTCGGGTAAACGTGAGGAGGCCCTTCGCCGTCTGGGAATTCGGACGGTGGGGGACCTCCTTCTCCATATCCCTCATCGATACCTGGACTTTACGCGCTCCTGGTCCATCGAGATGGCGCCCATCGGTACCGTGTGTACCATCATCGCCACGGTCGATCGTATCGTCCAAAAGCAGCCGCGTCCGCGCATGCAGGTGACCGAGGTCTCACTCGTTGACGAGACGGGCGTGCTGCAGGTCGCCTTTTTCCGCCAGCCCTGGATTGCCCAGCAGCTTAAGCAGGGCGACCGCCTAGCCGTAATGGGTAAGGTCGAGTTTGCCTACGGCTTTAAGCAGATGGCCTCGCCGCACTTTGAAAAGCTTGAGGAAGGGCGCGCCGCGGGCACTATCCTGCCGGTCCATTACGTGAGTGACGGCGTGAGTCAGGCATGGATGCGCCGTATCGTAAGTGGCGCGCTCGAGGCCGTCGGCAATCCCTTTGATCCCATTCCGGCACGCTTACGCGTTAAACGTCGCCTGATGAGCCATGCCCGTGCCCTTCGATCGATCCACTTTCCCTCGAGCATGGCTGAGCGCGAAATCGCGCGCGCACGGCTTGCCTACGAGGAGTGCCTCTACCTGCAGCTGGCGCTGCGCCTGCGCAACGACGGTGTCTTGGTCGAAGTCGCTCCCTACGCCCACGCCGCGGGCGAGCACCTGGCCGCGCTCAAGCAGGCCCTGCCGTTTTCGCTGAGCGACGAGCAGGAGGCCGCGTTCCAAGACATCCTGCGCGATATGTGCGATGGCGGGCGCGTGATGAACCGCCTGCTGCTGGGCGATGTCGGTACCGGTAAGACCGCCGTTGCCGCCTGCGCGCTGGCTGTGGCTGCCGATAGCGGCACACAGGCCTGCGTTATGGCGCCCACGGGCGTGCTGGCGCGTCAATATGCCGATAAGACCGGCCCTCTGCTCTCGCAGGCCGGCATGTCTTGGGCGCTTCTGACGGGTGCCACGCCGGCCGCAGAGCGCGAGCGCATCCATGCACAGCTGGAATCGGGAGAGCTCGACGTCCTCTTTGGAACCCACGCGGTCCTTTCGGATAACGTGGCGTTTAAGTATTTGTCGCTCGTAGTCATCGATGAGCAGCACCGGTTTGGCGTCGGCCAACGCAATGCCTTGCGCGCGAAGGGCCCCGGTGCCGATCTGCTCGTTATGACGGCAACGCCCATCCCGCGTACGCTGGCGCTTTCGGTCTACGGCGATCTGGACACGAGTATCATCCGCCATCGGCCCGTCCCTGGCGCTGGCGTGACGACACGCGTGCTTACCGAGTCGAGTCGCGACCTTGCCTATGGCGCCATCCGCGAGGCGCATGAAAAGGGTCAGCAGGCCTACGTGATTTGCCCGCTCGTGGAGCCGAGTGACTCGGCCGATGATCTGGAGGACGTGCCCGGTATCGCCCGCGACGACGAGGGCCGCGTGACGGTCCCCGTGCCGCTGCACGATACGGCGACCGAGCTCGATCGCCTGCGTCTGGCGTTGCCGGGTCTTGCCATCGAGCGCCTTCACGGCCGCATGCCAGCGGGGGAGAAGGACCAGGTTATCGATGCCTTTAAGCGTGGCGAGATTGACGTGCTCGTCTCGACTACGGTGGTCGAGGTGGGCGTCGACGTGCCTAACGCCACCGTCATGGTCATCGAGAACGGGGAGCGCTTTGGTTTGGCTGCTCTGCACCAGCTGCGCGGTCGCGTGGGCCGTGGCAGCGTGTCGGGCACGTGTCTGGTCATGACGCACTCCAAGGGCAACGGCGGCGCTTCGGCAGCACAAGATCGCCTGCAATCGCTCGAGAAGACCTCGGATGGCTTTACGCTCGCCCAGATGGACCTGCGTCTGCGCCACGAGGGCGAAATCCTGGGGTACCGCCAGCATGGCGGAGTGACCCTGCGCTTTGTCGACCTGGATGCCGACGAGGAGCTGATCGAGTGGGCCCATTTGGACGCGGTCGAGCTCTTGCGGTATGCTTGCAACCTTGACTCCGTGGCGACGCGCCCCCTGCGCGATGCGGTCGCCATGCGATATCGACACATTTTTAAGGAGGTCAGCGGAGGATGAGAATCATCGGCGGCGAATGGCGCGGTCGTAAGATCGAGGAGCCCCGTGGTCGCGATGTCACCCGCCCCACGACCGATCGCGTGCGCGAGGCATGCGCATCTATGGTCATGTCGGCATTCGACTTCGATCTGGATGAGGTCCGCGTGCTGGACGCCTTTGGCGGCTCCGGTGCCTTAGGGTTAGAGATGCTCTCACGTGGTGCCCGCTCACTCACGACGTTCGAGATCGATCGGAATGCCGCGCGGCTCATTACCAAGAATATCGAGTCGCTCTGCCGTGACCGTGCGCGTTGGCGCGTGGTAACGGGCGACATGCTGGCGAGCGCCTCGCGCGGTCGTGTGCCGGGCGGCCCGTTTGATCTGGTCCTGCTCGACCCGCCCTATGCTTTTGGTGCCGAGCCGGTCGAGGAACTGCTGCCGAACCTGGCTCAGCAGGGTCTGCTTGCATCTGGCGCTTATGCCCTGTTTGAGCATGCCGCCGCCGATGCGGGCGCGCATCCGGCAGGCTTTGAGATTGTGCGCGAGAAGCACTACGGCATTACCTCGGTCGACCTGCTTCGTTGGGTCGGCGATGACGATGGTGAGGGCGATAACGCCGGCACCGATGCTAACAACAACGATGCCACGACGTTTCAGGAGGACGCCCATGAATGACACCATCAACCGCGTGATCGTCCCGGGCACCTTCGATCCCATCACGTTTGGCCATATCGACGTCATCCGCCGCGCCCGCCGCATCTTTCCCAGCGTGATCGTCGCTGTTGCCGAGTCGCAGGGTAAAAACGGTGTGGGTACCACGTTTATGCTCGATGAGCGCGTGGCGCTGGCCCGCGAGGCGCTCGGTGATATCGACGGCGTCGAGGTCCTGCCCTTTACCGGCCTCTTGGTCGACTTCGCTCGCGAGCAGGGGGCGGGGGCCGTGGTCAAGGGCCTGCGCGCCATGACCGACTTTGAGTACGAGCTGCAGCAGGCAGATCTCAACTATCGCTTGGATAACGAGCTGGAGTCCATCTTTGTCATGAGTGCGCCGCAGTACGGCTATATCTCGAGCTCGGTCGTTCGTCAGATCGCCTCACTCGGCAGCGATGTATCGACGTTTGTCCCGCCCAACGTGGTCGAAGCGCTCAGACATCGCTTTTCGTGACGTTTTTTATTGCCTGGTGGCATGTGGTAAACTAGCACGATGATATGTTACCTATGAAAGGAGACCGGATGCCGGGCGAGAATTTTCCTGGCGATAGGATCGTCAGCTTGGTCGATGAGCTCGAAGGGCTGATCGAGGAAGCCAAGCCGCCTTTCGGCAAGAACGCTCAGTTCAAGGTCATCGACGCCGACGTGTTCTTCAACATCCTCGACGAGATCCGCATGAGCTATCCCGAGGAGTGGCAGAAGTCCCGCCGTATCCTTAAGGAGCGCGAGGAGCTTATGGCTTCCGCCGCCGCTCAGGCCGATTCCATCATCGCCGACGCTCAGCAGCAGGCCCTCACCATTGCCGGTGAGCAGGAGATCGTCCGCTTGGCACAGCAGCAGGCCGACGACATCCGCGATCGTGCCCAGCAGTACGAGCGCGAGACGCGTTATGCTGCCGAGGACTACGCAGAGCAGGTCTTTACGCACCTGGAGGAGAATCTCAAGAGCCTGACCGGCACCGTTACCCGTTGCCGTCAGCAGCTCAACGAGGGTGCCGCCCAACAGAATGGTCAGTGGTAATGGCTGAGTTCCCGAGCGTTACCGTCGATCTTTCCGAACAGCTCGAGTTTCCCGGAGATTCGTATCCGCTGACCGGCAAGGTCGATGTCGCCACCTATACGGTGGGCGAGAAGGAGTACCAGCTACAGGACGGCATCGACTACGACGTTGTCTTTACCAATGCCGGTACCGGTGTCTTGCTCACGGGCATGGTCCGCGCGCACGCCACCGGCGAGTGCGACCGTTGCCTGGAGCCCGCTTCGTTTGATATCGCCGGCGAGATCGAGGAGTTCTACCTCTTTGAGGAGCCCGAGGATCCCGAGGCCTACGAGGACGGCTACGAGCTCCTGGGTGAGGACCGCATCGTCGATCTGGGTGAGCCCATCAACGATGCCGTTGTCATGGACACGCCGTTTGTGGTGCTCTGCAAGCCCGATTGCCGCGGTCTGTGTCCCACTTGCGGTTGCAATCTCAACGTCGAGCAATGCGATTGCGCCACCCAGGCAGAGGCAGAATGGGCCGCTGCCACGGAAAATCCATTTGCAGCATTGAAGAATCTCAAGCTCGATGAGTAAAACTGTGGTAGTATCGCTACTTGCGCGTAATCGCCACACTGGATAGTTCATAAGGAAGGTCACTATGCCCGTACCTAAACAAAAGCAGGGTCGTATCCGCACTCACACCCGTCGTTCCGCCAACATGAAGATCTCGGCTGCGGCTCAGTCCACGTGCCCCCGTTGCGGCGCTGTCAAGCTTCCGCATCACGTGTGCCCCAGCTGCGGTTTCTACAAGGACCGCGAGGTTATCGTTACCGAGTAACGGTATACTCTGGATGCGATGCCGTTCCAAATGGAACCACAATGGCCGGCTCAATGAGTCGGCCATTTTTGTATAAGGAGCATGTATATGAGTAACGTTCGCGTTTGTGTAGACATTGTGGGCGGAGACGAGAAACCTCAGGTTGTTCTCGATGGTATCGAGGCTGCGCTTGCCGCCGATCCCGATATCGAGGTCTTGGCAGCTGGCCCCGCTGAAATCGTCAATCCCTTTGCTGCTTCCCATGCACGTGTTGAGGCTCTTGAGGCACCCGACGTTATCGCCATGGATGACGATCCCATTCGCGCCGTGATGACCAAGCGTAAATCGTCGATCGTGCTTGCCTGCCGCGCCATCAAAAAGGGCAACGCGGACGCGTTCTTCTCCGCCGGCTCGACCGGTGCCATGACCGCTGCCGCCACCGCCTATGTGACGCCGTTTAGGTATCAGGCCGAAGGCAAGAAGCAGCCGGTGCGCCCCTGTCTGACCAATGCGCTGCCCAATCGCGCCGGCGGTCTGACGGTGCTGTGCGACATGGGTGCCAACCCCGATGTGGAGGTCGATGACATGGTGCGTTTTGCCCAGATGGGTAGCGCCTATGCCCGCGTCGTCCTGGGCATCGAGCATCCTCGCGTGGGCCTGCTTGCCAACGGCACCGAGGATGAGAAGGGCTCCAACTTTACCAAGGCCTGCTTCCCGGCTATGAAGACCGCCGTTCCCGGCTTTGTTGGTAACTGCGAGGGAACGGACATCACCTCAGGTAACTTCGATGTCGTTGTTGCCGACGGCATGTCGGGTAATATCGCTCTCAAGGCTACCGAGGGCGCTGCCAAGTTTTTGCTGCAGGAGCTCAAGGGCGTCTTTATGTCATCGCTCGGCACCAAGATCGCCGCGCTGCTCATTAAAAAGCAGATGCGCGAGATTAAAGCCAAGCTTTCGGGTGACGCCAAGGGCGGCGCGATTCTTTTGGGCCTGCGCGGCGTGGTCCTGATCGGCCATGGTGCCACTTCGGTCGAGGCTGTCAAAAACGGTACGCTCGCGGCGGCCGAAGCCGTGCGCGCCGGGCTGGTCGAGAATGTCGCCAACTCCATGGACGGTATCGTTTTTTAACAGCGAGTTAGAGCGCTGTTATGTGCTTCGCGGTGCACGTCGTGGGGTAGAATCAGAACCGTGTCTTGGTACCGCCCGGGCGGTACCATTCTTTTGGTATTCATGCACTATGAGAGGAAGCGCTATGGACCGCTCCGAAATCTTCGACAAGATCGCCGAGGTCGCTGCTGACGTTCTGGGCGTCGATGTTGCCGAAATTAGCGAGGAGACCACCTTTGACGACCTCGATGCCAATTCGCTCGAGCGTCTGCAGCTGGTTACGGCCATCGAGGACGAGTTCAACCTCGAGATCGATGACGAGACCCTGCTCTCGCTCAACTCTGTCGCCGACGCCGTCGACGCGATCGAAAACGCCAGGGAGGCCTAGGTCTTGGCTTTGTCTGAACGACTTGCGCGTGCCCAGGAAATTCTGGGCCACGAGTTCAATAATAAGGTGCTGCTGCGCGCGGCGCTTACGCATCCTTCGGCCGTCGAAGGCCAGCCAGTCTCGGCAAGCTATGAGCGCCTTGAGTTCTTGGGCGATTCCATTTTGGGCGCTGTGGTCGCACGCTCCCTGTTTGAGTCCTATCCGGAGTTTGACGAGGGCAAGCTCACGCGCTTGAAGGTGTCGCTTGTCTCGGGCGCTACGCTGTCCGAGGTTTCTCACGAGCTGGGCATCGACGACATCATCATCTTTGGTGCCTCCGAGACCGGTACCGGTGCGCGCGGCCTGCATTCGGCGCTCGAGAACGTCTACGAGTCGCTCGTGGGCGCACTGTACCTGGATGCCGGCTGGGATGCCGCAGCTGAGTTTATCCATCGTACGCTTAAGCCGCATTTGGCTTCCGAGCGTGCCGAGCATCCTGCAAACCCCAAGTCGTTTTTGCAGGAGTGCGTGCAAGCCGACGGTCACGAGCCCCCGGCGTACAAGCTCGTTGGCTCTGAGGGCCCGGCACATGCGCCCACCTTTACCGCCGTGGTTTTGATCGATGGTATTCGTCAGGGTCGCGGCTCCGGCTCCTCAAAGAAAGAAGCCGAGGGAGCCGCCGCGCTCGAAGCGCTCGACCGCATGGGTTACACCACCAACGGCGTGATTCTGAACAAGAAGCACGTGTAAGCGAGGAACCGTGTATCTCAAGTCCCTCATGCTCAAAGGGTTCAAGTCGTTTGCCGACCGCGCCCATATGACGTTTGAGCCGGGCCTGACCGTCATCGTCGGTCCCAACGGCTCGGGAAAATCGAACATCTCTGACTCGATTCTGTGGGTCCTGGGCGAGCAGAGCGCCAAGCAGCTGCGCGGCCAGGCCATGGAGGACGTCATCTTCTCGGGCTCGTCAGCGCGCAAGCCGGTGGGTGTCGCTGAGGTTACGCTGGTGCTCGATAACTCGGACCATATGCTGCCCGTCGACTTTGACGAGGTCGCTATCACCCGTCGTATGTATCGCTCGGGCGAAAGCGAGTACCTCATCAACTCGAGCCCGTGCCGCCTGATGGACATTCAGGACATCCTGCACGATTCGGGCCTGGGCAAGGATACGCATTCCATCATCAGCCAGGGCAAGCTCGACGCCATTTTGCAGAGCCGCCCCGAGGAGCGCCGCGCCCTGATCGAGGAGGCTGCCGGCATCTCCAAGCACAAGCGCCGCAAGGAGCGTGCGCTCAAAAAGATTAAATCGATGGACGAGCACCTGACCCGTGCCCGCGACATCAATAAGGAGATCGCCCGTCAGCTGCGGCCGCTGGAGCGTCAGGTCGATCGCGCGCGCAAGTACAAAGAGCTGTCCTCGCGCGCGAACGAGCTTACGCAGATGCTGGCCGTCGACGAGCTCCGTTCGCTGCAGTCGCAGTGGAACGACCTGGAGAGCCGCTCCAAGGAGGGCGCTGCCGAGCTTGAGCTTGCGCAGTACCGCCTGGGCGAAAAGGAGCGCGAGCTCGAGAAGCTCCAGGTCATGCTCGAGGAAAAGGGCCTTTTTGTGGGCGACCTGGGCGAGCAGCGCCGCCATATGCAAGACGTGGTCGGCCGCATTAACTCCGATATGCGCCTGCTCGAGGAAAAAGGCCACAACATGGTGTCGCGCCTGTCCGACATGCGCGGGCAGATTTCGAGCTCCGAACATCAGCGTCGTCGCGTGGTCGAGGAGCTCGAGGATGCGCGTGCCCAGCTTGAGGAAGTTACCGGTGCGCACATGCAGGCCCAGGACGACGTTGACGCCGCCGGTCCTGCCGCCGCCCAGCTCCACGAGCGTCGCGTTGCGCTCGACAATCAGATTTCGCAGCTCACGCGCGAGCAGCGCGATGTGCAGCGTGCGGCCGATAACGCCGCGCTCGAGCTCGCCAAGGTGAAGGACTCGCTGAGCAACGCCGAGGTCGAGGACAACATGTACGCCTCGCGCCTGGAGCAGATTGACGAGCAGCTCGAGGAGGTCACGGCCTCACTCGAGAGCCGTCGCGACCGCGCTGAGGAGCTTGAAGGCGCTCTTGAGGAAGCGCGCCAGGCCCAGGCCGATGCGCGTGAGGCCACCGAGGTCGCCCGTGCAGCCCTGAAGGACTTGCGTAATCGTGAGAGTGAGGCGCGCAACAAGCTGTCCGAGGTGCGCTCGGAGCTTGCCAGCCAAAAGAAACTCGATGCCCGCATGGCCGACAGCTCGCCGCTCGTGAGCCGTCTGGTGGGTACGCTGGGCGACGATGTCTTGGGTCGTCTGGGCGACGTGCTGGAGGCCCCGCGCGAGCTTGAGGGCCTGGTTGAGCAATTGCTCGCCGGCGATATCGATGCGCTGCTGTTTGATGACGCCGCCACGCTTGAGCGTGCCGGTCGTGCGGCTCTGGACCAAAAGAAGGCCTCGGGCGAGGCGCTGCTGGTGGCGCGCGGCGTGAGCGGCTCTACCGCCGCTGAGGGCGCTGCCGGTACCCGTCTGGTTGATCGTCTGTCCGTACGCGCAGGCTACGGTCCCGTCGTCGAGGCGTTGCTCGGCGGCTATTACGTCGTGGACGATCTTGCTGCCGCGCTGTCGGCGCCGGTCGTTGACGGCGTGACTTACGTGACTCCCGATGGCGCTCGCGTAAGCTGCGGCGGCCTGGTGCGCGTGGGCCTCGATGCCGGCGAGGCCTCGGGTGCTCTGGAGCGCAAGCGCCGTATCCGCGAGCTGGAGGGGCTTGAGCCCGATTTGGCCGCTGTGTTTGAACATGTGTCAGGCCAGGTCGTTGAGGCCAATGCGGCCGTTGAGGAAGCGCGTGCCGCTGAGGGCGATGCCGCCGGCGAGATCGCCCGTCTTGAGGGCGAGCGCCGCTCGCTGCTCTCCGAGATCGGCCGCTTGGAGCAAAGCGCCAACAATGCCGAGGTCGAGCGCGTGCGCATCTCCAAGCGCCGCGAGCAGGCCTCCGAAGCCGTTCGCGCTGCGCGCCCGCGCGTTGACGAGCTCACCCGTTCGCGTGACGAGGCTCGCGCGCAGGCAAGCAATCTGGGGTTGCAGATTGCCGAGGCCAACGATGAGCTCGATCGCGTTCGCCGTGACGATTCCGAGGCTGCCGGTAAGCTCGCCGATGCCAAGGTGCGCCTGGCCCAGACGAGCGAGCGCCTGCGTTCGCTGAAGGGCCGCGTGCCCGACCTTGAGCATCGTCTTGAGGGCATCGACCGTCGTATCCGCGGAACACGCCAGGCTTCGCGCTCGCTCGAGCTGCTGCGCCTGCGCGTCGACCCCATGCACGAACGCTATTCTGCCCTGTTGGAACGCGCATCGGATTGGGCAGCGCGCCTGCGTGACCAGGCCTCTCTGGAAGAGGCGGACTCCGCTTCGCTCAAGAAGACCATCGAGGATGCCAAGGCCGGGGTCTCCCGTGCCAAGGAGCGGGTTGATGCCGCCACGGCGATGCAAAATGAGTTCAAGGTTGCGCGCGGCAAGCTCGAGGTGCAGGTAGAGGCGGCCATCAAGGCCATTACCGCCGACGGTACCACGGTGCTCGAGGAAGCGCTCATGCTGCCGGCGCCCACCGATCGCGATGCCGCCGAGCGCGAGCTCAACCAGCTTGTGCGCCAGATCAACAATCTGGGCCCCGTGAACCAGGTTGCCATGGAGGAGTACGAGCAGCTCAAGCGCCGCGCCGACTACATCGAGGAGCAGCTGGCTGATCTGGAGAGCGCGCGCAAGGCGCTCACCAAGATCACGGTGGCCATTGATCGCAAGATGCGCAAGGCGTTTCTGGTGACGTTTGAGAAGGTCGACGCGAACTTCCGCGAGATCTTCGCCATGCTGTTCCCGGGTGGCCAGGCTCATCTTGAGATGACCGATCCCGAGCATCCTGCCGAGACGGGCATTGAGGTTGTGGCGCAGCCGCGCGGCAAGCGCATTACCAAGATGATGCTCATGTCGGGTGGCGAGAAGAGTCTGACGGCGCTCGCCCTGCTCTTTGCCGTGTACCGCACGCGCACGGTGCCGTTCTATGTGCTGGACGAGGTCGAGGCGGCGCTTGATGACGCCAACCTGTCCAAGCTCATCGGAGCCCTCGATGTGCTGCGTTCCGATACACAGCTCTTGGTCATTTCGCATCAGCGCCGTACTATGGAGGACGCTGACGTTCTCTATGGCGTCTCGATGCAAGCCGACGGCGTCAGCCGCGTCGTCTCGCAAAAACTCGATCGCGAAACCGGAAAGGTCGTGAATGCATAATGGGATTCTTTGACGCTCTCTCGCGCGGACTTGAGCGCAGCCGCGAGGCCCTCAACGAGGTCTTCTACTTTGGCGGCGAGGTCGACGAGGACTTTTGGGAGGACCTTGAGGACACCCTCGTCATGGGTGACATGGGTGCCGAGGTCGCGATCCAGGTGTCCGATGACCTGCGCGATGCCGCAGCCAAGAAGAACCTCAAGACCGCACCGCAGCTTCGTCGCGCTCTGGCCGAGCAGCTTGAGCAGCACTTTGTGCCCATCGAGCGCGATCCGTTCTCCGATACGCCGAGCTGCGTGCTGTTTGTGGGCATCAACGGTGCCGGCAAGACCACGACGGTCGGCAAGATTGCGAGCGCCATGGCTTCCCGCGGCAAGAATGTCGTGATCGGTTCGGCCGATACCTTCCGCGCCGCCGCCATCGAGCAGCTCGATGTGTGGGGTCAGCGCGCCGGTGTTCCCGTCATCAAGCGCGACCGCGGCTCCGACCCGGCGAGCGTTTGTTACGACGTGCTCGACGAGGCCGACAGGCGCGGCAGCGACCTGGTGCTTATCGACACCGCCGGTCGTCTGCATACGAGCCCCGAGCTCATGCGCGAGCTCGCCAAGGTGGTCAACGTGACGCGTAAGCGCGCCGCCAATATGGCCGCCGGCCCCATGCCGGTTTCGGTCGTGCTTGTGATCGATGCCGCCACTGGTCAGAACGGTCTGAACCAGGCGCTCGAGTTTAACGAGGCGCTGGGCCTGGACGGTATTATCATGACCAAGCTCGACGGCACGGCTAAGGGCGGTATCGCCATGGCCGTGGCCGAGAAGCTCAAGCTCCCGATCCTGCGCATCGGCGTGGGCGAGCAGGTCGATGACCTGCAGGAGTTCAATGCCAAAGATTTCTGCCGCGCCCTGGTGGGCGAGTCCAATTAAGGAGTGACTAGTGTTTGATTCTCTGAGCGATCGCCTCAACGACACATTTGACCGCCTGCGCGGCAAGGGTAAACTGACCGAGGCCGATATCACCTCGGCCATGCGCGACATTCGCATGGCGCTGCTCGAGGCCGACGTCAACTTCAAGGTCGTTAAGGAGTTCGTCGCCAAGACCAAGGAGCGCTGCATGACCGCCGAGGTCATGGAGTCGCTGTCGCCGGCACAAAACGTCGTCAAGATCGTGCTCGACGAGCTCACCGAGATGCTCGGCTCCACCGAGAGCAAGCTCGTCTTTAGCAACCGCATTCCCAATGTCATCATGCTCGTGGGCCTGCAGGGCTCCGGTAAGACCACAGCGGCCGTAAAGCTGGCCTACCTGCTCAAGAAGCAGGGCCGCTCGCCGCTGCTCGCCGCGTGCGACGTCTACCGTCCCGCCGCTGCCGACCAGCTGGCCACGCTCGGTGGAGAGATCGGCGTGCCGGTCTTCCGCGGTGACGGCGAGCACCCGGTCGATATCGCTAAGGGCGCCATCCAGGAGGCCGTCGACCACCTGCGTGACGTGGTCATCGTCGATACCGCCGGTCGCCTGCAGATCGACGAGCAGATGATGCAGGAGGCCGTGGACATCAAGAAGGCCGTCAAGCCCGATCAGGTACTGATGGTCGTCGATGCCATGACCGGTCAGGATATCGTCAACGTCGTCTCGACCTTCGCCGAGCGCACCGACTTTGACGGTGTGATCATCTCCAAGCTCGACGGCGATGCCCGTGGCGGCGGCGCGCTTTCCGTGCGCCAGGTGACCGGCAAGCCCATCAAGTTTGTGAGCATGGGCGAGAAGCCCGATTCGCTGGAGCCGTTCTACCCCGACCGCATGGCCAAGCGCATCTTGGGCATGGGCGATGTTGTCGGCATCATCGAGAAGGCCCAGGAGGCGGCTGACGCCGAGCAGCTCGAGGCTGCCGAGCGCATGCTGCGCGAGGGCTTTACCATGAACGACATGCTCGACCAGATGAAGGCCGTCAAGAAGATGGGCGGCATGAAGGGCATTCTGGGTATGCTTCCCGGCGGCCAGCGCGCACTCAACCAGATGGGTGGCAACCTGGACGAGGGCATCTTCGATAAGAACGA
The DNA here is from genome assembly GCA_019424925.1 of Collinsella sp. Lineage (GTDB taxonomy): Bacteria > Actinomycetota > Coriobacteriia > Coriobacteriales > Coriobacteriaceae > Collinsella. The sequence goes on from JAHYYO010000001.1 coordinate 76,849, forward strand.
GGCCATCATCATGTCGATGACCAAGGAGGAGCGCCTGCGTCCCTCCATCATCAACGGCCAGCGCCGTGCCCGCATTGCCAAGGGCGCCGGCGTGACCCCCACCGAGGTCAACAGCCTTATGAAGCAGTGGGGCGAGATGAACAAGATGATGGGCCGCATGCGCACGATGGCCAATCAGGCGCAGGCCGGCGGCAAGAAGGGCAAAAAGGGTAAGAAGGGCAAAAAGATGTGCATGCCCAATATCCCTGGCCTGGACGCTATGGGTCTGGGCGGCATGGGCGGCCTGGGAACGGGCGGCCCCAAGTCCGATATGGATCTGCTGCGCCAGATGGAAGCGCAGATGCGCAATAAGAAATAGGGCTGTATTTCCAGTTTGATATGGCAAAGGCCACTCGGAAGCTACCGGGTGGCCTTTGTTGTTGGCTTTGATTGCTGGGTTGCGTTCAGCGTCGCACCCCGAGCTCGCGGTGCCGTGCCGTTAGTGGCAGCCGCAGCCCTCGTGGCCCTCGTGCTCGTGATGGCCGTGGCAGCCGCAGGACTCGCCATGCTCGTGGGTGTGCTCGTGGTCGTGGACATGGCAGTCGCAGGTGGCCTCGCCGGTCTGAGCGAGCGTGCCTGCAATGAGGGCCTCGACGCAGGCGTCGCAGTTGCCCTGGGCGCCCGCATAGACCGTTATGCCGGCCTGGGTGAGCGCGTTGATGGCGCCGCCGCCGATACCACCGCAGATGAGCGTGTCAACGCCGCCGTTGGCAAGCAGACCCGCCAGGGCGCCGTGACCAGTGCCGCCGGTGCCTACGACCTGCTCGTCGAGCACCTTGCCACCCTGGATGTCGTAGATCTTGAACTGCTCGCTGCGGCCAAAGTGCATAAAGATGTTGCCGTTGTCGTACGTCGTTGCCACCCTCATGGTGCCGATCTCCTTTGCTGGCCATGCGGCCATTGTCGTGGTGATGGGGGAGTATGCGATATTGCCGCCTTCGATGACGATCGCCCGTCCATTGACCAGCGCGTTTGCCACCTTGCGATGCGCGCGGCTGCAGATAGCCGCCACGGTGGCACGAGCGATGCCCATTTGCTGGGCTACTGCCTCTTGGTTAAGGCCTTTCAGGTCGCACAGCCGCAGGACTTCGAGCTCGTCGACTGTCATCTCGATGGCGTCTCCGCTGGCAAGGCCGTCGGGGGTAAAACCGCGATATTCAGGGATGATCCCAACGCGGCGCAATTTTTCGCGTCTTCCTGCCATACATACTCCAAACCTGGCATATGTCAACAATAGAATAGCGCGCATGAGGAACCACGCAAGGTATTTCTGGCATATGTCAGAAAATGAGGGCTTATGTTTGGGCTGTGGGGCCGCGTGCGCCTGGGCTACAATAAAAATCGCTTATAGGCGACTGACAGGAGGGTCAATGAGCAAGGCTGATCAACAGTTTGTATCCATGTGCCGCGATATTCTGGACCATGGCACCACCACCGAGGGCCAAAAGGTCCGTCCGGTGTGGGAAGACGGCACCCCTGCCTATACCATTAAAAACTTTGGCGTTACGGCGCGCTACGACCTGCGCGAGGAGTTCCCCGCGCTTACGCTGCGTCGAACGGCGCTTAAGTCTGCGATGGACGAGATCTTGTGGATCTATCAAAAGAAGTCCAATAACGTCCATGATCTCAACAGCCATATTTGGGATGAGTGGGCCGACGAGACCGGCTCCATCGGCAAGGCCTACGGGTATCAGATTGGGCAGAAGAGCCATTATGCCGAGGGTGACTTCGATCAGATGGATCGCGTGCTGTACGACCTTAAGAACACGCCGTACAGCCGCCGCATTATGACGAATACCTACGTGTTTAGCGACCTGTCCGAGATGCACCTGTATCCGTGCGCCTACAGCGTGACGTATAACGTGACGCAGCGCCCGCAGGATGATAAACCGACGCTCAACATGATTCTCAACCAGCGCAGCCAGGACATTTTGGCTGCGAACAACTGGAATGTGTGCCAGTACGCCATTTTGCTGATGATGGTCGCGCAGTCGGTCGATATGATTCCCGGCGAGTTGCTGCATGTGATTGCCGATGCCCACATTTACGACCGTCATGTCGATATCGTCCGCGAGCTTATCGAGCGTCCGCAGTTTGCCGCGCCTAAGGTAACGCTTAACCCCGATGTGCATGACTTCTATGCGTTTACGACCGACGACCTGATTGTCGAGGGCTATGAGCACGGCCCGCAGGTCAAGAACATCCCCATTGCGGTGTAGGTGACGTGCATGACGTGTAAGCTTTCTGCCATTGTCGCCGTGTGCGATGACTGGGGTATTGGGTGCGAGGGCGACATGGTGGTGTCCAACCGTGCCGATATGCGTCATTTTGTGGCGTGCACCAAAGGTTGCCCGGTTATTATGGGGCGCAAGACCCTGCTGAGTTTTCCCGGCGCACGGCCGCTCAAGAATCGTCGCAATATCGTGCTCACGCGCGACGAGGATTTTTCGCCCGAAGGTGTCGACGTGGTGCATAGTATCGGCGAGGCGCTCGCCGCGGTTGCCGATGAGCCCGTTGCCTGGGTGATCGGCGGCGGCGATGTCTATCGGCAGTTTTTGCCGTACTGCGTGGAGGCCGAGGTCACGCATAACCACTGCGTCCATCCCGTGGACACGTACTTTCCCGACTTGGACGCCGATCCCGCGTGGGAAGTTGCGCGGCGCGAAGGGGTTGCCACGATTGCCGCGGGCGAGGGTGACGAAGGCCTCGATTATGAGTTCGTGACGTATCGTCGCGTTGAGGCGTAAATCTCCTATTTGCCCACGGTATTATCGGGTTGGAATGATTGAGGGGCGGCGCTTGGCGTCGCCTCGTTTGATATAGATGCTGCTGTAAGAAGGGTGCGGGCTGGCTACTATGACTGATGCCGTTGAGGTGCTGCGAATCGATTCGCTCGAGTACGAGCGGCTCGATGCCTATGTGCGACTGACCGAGCGTGAGCTGCGCTGCGTACTGGAGCCGCAGAAGGGCATCTTTATCGCCGAGAGCGCCAAGGTCATCGAGCGTGCGGTGCGTGCCGGATACGAGCCGGTGAGCTTTCTTTTGGGTGAACGCTGGCTCGACCAGATGATGCCGCTGTTTGAGCGCTTGGTTGTGCGCGAGGGAGCGGGTCCGGTCCCGGTGTTCGTGGCCTCGATGGAGCTCATGGAGCAGTTGACGGGCTTTAACGTGACGCGCGGTGCGCTCGCGGCGTTTCGTCGCCCGCGTCAGATTCCGGTCGATGAGTTCTTGGGTGGCGTTGTCGAGGCGGCGGGGGAGCGCCCTGTGCGCGTGTGCGTGCTCGAGGGCATTGTCGACCACACCAACGTCGGCGCGATTTTCCGCTCGGCGGCTGCGCTCAATGTCGACGGCATTCTGGTGAGCCCTACGTGCTGCGATCCGCTGTACCGTCGCTCGGCCCGCGTGAGCATGGGCACGGTGTTCCAGGTGCCCTGGACACGCATTGGCAGCGAAGCGCGCGTATGGCCGCATGATGGGCTGGCGGCGCTACACGATGCCGGCTTTTCGTGTGCCGCTATGGCGTTGACGGACGATTCCGTTTCGCTGGACGATCCTGTGCTGCAGAAGATTGATCGCTTGGCGATTTTTATGGGTACCGAGGGTGCCGGCTTGGGCGCCAAGACCATTGCCGGCTGCGACCGAGCCGTGCGCATTCCGATGGCGCACGGGGTCGATTCGCTCAACGTGGCCGCGGCGAGCGCCGTCGCCTTTTGGCAGCTGTGCCCGCACGTGAGCAACGAGTACCACTACCAGCCGGGTTTGTATCACTAGGCAGATATCTCGAACCGCGCTCTGATTCGGGGTGTTTCGGTCGCCGCCAGTCGGTGCTAAGCTGGTTTTGGCTTTGGTTTTAAATTGCTGTTTTGTCGGTTGACGTGCGCTTTTGGGGAGGGCGTGTGGCTAAGAAATCTACGGCTATCGATGCAACGCAAGGTGTCATTTGGCAGCAATTGCTGTCGCTGTGCGTTCCCATCTTTTTTAGTTCGTTTTTTCAGCAGGCTTACACGCTTATCGGCACCTATATCGTCGGTCAGTTTGGCGGCAAGCTCGCGCTGGGTGGCATTCAGGCCACGATGGTGCTCACGGAGCTCTGCATTGGTTTTTGCGTCGGTGTGGGTGCTGGCTGTGCCGTTATTACCGGTCAGTTTTTTGGTCAGCACGACGACGAGCGCTTGAGCCGATCGGTCCATACGGCCATGACGCTCGCGCTGGTGGGCGGCATTGTCATTTCCATTCTGGGCATGGTGTTTGTCGAGCCGATGCTTGTGCTGATGAATACACCGCATGAGCTGCTGGCCGAGGGTGTGGCGTATGCCCGTTGCTACTTTGCCGCCATGTTTGCGGCGCTGCTGCTCAATATGGGGACGGCGTTGTTGCGCGCCGTGGGCGACACGCGCGGTCCGGCGGTCATTATTGCCTCCGGCTGCTTCGTCAACGTGGCGCTCGACATTCTCTTTGTCGCCGTGCTGCACATGGAAGCGCTGGGCTGCGGCATCGCGATCGTGCTGACTATCTGCACCAATGCCTCGATGATTCTGGTTCGTATGATGCGCGCTCCGGGTGCGTGGCGGTTGTCGCTATCCAAGCTCGGTATCGATCGCGGCATTTGCAAGAGCATGCTTTCGTGTGGTCTTCCGCTGGGCGTTCAGTCTGCGGCGTATTCGATCTCCAACGTTTTGATTCAGGTGTCGGTCAACTCGTTTGGTGCCGATGTCACGACCGCTTGGGGCCTTTCCGGCCGCCTGGACGGCATTATCTGGATGGTGACCGAGGCGCTCGGCGTGTCGATCACCACGTTCTCGGCGCAGAACTTTGGTGCGCGCAATTACGATCGCATGCGAAAGGGATACCACACGTCGCTCGTGCTGTCGTTTATGCTCATTGGTGGCCTGTCTGCCGTGCTGCTTGTGTTCTCGGGTCCGTTGTCGCGTTTGTTCATCGACGATGCCGCGATTTCGGCCTACACCACGACGATTCTTCATTTCATCGCGCCGTTCTACGCGATCTTCTCGATTATCGAAAACGCGTCTGGCTCCATCCGCGGCGCTGGCGTGAGCTTCCAGCCTATGATGCTCACGATCTTCGGCACGGTCGTGCTCCGCGTGGCGTGGGTGTTCGCGATTATGCCGCTCGACCCCTCGCTCGAGCATCTGCTGCTGGTCTACCCCGTAACCTGGGTAATCACCGCCGCGATGTTCACCGTCTACCATCACAGCGGCAACTGGCTAGGCCGCGCCACTGCCTAGCCATTGGGGACGTCCGCAATGGCTAGTATTCGATGCCTTGGCGGGCTAGGAGGCCTTCGTCGAAGTAGTGTTTGACGGGGCGCATTTCGGTGACCAGGTCTGCCAGATCGGCGTGGGGCAACAGACCGCGGCCGGTGAGCACGAGCTCCGTGGTGGTTGGTTTCATCGCGATCAACGCTTCGACATCTTCGCGCGTCACAAAGCCCCGTCGCATGGCCTCGCCGAGTTCATCCAAAATGAGCACGTCGACCTGCGAGATCTGTTCGCGTGCAAGTTCCATGATCTGCTCGGCGCAAGCCTCGGGCGTGTCGCAATCGGCCTGTACAATGCGCAGTCCCAGGCGCGGCGCGGCATCGTGTTCGGCGCAGTGCAGCTTCTTGGCAAACTGAAGCATGAGTACGTTAAGTCCATAGCCCGTGGCGCGCAGCGCAAGCCCCAGCGCAGCCGTCGTCTTGCCCTTGCCGTCGCCCGTATAGATTTGAACCTTGCCGACTCCCAGTGATGCCTTCTCTGTCCTTTCGTGCCCGGCGTCGGTTTATCGCCGTCCGGGTTGGGTATTCTAGAAAAAATTATCAACCCCAGTAGATGGAGTTCAAGCAGATGGAGATGGATGACAACAAACGTAGACGGAATATGATCCTCTACGTGCTCATCGCCTTCGTCGTCTACCTCGTGCTCTCGACCGTTCTGTTCCCCAACATCGGTCACACGCAGCAGATTACGAAGACCGATTACTCGACGTTTGTCAAAGCGCTCGATAAGAAGAGCGTCAACAAGGTCGAGTACAACACGGACGATTACACGATTTATTACACCAAGAAGGGCGAGGACGAGAACATCGCCTACAAGACGACCGGTGTGCCGAATGATGCGGGTTTTACCGATCGCGTGCTTGAATCCGGTGCGTCCCTGGAATCGGTCGTTCCCGACAAGAGCTCGGGCCTGATGACCTACTACCTGATCACGCTCATTCTTCCCATGGCGATTTTCTTCCTGATTGGCTGGTGGCTCAACCGCCGCATGAAGAAGGCTATGGGCGATGACGGCCCGTCGATGAACTTTGGCGGCGGTGGTTTTGGCGGCGGCGGATTGGGCAAGTCCGGCGCGCGCGTGATCGCCTCCAAGGACGTGGGCGTGACCTTTAAGGACGTCGCCGGCCAGGAAGAGGCCAAGGAGTCCCTCAAGGAGGTCGTCGACTTTCTGGAGAAGCCGCAGCGCTACGAGGAGATCGGCGCCAAGCTGCCGCGCGGCGCTCTTCTTGTGGGCCCTCCGGGCACTGGTAAGACCCTGCTTGCCAAGGCTGTGGCCGGCGAAGCTGGTGTTCCGTTCTTTAGTATTTCTGGTTCTGAGTTCGTCGAGATGTTTGTCGGCCGTGGCGCTGCCAAGGTGCGCGATCTGTTTAAGCAGGCCAAGGAAAAGGCCCCGTGTATCGTCTTTATCGATGAGATCGATACCATCGGTAAGAAGCGCGATGGCGGCGGCTTTAGCGGCAACGACGAGCGCGAGCAAACGCTCAACCAGCTGCTGACCGAGATGGACGGCTTTGATAACCATAAGGGTATCGTCGTCCTCGCTGCAACGAACCGTCCTGACAGCCTTGACCCGGCCCTGCTACGTCCCGGCCGCTTTGACCGCCGCATTCCCGTTGAGCTGCCCGATCTGACCGGCCGCAAGAACATCCTTGAGCTCCATGCCAAGAGCGTTAAGACGCAGCCGCCGATCGACCTGACTGCGATCGCCCGCGCGACGCCCGGCGCCTCTGGTGCCGACCTGGCCAATATCATCAACGAGGGTGCCCTGCGCGCCGTCCGCGAGGGTCGCAAGCGCGCGACGCAGGATGATTTTGAGGAGTCGGTGGAAGTCGTCATTGCCGGACAGCAGCGTAAATCCACGGTGCTGTCCGACCACGAGAAGCAGGTCGTTTCCTATCACGAGATCGGCCATGCCATCGTCGCCGCCCGCCAGAAGGGCTCCGCCCCGGTCACCAAGATCACCATCGTGCCGCGCACGAGCGGTGCTCTGGGCTACACCATGCAGGTCGAGGAGGACGAGCGCTTCCTGACGACGCGCCAGGAGGTCTTGGACAAGCTCGCCGTCTACTGCGGCGGCCGTGCGGCCGAGGAGCTCATCTTTGGCGAGATGACGACCGGTGCCGCCAACGATATCGAGCAAGCCACCAAGCTCGCCCGCAACATGGTGACACGCTTTGGTATGTCCGACGAGTTTGGCATGATGGCGCTCGGTACCGTGCAGAACGCGTATCTCAATCAGGACACGTCGCTCACCTGCGCACCCGGTACGGCCGAGCGCGTCGACGCGATCGTCGCCAAGCTGATCGAGGACGCACATGACCGCGCCCTGCAGATCCTGAAGGAAAACAAGTTTAAGCTCCATGAGCTGGCTCGTTATCTGTACAAGAAGGAGACGATCACGGGCGAGGAGTTCATGAATCTCCTCACGCGCGAGAATCCGCTGATGCCAAAGCAGCAGTAAGGCTGGTTGCACAACGTCGAACGCCCCATTTGAGTTTCTATCTCAAATGGGGCGTTTTGTTTGGGAGGGATATGTATGAAGATCGTGGTGAGTGCCTGCTTGATGGGAGAGAGCTGCAAATATAACGGGCTCGACAATTACCATCGCGCGTTGGTCGAGGCCTGCGAACGCACAGGGACCGAGGTCCTGTTGGTGTGTCCCGAGGTTTTTGGCGGCTTGCCCACACCGCGCAAGCCGTCCGAGATTGTGAATGGCGAGGTTTGTACCTGCGAGGGCATCTCGGTCGATCGCGAGTTTCGCCAGGGTGCTCAGCGCGCGCTCGATATGTGCGAGCAGGCGGGCGGCCCGTCCGAGATCGCTGCGTGCGTCTTACAGGACCGTAGCCCCTCGTGCGGTGCGGGTCGCGTCTACGATGGCACCTTTAGCGGCACGCTCACTGTGGGCAATGGTGTTTTTGTCGATCTGCTGCTGCGTCACGGGTACCGTGTGATTCCGGCTAGCGAGTTCGATCCCAGCATACTGGAGCATTGTCCACAGCACTCGAACCCAACACTTCCTCACGGGTGACCGTTTTGGCATCATCCGTGAAGTTGATATTGAGTACGACCCGGTCATCAAAGACGTAGACCGAGTTGACAGGCGCCGTACCCATGCAGCCCCTCCCCACGACCCTCGCGCAGGAACGCGCACACGGCCTTCCCGTCTCTTGCGCCTCTCCCGGAACTGTCCACATCAGCGTAGCCAATCCAGTCCGCCAAGGGCTGCAGCCCGGACAACGCGGCGATGGAGGGCTTCTTCGGCCTGCTCAAGAAGGAGTTCTGGCACGGCAGGGACTGGTCGGACTGGACCCCCGCCCGCTTCATCGAGGAACTCGGGGGCTGGATCGGCCGATACAATACGGAGAGGCGCAGCGATGCGCTCGGTGGCCGCACCCCGGCCGAGTTCCGCTCCGCGCTGGGAAGGGCCGCGTAACGGTCCAAGAAATCGTCCGCAGTCCCCATTCTTGCCCCTTTGGGACGGCTTCTTGTTGGGGCGTGCCTGCCCCAAACCCTGCTAGGAACGAGTGCAGCAAACTGGAATTTTCAAATTAGTCTTTGCAAATTACCTTTGAACCTTCACCATCAATTACAATTCCCTGACGGTTGTTAATTGGGCATAGATTCAAATCCGAAAATTCAGTCATTATTTTCTCGGTAACTTTCTTAAATGGTGCTGTAAGATAATGCGGAAGAACATAGAAATCAATCAAATCAAGCCCTGCATCATCTTCTTGTGAGTAGTCCTCCGGCTTTTCATCCATTTGCTCGATATATTGGATGCTTGGAGCGCATATAATTGCGCCTGCCGACTCGCCGATCATCAATTTTCCATTTGCCAATTCCTTTTTCAGCAACCCATCAGTTCTTGTTTTACGGAGCTGGTCCATAAGAAAGAAAGAATTTCCGCCGGTAAAATATATCACATCTGCATCTTCAAAAACAGACTGTATCGTTGAATAAGCCTCCGTTGAAATATCAATTTCAGTTACGATTGCTCCCAACTTTTTGAATAATTTTCGAGCCGAGCCGACATAACCGGTGTAGCCTTCACGCAGCGAAGCTGTTGGAATAAATGCGATTTTTTTATTTTCAATTTCTTCCTTTATCAGACTTCCTACACTTGAAAAGTGAGAACATAAAAACAGTTTCATCAATATTCTCCTTTATATATAAATTCTTATTTGTTGAACTAAGCCGTGTAAACCATACTCTCCAATGAAAGAACGCCCTGATATAGCGAAATTTTGCCGTTTTCCTGCGTACGTGCGTACACACTCCACAGGAATTCTAAGGGGCCTGCCCCCTTAGCACGCGGACTTTGGAACAAAGTCTAGTGTGTTACGCCTTGCCAGAGGTGTACAGGCTCCCGGTATGCACGTACGAAGCAATTGCCATCAATGCGCCATATAAGTGGTGATCAAGTTCGCATAAAGCGACCTTGATCCCGCAAAACAAAAGGCAGGATACCATCACCACGATGATACCCTGCCTTTGCTCGTTTACCGTTCCGAGTAGTCCTTCCGCAGAACCTCCGATAAACAAAAAACGTACCCGAACCCTTTCTCGTAAAGAATCGGGTTCGAGTACGAACTGAATGCTGGAGCAATAAAAAACCACCAGAAAGGTGTCTGTCCCCTTTGTGGTGGTTTTGGGCCAGTCCTAGAGCGTGTGGCCGTAAGCGTCGGTGGCCTTGATGGCGGCGGCGAATTTTTCCTCCGTGAAGGGCTCGGGGTTTCCCTGCTTCCACTCGTTGGTGGCGTGCGCGAACTCGCACAGGGCAGGGATGTCGGCCTCGGAAAGGCCGACCTGCTCAAGCGTCACGGGCAGCCCCATCTGCTTGTTAAAGGCGGCGTAGCGCTCAAGGTTCTCGGTATCGCCCGTATAGGCAAACAACACGAGCACGCCCAGGCTTACGATCTCGCCGTGCAGGTAGGAGCCCTCGCGCGGGATGCTGCACGTGGCGTTGTAGAACGCATGCGCCACGCTCGAGTTGTAGTAGTAATCGTTTTGGTTGGTCAGGTTGGAGACGTAGCCCGTGTTGACCACGATATCGAGCGCGATCTGCTTGACGGCTTCGGTCGACAGGTTCTGGCGAACGTCCTCAAGACCCTGCACGCCATAGGTAAACAGCGGCTCGGAGCAGGTGTGTGCGAGCGCCAGGCCAAGACCTGCGGTGTGCTCCAGGTTGCCGGCGCTCGTGGCGTACTCGACCTCGGGCTGCTTGGACAGGGCATCGCCCACGCCCGCCCAGAAGTACTCCGCCGGAGCCTCGGCGATGATCTTGGGGTTGATGAAGATGTGCGCGGGGCGGTTGGGGTACGAATAGCCTTCGAGCGAGCCGTCGTCGTTGTAGACAACGGCAATGGCGGTCGCGGCCGAGCAGTTGGAGCAGATCGTCGGCACCGTAAAGACGATCTTCTTGAGCTCGATGGCTGCGGTCTTCACGGTATCGAGCGCCTTGCCGCCGCCGCATGCGATGAGCACGTCGGCTTCCTGGCAGGCGGGGGAGTTTACGACCTTGGCGATATTTGCGCGCGTACTGTTGGTGCCGTAGACGCGCGTCTCCAGAATCTCGACGTCGGTACCTGCCAGCGCAGCTTCGATACCGGGAAGTGCTGCGGCCAGTGCTCGTTTACCACCAATGATGGCGACCTTGGTTGCTCCGTACTCGGCCAACGCGCCGTGCAGCTCGTCAAAGCAGTCTTCGCCAACGGTATAGTCGCTCATTCCGATCGTGCGCATAGCAATCTTCTTTCGTTCGATAAAGTGCTTACAGGTATTTTGCTCCAAGAGAAGGTCCACGGCCGCAAGAAATTTCGAACGTATAAAACCAGTGTTGAGGGTTTTTCGCCGGTGCGGAACGTGCTAGCATACTCCGCATAAGCGTTGATGGGGACGAGTAGTCGGCCGTCCGCATGCTACAGAGAGCGGGGAGCGCTGAGAACCCGTGCATGCGACCGATGAAAATCACCCCGGAGCTGCGGTCCCAACGGACGTGCCGCGTAGGTTCGTCTTAGTAGACATCGCCGAGATGGTCGTCGATACAGACCAGCCGAGTAACGGATGCGAGCGCGCGAATACGCGGGCGAGGGCATCTAAGCTGGGTGGTTAAGCGAAGAGCTTTTGCGGGCGTGCAGCCCGTTTGTGGCGCTTCGTCCCAGCTTGTAGAGACGGGCGCTTTTTTGGTGCCCAGAGGGCGTGCGCGCCCACGACATGAAAGGGGTACCGTGGCAAACGAGTACAAGCAGACGATGAATCTGCCCAAGACCGGTTTTCCCATGCGTGCCGGTCTTTCCAAGTCCGAGCCCAAGCGACTCAAGGACTGGCAGGACAACAAGGTCTACGAGCAGGTTCTGAAGAAGAACGAGGGTCACAAGAAGTTCGTGCTGCACGACGGCCCTCCGTACGCCAACGGCCCGATCCACATCGGCCACGCCATGAACAAGATCTCCAAGGACATGATCAACCGTTACTGGATGATGCAGGGCTATGAGGTTCCCTATGTCCCCGGTTGGGACTGCCACGGTCAGCCGATTGAGCACAAGGTCGAGGAGAAGCTCGGCACCGAGAAGTTCAACCAGACTTCCACGGCCAAGATCCGTGAGCTCTGCAACAAGTTCGCTGTCGAGAACATCGAGCTGCAGAAGGCCGGCTTCCGTCGCCTGGGCGTGCTCGGCGACTGGGACAACCCATATCTGACGCTCTATCACCAGCATGACGCCGCCGACATCGAGGTCTTCAAGGCCATGTTCGATAAGGGCATGATCTATCGCGGCCACAAGCCGGTTCATTGGTGCAAGCACTGTCACACCGCGCTGGCCGAGGCTGAGATCGAGTACTCCGACGAGACGAGCCCTTCCATCTTCGTTCGTTTTGAGATGACCTCCAAGCCCGCCGGCCTCGAGAACTTCGACGGCCCGGTCGACTTCATCATCTGGACGACTACCCCGTGGACCATCCCCTCCGACCAGGCCGTTTCCCTCAAGCCCGGCGCCGCCTATGTCGCCGTTGAGCACGACGGCCGCGCCGAGGTCATGCTCGAGGACCTTGCTCCCAAGTGCTGCGAGGAGTTTGGCTGGGAGTACACCCCGGTCATGGTCGACGGCAAGCCCTACGTGGTTCCCGCCGAGACCTTCCACCACATCCACTACAAGCAGCCGATCTTTGACGGCGTTGAGGGCGTGGCGCTGCTGGCCGATTACGTCGGTGTCGATGACGGTACCGGTATCGTCCACAACTCGCCCGGTCACGGCGTCGATGACTACTTTGCCTGCCTCAAGGAGGGCATCACCGACATCTGCATGCCGGTCGATGACGACGGCAAGTTCTACACCGGCGAGGAGTTTGGTACCGGTGGCCCCTTCAGTGGCATGGATACCGACGAGGCCAACCCGCACATCATCGAGTTCCTGCGCGAGCGCGGCACCCTGGTCCTCGAGAAGAAGATCACGCACAGCTATCCGCACTGCTGGCGCTGCAAGCACCCGGTGCTCTTCCGTGCTACCGACCAGTGGTTTGTCTCGATGGACAAGACCGGTTTGCGCGAGCAGGCCGGCAAGGAGGTCCGTGAGAACGTCAAGTGGTATCCGGCCCACGCGGCCAACCGCATCGGTGCCATGGTCGAGCAGCGTCCCGACTGGTGCATCAGCCGCCAGCGCAACTGGGGCGTGCCTATCCCCAGCTACACCTGCGCCGACTGCGGCGAGAAGGTCATGAACGACGCCACGCTCGACGCCGTCATCAAGCTCTTCCACGAGAAGGGCTCCGACGCCTGGTTCACCGACGCTCCCAAGAGCTATCTTGGCGAGGCCTGCGTCTGCCCCAAGTGCGGTGGCCATCACCTCAAGGCCGATAAGGACATCCTCGACGTGTGGTGGGATTCCGGCGTCTCCTGGAAGGCCGTCTGCGAGTACCGTCCCGAGCTGGAGTATCCGGCGGATGTGTACCTCGAGGGCTCCGACCAGCACCGCGGTTGGTTCCAGAGCTCGCTGCTCACCTCGGTGGGCGCCAACGGCCATGCTCCGTACAAGGCGGTCGTCTCGCAGGGCTTCACGCTCGACGGACAGGGCCGCAAGATGTCCAAGTCGCTCGGCAACGTCATCGACCCCAACAAGGTCTGCGACGAGATGGGCGCCGACATCATCCGCCTTTGGGTTGCATCCGTCGATACCAGCTCCGACGTGTCCATCGACCACGAGATTCTCGCCCGTACGTCCGATGCCTACCGTCGTTTCCGCAACACGCTGCGCTTCCTGCTCTCCGAGCTCGAGGGTCAGTTTGAGCCCGAGACCGACGGCGTCGCCTTTGCCGACCTGCTGCCGCTCGACAAGCTCATGGTTGCCCGCCTGACCCAGGTCCAGGCCGAGGTTGACGACGCCTACGCCAGCTACGAGTTCCCGCGTGCCTACCGTGCACTCTACGATTTCGTGGTGACCGAGCTTTCCAACGTGTACCTCGACGCCCTGAAGGACCGTCTGTACTGCGAGAAGCCCGGCTCGCTCGAGCGTCGCAGCGCCCAAACCGTGCTGGCCGAGCTCTTCTCGATGCTCATGCGCGACCTGCAGCCGATCCTGTCCTACACGGTCGACGAGGCCATGGCCTATGCGCCCGCCGGCTGCGTCGATCATCAGAAGTACGCCGCGCTGCTCGATTGGTACAAGTCGCCCATCACGATCGACGAGGCCAATGAGTTTGAGGGCGTGCTCGAGGCTTCACTCGAGCTCCGTAGCGCCGTGACCAAGGCCCTTGAGGACGCCCGCTCCGCCGGCACCTTCACCAAGAGCCAGCAGGTCCGCGTCAAGGCGGTCGTTCCCGCCGAGATGTACGCGCTGCTGACCGGCGACAAGGCCGTCGACCTGGCCGAGTTCTACATCGTCTCCGCTGTTGAACTGACCCAGGGCGAGGAGCTCTCCGTTGCCATCGAGGCTGCCGAGGGCGAGTGCTGCGACCGTTGCTGGAACTACCGCACCACCGTCGGCGAGTACAACGGCCACGCTCATATCTGTAAGAGGTGCGCGAATGCCCTTTAAGGCACGGTAACTCGGCATTTTAGTTATAGGGAGAATTTGGGCGCCTTCGGCCCATTTGCTCCGCTGAAGAAAAGCGACATTCCGTTATCCGGAATGCCGCTTTCTTTTATGCTGGTTATTTATCTGACGTTAGCGTATGTGTCGTGTGCTCTGCGTGTGGCAATATAAGATGGTTATTTGCGTTAAACGGAATTTGATTATCTGAGGGTAGGGGATTTCTTTGGGTCGTGGTGCGGATATGACGCCGCCTTTGCGTTGGCGCCTGGGCGTTGCTGGTGGGGTGGCGTTGGCCGTGCTGCTTGTTGACCAGCTGACCAAGCTTGCGGTTCGTGCCGTTGGCGATGCTCTGCATGTGACTGTTATCCCCGGTGTGATCGACTTCCTTTTTGTGCGTAACATCGGTGCTGCCTTTAGCATGGGCGAGGGACATGGCCTCGCGTTTGCCGTGCTGGCGTTTGTCGTTATCGTTGCGATCGCGGTGTACTTGCTTCGCGCGCCCCAGCTTGCTCGCTTTGAGGTTGTGGGCATGGCTATGGTCGTGGGCGGCGCCATTGGCAATGCGATCGACCGTCTGGCTTTTGGCTTTGTGACCGATTTTATTGCCACCACCTTCATCGACTTCCCCGTCTTCAATGTGGCCGATGTCGGCATTACGGTCGGTGTGGTGCTTGCCCTCATCGGCTACATGTTCTTGAGTCCTGCGGCCCGTGAGGTCGACGCGACCGCCGAGCTCAACGCCCGTGACGAGGCCCGCGCTAAGCGCAAGGCCCAGCAGCGTGGGGAGCGTGCCCGCAAGATTCGCGAAAGGAGCGAGCGCTAATGGCCGACATCCATATCCTTGTTGCCGACGATGCCGCTGGTCAGCGTCTTGACGCCTATCTGGGCGCTAATGACGGCTGCCCTACGCGCTCTGCCTGCGCGCATCTGATCGAGGGCGGCGCCGTAATCGTGAACGGCGAGACCTGTTTGTCAAAAAAGTATGCCGTACGCGCCGGTGACCGCATCTCGGTTGACCTGCCCGAGCCGCACGATCCGACTGACGTGATTCCCGAGGCCATTCCCCTCGATATCCGCTACGAGGACGATTACCTCATCGTGCTTTCCAAGCAGCGCGGCCTGGTGTGCCATCCTGCGCATGGTCATGAGAGCGGTACGCTCGCGAATGCCCTGGTCTATCACTGCGGTATCGACCATCTGGGCACCGTGCAGGGTGAGGACCGCCCCGGCATCGTGCATCGCCTGGATCGCGATACCTCGGGCCTTATGCTCGCGGCAAAAGACGACGACACCCAGCGCGCGCTTCAAAATCTCATCCGTACGCGTACGCTCGACCGCCGCTACATTACGCTCGTTCACGGACACATCGCCATGGACGAGGGCACTATCAACACCGGTATTGCCCGCTCAACGCGCGACCGCGTGAAGATGGCGGTTTCTGATGACCCCTTTGCGCGCCAGGCCATCACGACCTTCAAGGTGCTCGAGCGCTTTGATTCCACGCGTTTCGACGACGGCTACACGCTCGTCGAGTGCCACCTTTTTACCGGCCGCACGCATCAGATTCGTGTGCACATGCGCCATATCAACCACGCTTGCGTGGGCGATCCGCTTTACGGCAAGTGCGATGCGCGCGCCGATCAGGGCCTGACCAGGCAGTTCCTCCATTCCTGGCGTGTGGCGTTCGATCATCCCGTGACGGGGGAGCGCATTGACTGCCGCGATGAGCTGCCGTGGGATCTCGCCGCCGTTCTGGATGACCTAGCCCCGCGCTCGCTCGGCCGCACTGCCGCCGGCGACGAAATCGTTCCGCAGCTCGGTCTGCTCGAACCCTAACCAGTATTAGGTGGTTTCTTGAACTCGGTTAGCCTGCGGTAAGATATAGGGTTGTTTACGTAACGCGTTCCTGGGAGCCTGCATGCTCGCCTTTTTACAAACCAACACGCCCATCGTGATCTTTAACCAGATTGTGGTTACGCTGCTCACGGTCTGCTTTCTGTACCAGGTGGTCTTCTTTGTCATTGGCGCCCTGCGCGGTGAGGTCGCACCTCCCAAGGCCAAAAAGCTCCATCGCTATGCCTTCTTTATCGCGGCGCATAACGAGGAGGCGGTAATTGCCAATCTCGTGCGCTCCATCAAAGACCAGGACTATCCGTCCGAGCTTATCGAGGTCTTCGTGGTTGCCGATGCCTGCACCGATAACACGGCGCAGCTCGCTCGCGAGGCTGGCGCCATCGTCTATGAGCGTAACGACCTGGCCCGTAAGGGTAAGAGCTGGGTCATGGACTTTGGTTTTGACCGCATTCTTAACGAGTATCCCGATACCTTTGAGGGCTACTTTATTTTTGACGCCGATAACGTTATCTCCCGCGATTACGTATCCAAGATGAATGACGCCTTTGACCAGGGCTTCCATGTGGTCACAAGCTACCGCAACTCCAAGAACTTCGGCAGCTCGTGGATCTCGGCAGCTAATGCCACCTGGTATCTGCGCGAGGCACGCTTTCTCAACAACGCGCGCAACATCTGCAAGACTTCTTGCGCCGTCTCGGGTTCGGGCTACCTCATCTCCGCCAGTGTTATTGAGGGCATGCACGGCTGGCAGTTCCACACGCTGACCGAGGACATTCAGTTCACCACGTTCTGCGCCATTCACGGCATCCGCATCGGTTATGCGCCGGCAGAGTTCTTTGACGAGCAACCCGTGACGTTCAAGGCGTCCTGGAAGCAGCGTATGCGCTGGACCAAGGGCTTCTACCAGGTGTTCTTTACCTACGGTAAGCATCTGATCAAGTCGACCTTCCGCTATCATCGTTTTGCCGCCTACGACATGTTTATGACGATTGCCCCTGGTATGCTGTTATCGCTGATTTCGATGCTCGCCAACGCCACGTTCCTGATCGTCGGTGGTCTTTCGCATGGCTTTTTGGCTACCGAGGTTGAGATGCAGGCGTGTGCCGCCTCGCTCATTATGACCTTCGCGATGATGTATCAGACCTTCTTTATCCTGGCGCTACTTACGACCATCTTCGAGTACAAGCACATTCATTGTGCGCAAAAGTGGCGCCTGGTGACCAACCTGTTTACCTTCCCGATCTTTATGTTCAGCTATATCCCCATCACGGTGGCTGCGTTGTTCCTGAAGGTCGACTGGGTCCCGACGCAGCATGCCGTCAGCGTTACCCTCGACGAGGTCATGCAGGGCGCTAAATAACCACCACCAAAACCACCACGAAGGGGACAGGCACCTTTGTGGTGGTTTTTGCTTTTGAGTGACTGCCACGGGAGGTGTTCAATGGTCTATATTCCCTTTTGGATCTGCGCCTTTGCCGGTGCGGCGATTGATGTCCGTGAACGGCGGTTTCCCAACGCGCTTGCCGCCGCATGCGCCGTGGCGGCGTTTGCAGGCGTTTGGCTGGACAGGGGCTTGAACACGGCGCTTGACCACGCCGGTCCTGCCGTTATCGTGTACCTTTCCCTTGTGCTGACCGAGTCGCTTTGGCGGCGTTTCCGCCAGGCCCCCGGCATCGGCATGGGGGATGCCAAGGCGCTTTTCGCGCTTTGCACGCTCGACCCTCTGGGCGGCATCGTGGCATTTGCCGTTGCGCTCCTGGTCCTGGCCCTCTCCTGCCTCGTCACAAAATCGCGCTCCCTGCCATTGCTCCCGTTTTTGGTGCCGATATTTGCCATAATCGAGGTCGTGGGCTGGACATTGTAACCGATTGCGCATCCTTTTTAAGGAGCATGCCATGGCAACTAATCAAGAAACGGCCGTCATTAAGGCGCGCATGGACCGCATTCCCGCGGCGTTGTCGCCCGAGCTGGTCGAGCGTATCGCCGCCGACCGCGCCTCGGGTGTCGTTAATCCTTATCGATGCTGCGACGACCAGGTCATTCGTCGTATAGATCGCGCTGCCGACAAAGGCACGCTTATGCGTCCGGCGTTTATGCGCGATACCGAAAAGATTCTTCATCTTCCTGCGTACACGCGTTATGCAGGCAAAACGCAGGTCTTTAGCTTTCGCAGCAACGACGACCTGTCGCGGCGCGGCCTTCATGTGCAGCTCGTCTCGCGCATTGCCCGCGATATCGGCCGTGCCCTGGGCCTCAACTGCGATTTGATCGAGGCGATTGGCCTGGGCCACGATTTGGGCCACACGCCCTTTGGCCATGCCGGCGAGCGTTTCCTCAACGATATCTATCACGAGCGTACGGGGCGTTATTTTTTCCATAACGTGCAGTCCGTCCGCGTGCTCGACGCGCTGTACGGCCGCAACGTGTCGCTCCAGACGCTCGACGGCGTGCTGTGCCATAACGGCGAGTACGAGCAGCGTGTCTTTGAACTCTCGGACATGGCGTCGTTTGACCAGTTCGACCGTACCGTCGAGGACTGCATTGCCAAGGGCTATGGCGCGATCGAGCACCTGCGCCCCATGACCCTCGAGGGCTGTGTGGTGCGTATCTCGGATATCCTCGCCTACGTCGGTCGTGATCGTCAGGACGCCATTGCGGCGGGCCTGCTGTCGCCCGACGCTTTTGACGATGGTCGGGGCGGCGCCTATAACAGCTGGATTCTCACGCACGCTTCCATCGATATCGTTGAGCATAGCTATGGCAAACCGCGTATCGAGATGAGCGAGGACCTGTTTGAGGAGATCCGCCGGGCGAAGCGCGAGAACTACGAGAAGATCTATAGCAAGGGCGGTATCGAAGGCGATTCCGAGGCAGAGTTGCGTGAGGCCTTCGAAAAGCTCTACGACCGTTGCCTGCAGGATCTAAATAAAGGTGACGAGTCCTCTTACATCTTTAAGCATCATGTTTCGCGCATTGAGCAGCAGCTTTCCTACTACGATCGCACCTATGCCTGGCAGGACGACAAGGATCAGGCCGTCGTCGATTACATCGCAAGCATGACGGATGGTTATTTCTGCGAGCTGACGAGCAAATTGTTCCCAGGTCTAAAGTTTCCGCACCGCACCTATATTAACGAACGGTAGTTCGTATCCTTTCGGTATACTGTTGGTCAACAACGATTTTGATTAATGCACGGGATGGCTATGGACGACCTTTTTTCTGCTTCGACGCGCGAGCGCTCCTTTAAAAATGCGCCGCTTGCGGTGCGTATGCGCCCCAATTCGCTCGACGAGTATGTGGGCCAGCAAAAGGCCGTCGGTAAGGGCTCGTGGCTGCGCGCCGCGATTGAGCACGATGTGCTGTCGAGTGTGATTCTGTACGGCCCCGCCGGTACGGGCAAGACGACGCTGGCCCATATTATCGCCAACCATACCAAGAGTGAGTTTGTCGAGGTCAGCGCCGTGACGGGCACTGTGAAGGACCTGCGCCGCGTGATCGACGAGGCAAAGACGCGCCTGAATACGTACGACCGCCGCACCATTCTTTTCATCGACGAGATTCATCGCTTCTCTAAGTCGCAGCAGGATGCCTTACTGCATGCGGTTGAGAACCGCACCGTCATTATGATTGGCGCCACGACCGAGAACCCGTACTTTGAGGTCAACTCCGCACTGTTGTCGCGTGGGCGCGTGGTAGAGCTTGAGCACCTGAAGGACGAGGACATCGCCACGCTCATTGAGCGTGCGCTCGAGGCGCCGCAGGGTTTAAACGGTAAGTTCTCGGCCGATGAGGATACAGTCAAGACCATTTGCACGTTGGCCGCGGGTGATGCGCGCTCGGCGCTCACGACGCTCGAGCTTGCGAGTGAGATTGCCGTTACGCGTCCCGATACCGAGGGAACGCCAGCGCCGGCGGCGGGGGAACGCTATCCCATTACCGTGGATGACGTGAAGATCGCCAATCCGCGTCGTGGGTTTTCGTATGACAAAAACGGTGACATGCACTACGACATTATTAGCGCGTTCATCAAGTCCATGCGAGGCAGCGACCCCGATGCCACCATTTATTGGCTTGCGCGCATGATCGATGCGGGGGAGGATCCCAAGTTTATCGCTCGCCGCATTATGATTCAGGCTTCCGAGGATGTTGGTAACGCCGACCCGCAGGCGCTTTTGGTGGCACATGCCGCATTTAAATCTGCCGAGGTCATTGGCTATCCCGAGTGTCGCATCAACCTGGCTCAGGCTGCGCTCTATGTGTGCCTGGCGCCAAAGTCCAACGCGTGCGAGGCCTCGATCGATGCGGCGCTGGCCGATATCCACAGCAGTGGTCTTCGCGAGGTGCCCAGCTACTTGCGCGATCGTCACCGTCCCGGCAGCGACGAGTACGGTGTATACAAGTACCCGCACGATTATCCCGAAGGCTGGGTCGATCAGCGCTATTTGCCCGAGGGGTTGGAGCGCGGCGCGTTCTGGCAGCCTGCCGGCCGCGGTTGGGAAGAGTGGCGTGTGGAGCAAAGCGAGCGCGACCGTAGCGGCAACGCTCCCAAGTAGGCCATTGGCGCCTCGCACATTCCCTTTGGGTATCTTTGCCCTTCTTTGGGGTACCATGAAAAGCGTCTGTATTTCGATTCCTTCGGGAGGCTTGTATGAGTCCCATTCAAATCGCCCTGCTGGTGCTCGCCGTTGCCGGCGTGTGGGCTGTTGTCGAGCTCGCGCTCACGCTGCGCAAGACCCGCACCGTCGTCGACTCGCTCGACAAGACGGTGAGCGACCTCAATAATACGCTCGCCGAGGCACAGCCCGTGGTGGCAAAGCTCGATGGCGCCGTTGACGAGCTTACGCCGGCACTTGCCCAGATGGAGCCGCTCCTCAAGTCGAGCAAGACTGCCGTTGACGCCCTGACGTCTAACCTCGTTGAGGTTGAGGCGGTCGTTCGCGACATCTCCGAGGTCACGGGCAGCGTGGCCGAGGCTAGCAATGCCGTATCGAGCGTGACTGATTCTGCTGCTGGCGCCGTGCAGAAGCTCTTCAATAAGGTGAAGGCTCCTGCAGCCGACGCCGATCGCAAGCTCGCCGCTGCCGCCACCGAGGCCGAGCAGCCTACTGAGCGCGTTCTGATTGGCGATGACGATGCCGCTGCTGACGACGATGATGTTCAGAAGCCCGCTGCTAAGCCTGCTCAGTATTACACCTATACGCCTGCCGAGACCTCCGAGGAGTCCTGCGATGAGTAGTGAAGCAACCTGCCCCATCACGCTGAGCGTTGCCGGTGATCCTCGTCTCGCGCGCTTGGTGCGCATGACGGCCGCCAACGTCGGCGCCCTGTGCTCTATGTCCGTCGATCGCATCGAGGATATCCGCATGGCTGCCGAGGAAGCCTTCATCTTTGGGTGCACCGCGGTCGACTGCGACGACATCACGATCAATTTCGATGTGGACGAATCTCACGTTGGCATGACCTTTACCTTTGGGGAACAGGCCACCGTTGACGAGGATGACCAGGCTACTGTGTATGCCGAGCTCATTCTTGCAAGCGTGTGCGATTCCTACGAAAAGACTGCGGCGCCCCTAACGCTTTCCCTCGACCTCAAGGCGGATATCTAATATGACCGAACGTTCCCGGAGTGGCAAGACCGCTTGGGACAAGGAGAAAACCCGCGAGCTGTTTCGTCGTTATAAGGAGACCGGTGATCCGGATGCTCGCGAGCAGCTCGTCATGTCCCATATGAACCTGGTAAGGTTTCTTGCCAACAAATTCAAGAACCGCGGCGAGCCGCTCGATGACCTTTTGCAGGTCGGGTACTTGGGCTTGCTCAAGGCTATCGACCGCTTTGACCCTGAACGCGGACTCGAGTTCACGACGTTTGCCACGCCCACCATTTTGGGCGAGATTAAGCGCCACTTCCGCGACAAGGGCTGGAGTGTGCGCGTGCCGCGTCGTCTGCAGGAGCTCTCTGCCAAGGTTAACCAGGCCACCGATAAGCTCACCAACGAGCTTCAGCGTTCGCCCAAGGTTGAGGAAATCGCCGATTACCTTGGCGTGACCGTTGACGAGGTGCTCGAAGCCATGGAATCGTCCTCGGCCTATACCTCGGTGCCCATCGAGGCTCCCGGCGCGTCCGACTCCGACGATGCTCCCTCGATTCTCGATCGCTATGCCGACGACGACAACGAGCTCGACTTTACCGATGACCGTCTGGTAATCGAGGAAGCCATCCGCGATTTCTCGCCTCGCGAGCGCGAGGTTATCGAGCTGCGTTTTGTGAAGGGCATGACCCAGATCGAGATTGCCAAGAAGCTGGGCATCTCGCAGGTGCAGGTTTCGCGTCTGCTGCGCCGCACGCTTAAGAAGATTCAAGATAAGATTGACCCCGACGGAGTGATGGTTCGTTCATGAGTGAGCACCCCCAACAAATCGACCGCACGCTTCGCGATACCCGCATTCTGACGCTGCGTATTTGGGGCGTCGTCGGCTGCATTGTCATCGCTGCCGTCATCTTTAACCTTATGGGCATCCTGGCACCGGTCATCGAGTTTCTCGCTGTCGGTTCCATCATCGCTTTTGTGATGTCTCCGATCACCAACTGGCTCGAGCATCACGGCGTCGGACGTGGCCTCGGTTCGCTCATCGCGCTCATTGTGGTTGTTGCCGTGCTCGTCGGCGTCGTCTGCATCCTATCGCCTATTTTGCTCGGTCAAATCATGGAAGTCCTGAGCCGCCTGCCCGAGCAGCTTCGTGTTGCGGGTGGCGATCTCAACGAGATGCTCTCGCACGCCAAGACGCTCAACAACACGCCGCTCAAGGAGTATCTGGACGACAATCTTTCTTCGCTGGTTACCGTAGCGTCCAAGTACGTCTCGCAAATCGCTGCCGAGCTCGGTCGCGGTGTATTCCCGCTTATTACCAATACGGCCTCGCAGCTGTTCGTCATCTTCCTGGGCTTGGTGCTTGCCTATTGGTTGGCCTGCGACTATCCCCGTATGCACCACGAGGTCTGCACCATCATCGGACAGGAAAAGGAGACCTCGTACCGCTTTATGGTTGCCATCCTTTCACGCTCGGTCGGCGGCTATATGCGCGGCATGGTCGTGACTTCCATCTGCGGTGGCTTTTTGGCTTTTATCGGCTTTACGCTCATTGGCCATCCATACGCAGCACTTATGGCCATCTTCACCGGCATTATGCACTTGGTTCCGGTTGTCGGTCCCTGGGTGAGCGCGGCGATCGCCACAGTGCTCGGGTTTATGTTCAGCCCTATGCTGGCGTTATGGACGCTTGTCGTGACCATGGCGGCTCAAAACGTCACCGATAATGTCATTTCGCCTAAGGTCATGCAGAGCTCGGTGCAGGTGCATCCCGTCATGAGCCTTACGGCCCTCGTTATCGGTTCGGCACTCATGGGTCCCATCGGCATGGTTATCGCCATTCCGCTGTGCGCGGCCCTCAAGGGCATTTTCGTCTACTACTTTGAGAACGAGACCGGCCGTCAGCTCGTGGCATACGACGGTGCCGTGTTTAAGGGCACGCCGTATCGCGATACCGAGGGTAACCCGGTCGCCGCCTACGACGCGCTCGGAGACGATACGTTCATCTATGAGTCCGAGCTCATCGGCAACGAGACAGCACCCGAGGCCAAGGCTATGCCCAAGCCCGAGCTCGATAATCCCTGGATTAAGCTCTCAGGCCTACAGCCCGACGCGACGGGTTTCTTTAAGAACCCCTTTGCCAAGGACGACGACACAAGCTCTGACGACGACACCAAAACCGGCATCGACGGCTCCATGGACGATTCGGATTCCAAATAGGCCCTGTTAGCGTTTCTTGATGTTGTAAATAGCAATAAACGCGATCAAAGCGATTGATAAGGGGCCAGCCACATAGAAAAAGATGGTGTCAATTGCGCTTAGGGTGTAATACGCTTTATCGCCAGATGTTACTGCGTACAATGCGTAGCCAAATCTCGGCTGGTTCACATACCAGCTCGAGTAAGCGAAGATTGCTAAAAGGGCTACTGAGGTTAGTGCATTCACGACAAACCGTTTGCTATTCATCGATCGCTCCTTCCGGACGATTCTTTATTCATCTATCGCTCCTTCCGGACGATTCTTATATGAAATTTTACCAAAATCATTTTTTTCAAAGTATTTGACAGACCATAATAACGTGCACTTTCGCTGGAGGGTCGCTGTTTGGCGGCCCTCTTTTTTGCACAGGCGCGGTGGGATGGTAATATCGTTACGTTTGAACTGTTTCGATGTGAAACCGAGGAGATTCCCTCTATGAGTGCTGACTACCCGTCAATGACTACGGCCGAGATTCGCTCCAAGTTCCTCAACTTCTTTGAGGAGCGCGGTCTTAAGCTCTATCCTTCTTCGTCCCTCGTCCCCGACGATCCTTCGCTGCTGCTTGCCAACGCCGGCATGAACCAGTTTAAGGAGTACTACCAGGGCAAGAAGACCATGAAGGAGATCGGCGCGATCTCCTGCCAGAAGTGTGTCCGCACCAACGACATCGACTGCATCGGCGAGGACGGCCGTCACCTGTCCTTCTTTGAGATGCTCGGCGACTTCTCCTTTGGCGGCGTCTCCAAGCAGCAGGCCTGCGCTTGGGCCTTTGAGCTCATCACCAAGGAGTTCAAGCTGCCGCTCGACCGCCTGTACTTCACCGTCTTTACCGAAGACGACGAGACCCACGACGTGTGGCGCTCTCTGGGCGTTGCCGAGGATCACATCTCCCGCCTGGGCGAGGACGACAACTTCTGGGCCGCTGGCCCCACCGGCCCCTGCGGTCCGTGCTCCGAGATCTACTTTGACATGGGCGAGGAGGTCGGTTGCGGCAGCCCCGACTGCAAGCCTGGCTGCGACTGCGACCGCTTCCTTGAGTTCTGGAACCTCGTGTTTACCCAGTACGACCGCCAGGAGGACGGCTCCATGCCGGAGCTGCCGCACCGCAACCTCGATACGGGCATGGGTCTGGAGCGCATGGCCGCTATCATGCAGCACAAGACTGCTAACTACGACGGCGATCTGATGCAGCACCTCATCAAGCTCGGTGAGAAGATCAGCGGCAAGACCTATGACGCCGACGATTACTCCGGTGCCAGCCGCTCCCTGCGCATCATCGCCGACCACTCCCGTGCCGTCGACTTTATGATCTCCGACGGCATCCTGCCCGGCAACGAGGGTCGCGAGTACGTCCTTCGCCGCCTGCTCCGCCGTGCCGTGTTCCACGGTCGTCTGCTGGGCATCGAGGGCGCCTTCCTGACCAAGTTCATCGACGAGGTCAACGCTCAGATGGGCGAGGCTTATCCCGAGCTGCTCAAGAACGTCGCGCTCGTTAAGGGCATCGTCGCCTCCGAGGAGGAGCGTTTCTCAACGACGCTCGACAACGGCCGCATTTACCTTGACGAGGCCCTGGCCGCGCTCGCCGACGGCGCTGTCCTTCCGGGCGACGTTGCCTTTAAGCTGCACGACACCTTTGGTTTCCCCATCGACCTGACCGTCGAGATTGCCGGCGCTGCTGGCCACGACGTCGACATGGACGGTTTCACCGCCTGCATGGAGGACCAGAAGGCCCGCGCTCGCGCCAACGCTAAGGGCGATGCCTGGGGCAGCTTCAATGACGTGTGGGTCGAGCTTTCCGACAAGGTTGCCGCGACCGAGTTCGACGGCTATGACAACGATGTGATCGTAGGCGCCAAGGTTGTTGCCATCGTGCGCAACGGCGAGTCCGTCGAGTCCGCTGCCGCCGGCGAGGACGTCGAGGTCGTTCTCGACCGCACCCCGTTCTATGCCGAGATGGGTGGCCAGCAAGGCGATGCCGGCAAGCTTTCCGCCGAGGGCGTTGTTCTGACCGTTGCCGACACCAAGAACCACAACGGTCTGTATGCCCACGTCGCGCACGTTGTCGATGGCACGCTGACTGTCGGTGCCGCTGTGACCGCCACGCTTGACGCCGAGCGCCGTGGCTTCCTGCGCCGCAACCACACCGCCACGCACCTGCTCGACGCCGCGCTTAAGCAGGTCCTGGGCGAGCATGTGTCCCAGGCCGGCTCGCTGATGACGCCTGAGCACCTGCGCTTTGACTTCACGCACTTCGAGGCCCTGTCCTCCGAGCAGCTCAAGGCTGTCGAGGACCTGGTCAACCAGCAGATCTTCGCCTCCAAGCCGGTCTTGACCCGCGTCATGGGCATTGACGAGGCCAAGTCCGCCGGTGCTGTCGCCCTGTTTGGTGAGAAGTATGGCGACGTCGTCCGCGTTGTCTCCGTGGGCGCCGAGGACCAGCCGTTCTCCCGCGAACTCTGCGGTGGCACGCACGCTGCCAACACCGCCGAGATCGGCCTGTTCAAGATCATTTCCGAGTCCTCTACGGGCTCCAACGTCCGCCGTATTGAGGCCGTGACCTCTAAGGGTGCTCTCGACTACATGGCCGACCGTCTGGCGCTCGTCGACGCCGCCGCTGCTGCGCTCAAGTGCCGCGTGGATGAGGTTCCCGCCCGCGTGGAGAACTTGCAGGCCGAGCTGCGCGAGACTTCCAACAAGCTCAAGAAGGCGCTGACCGGTGGCTCCTCCGACGCTATCTCCAGCGCCATCGAGGGCGCCGTTGAGCTCGACGGCTACAAGCTCGTCGTCGCTGAGCTCCAGGGCCTTGAGGCTGCCGACCTGCGCAACGTCTGGGATACCGTGCACCAGAAGGTCGCCGGTCCTGTCGCCTGCGTCGTCGCCAGCGTGACCGAGAAGGGCACCCCGGCCCTGCTCGCCGCCGGCTCCGATGACGCCGTCAAGGCCGGTTTCCACGCCGGTAACGTGATCAAGCAGATCGCGGGCCTGGTCGACGGTCGCGGTGGCGGCCGTCCCAACATGGCCCAGGCCGGTGGCAAGAATGCCGCCGGCATCGCCGATGCCCTCGCGGCCGCCAAGACCGCGCTCGGCGCTTAAGTAGTCGCTGTGGTCGCGCTTGCGCTGGACATAGGGGAGACCAGGATCGGCATCGCCGTCTCGAGCCGTGATGGCAAGATGGCGATGCCTGTCAAGGTGCTCCCGGCTGCAGAGGTCACCGGTATGGCCAAGACGTTCCGCTATCTGGTCGAGGACTATGAGCCCGATATCCTGGTAAGTGGGCGTCCCCTGACCATGGCCGGTGAGCCCGGTCCCCAGGCCGAGCGTGTTGCCGCTGTTGCGCAAAAGATTGCCGACGAGCTCGATCTTCCGTTGGAGTTTGAGGACGAGCGCCTGTCCTCGCAAGAGGCCAAGCGTATCCTGCGCGAGCAGGGCCTCAACGAAAAGCAGATGAGGGGCAAGATTGACATGATTGCCGCCAGCCTGTTTTTGCAGACGTGGCTTGATCGTAAAAACGAGGAGGTCTCGCATGCCTAGCGCTTCCGATCCGCGCCAGCCGATTCGTACACGTCAGCCTGTGCCGCGCCCTGCCCAGCCTGGCCAGCGTCCGGCACAGCCGACGCAGCGCGCAGCTCAGCCTGCCGCGCGCCCGGTGCAGTCCTCCTCTCGTTTGGCTCAACCTGCTCAGCGGACGGTTCGACAGCCCACTGCTCGTACGGCCCAGCCTGCAGGCGGTACCCGCTTTAAGCAGCAGGCACCTACCCAGCGAGCACAGGCCCCCCAATCGCATTCGCATCACGCTCGCGGTTCGCACGGCGTTGCTCCGGCCACGCGATCGAGCTACAACACGCATGCTCGTCGCGGTGCCCAAAAGAAAAGCTCCCCGGTGCCTATGATTATCGGCGTCGTCGTCGCCGTGCTAGCGCTTGTCGCGATCGTTTTCTTTGTCGTGCCGGCCGTCAAGGGCTTCTTTGTCGGTGAGGATTCGAATGTCACGGCTGGTCAGCAGGTTACGGTGACCATTCCTGACGGTGCTTCGGGCGATACGATCGCCTCGATTCTCTCTGAGAACCATATCGTCGAAAATCCCAAGGATTACTATGCGGCGGTGAAAAAGCTCAACGCCGATATGTCGCTCAAGCCTGGTACTTATTCGTTCACCACGCTCATGGACGCGACTAAGGTGGTTCAGCAACTCATGGAAGGCCCCAACGCTGGCTCCAATGCGCTGACGATTCCCGAGGGTTTGACGGTCGATCAAGTCGCCGACCGTGTGGCCCAGGCCTACAATAGCATCTCTAAGGAAGACTTCCTCAACCAGGCCAAGGCCTCCAACTACGTGGACGACTATAGCTTCCTTAGGGGCGCGGCCAATGATTCGCTCGAGGGCTTCTTGTTCCCCAAGACCTATTCGCTGGGCGATTCGCCGACGGCCGATGATGTGATTCGCGCCATGCTCGATCAGTTTAAGACCGAGTACAAGTCGCTTGACTTTGCCAGCTGCGAGGCGAAGATCATGGAACGCTACGGTGTGGAGATGTCCGACTACGACATCGTTAACTTGGCCTCTATCGTTGAGCGCGAGGGC
This sequence comes from Collinsella sp., assembly GCA_019424925.1. Lineage (GTDB taxonomy): Bacteria > Actinomycetota > Coriobacteriia > Coriobacteriales > Coriobacteriaceae > Collinsella. The sequence continues at coordinate 105,475 of JAHYYO010000001.1, forward strand.
CTCAACGCCGATCAACGTGCGCACGTGGCCTCGGTTTTCTACAACCGCCTTGCCGGCAAGCTCGACGGTCTGCGCTATCTCAACAGCGATGCGACCATGATGTATGTCACCGGTGGCGAGGTTACCGCCGACGACCTGCAGAGTGATAGCCCCTATAACACCTATAAGCACGAGGGCCTGCCACCCACGCCCATCTGCTCTCCGTCGCTCGAGGCACTCAAGGCCACGCTTGAGCCGACCGACTCCGATGACCTGTATTTCTACATTACGCAGGACGAGGAGTACTTCTCGCAAACCTACGAAGAGCATCAACAGTCTTGGAATTAGCATGAGGATTTTTAGCCCCAAACGATACGTTGCCTCGGTCGATCGCATTGACCTTGATACCCTGTGGGCCGACGGCAAACGCGCCATTCTGCTCGATCGCGATAACACTCTGGTGCCGCGCGACACCGAGCAGGTTCCCGCTGCGGTTTCCGCTTGGCTCGACGCCGCCCGCGCCAAAGGCTTTAAGCTGTGCATGGTGTCCAACAACTGGCATCGCGATCAGGTCATGAGCTCTGCACGCGAGCTGGGACTCGAGGCCATCAGCCACGCCATGAAGCCCGCCCCGTTTGCCTTGAAGGCGGGTCTTAAGCGCCTCGGCGCCACGGCAGACGAGGCGGTGCTGATCGGCGATCAGCTGTACACGGACGTGTGGAGCGGTAATTTTGCCGGCGTTGACACTATTCTGGTCAAGCCGCAGGCAACCCAGGACCTGTGGTACACGCAGATCTTCCGTATCTTTGAGCGCCGGGCCCTGCGCGACCTTCCCTGCGAGGAATAGGTTTCGCCATGTCTCAGCACATCAAACACGGCTGCGACCATATCTTCTTTATCGGCTTTTTGGGCGCGGGCAAATCGACGCTCGCGCGCAACGTCGGCACTATGTTCAAGCGGCGTTTTATCGATACCGATCGTTTGGTTGTGCGTCGATGCGGCAAGTCGGTGACCGAGATATTTGAGACCGAGGGCGAGGATCGTTTTCGCGAGCTCGAGACCTCGGCACTCCGTTCGCTTCAAAGCGAGCGCAGCCTGCTGGTATCGTGCGGGGGCGGCATCGTCGAGACGCCGGTGAACATTGAGCTGATGCACGAGATGGGTACATGCGTGTACCTCGAAGGCGACTTTGAGGACTCGTTGCGCCAGATTCGTCGCTCCGATACCCGGCCCGATTTCCGCTCGCCCGAGCACGCTGCGCGCTTGTTTGAGCATCGCCGTCCGCTGTATCGCCAGGCGGCCGATATTACCCTTGATATTCGCAACAAGTCCTTCGAGGACGTTTCCTACCTTTGTGCCGAGATGCTTTTGGAGCGTGGACTGCTATGATTCGCCGTCAACTTATCAATTTCCAAAACCGCAGTGTCGATGTCCGCGTCGGATTGGGGGCGTTCGAGGAGCTGTCGCGCATGTTTGCCTCGGCTGTGGGCAAGCCTAAGCGTGCGATGGTGGTTTGGAACGACGCCACATCCGAGCGTTTTGGCGAGGTTGTCGAACATGCACTTGTTGACGCCGGTTTTGCCGTGTCGCCGCTCGTCCTCGAGGTTTCGCCTGCCGGTGCTACGCTGGTCGATGCCGATACCGTCTTTGGCGCGCTGTCGGCTAACGGCATTACCTGCGATGATCTCGTTGTCGCTGTCGGCGACACGGCGACCTGCTCGGTTGTTTGCTGGTGCGCCAATCAGTGGTGCGGTCGCACCGAGTGCGCCTTGCTGCCGACGACGTTCGACGCCATGCTCACGGTCGCGACGACCATGAAGCCGCTTGTCGCCTCGTCGGCGCATGCGCTTCCCGCTATCGCGTTCCGTCCCGAGCCGGGCTTGGTCGTGTGTGACCTCGACCTTGTACGCGAGGCGGACCCCGAGGACCTCAAGCTCGGCTATGCGGTACTTGTTGGCACCATGCTTTCGAGCAGCAAGTTCCGCTGGAATCAGTTTACCGAGACCATTCCCGAGATTCTCGCGGGCGAGGAGGTCGCGCTCGTCAATGCCGTTCAGTGGTCTCAGACTGCCCGCAAGGACGTACTGATGGCCACGAACCCGAGCGCCCGCCATGCGCTCGATTTTGGCAAGATGGGGGAGCGTACCCTGCGCGCCTGCTTGGGCGATGCCGCGTCGCAGGTCCCTTCCTACCAGCTGTTGTCCGAGGGCATGCGCTTTGAGGCGCGCCTAGCACATGATGCCTGTGACTTTGATATCGATTACGTCTTTGAGGTCGATGACTGCCTGGAGGACTTTGGTATCGAGGAGCTCGCCTTCGATCTGGAGCCTGCCGCATATATCGAGGAGTTCCGCAGGCAGCAGTTTGCCCGCTCGAACCGTAGTATGTTGCCGCTGCCCGCGGCACTCGGCGCCATTCGTCTAACGAGCGTTGAGGACGAGGTCCTCGACCGCCATGCTCACGCCTACTTGGCTTCTCGCAAAGAACTTCTCTAGGATTTATTGACATACATCGTCTTTCGTATCATGTTGAGGGGCGGGTTTCCAATCGGTTGCGAATCGCGCGCGATTCCATCTTTCGATCGAGGCCCGTCCCGCTTTTATGAGGACAATAAGAAAGGAATCTGCATGTCTGAGTTTGATGCCGGTCCTGCCGGTCGTATCGAGCGTGTTCGTGCCCTGATGGCTGAGCGCGGCTACGACGCTATCGTGGTGCGCGACGAGGCCAACCTTCGTTGGCTTACGGGCGTGAAGGGCGTCTTCGATTACACCTTCGAGTTCCCGCACGCTGCGTTTATTACGGCCGGCCAGTGCCTGTTCCATACCGACTCGCGCTATCTCAACAGTTTTGAGGAGAACACGCCCGCCGGCAGCCCCTGGGTCTACGACATGGACGAGGACACCATCCCCGGTTGGGTCGCCGGCAAGATCGCGGCCAACAAGTGCCGCGTCTGCGCTGTCGAGGACGATATGCAGATCAATTTCTACCAGGGTATTCAGCGTGGCCTGGAGGACCGCTCCGTTGCCTGCATGCTGCCGCTGATGCATGACGACATCCGTAAGATGCGCGCCATCAAGGACGCCGAGGAGATCGAGCTCATGCGCCACGCGCAGTCGATCACCGACGCCGCCTTCCAGCATATGCTCGGCTTTATTAAGCCCGGCATGACCGAGAAGCAGGTTCGCAACGAGCTCGAGAACTATATGTTCGCCAACGGTGCCGACAGCCTGGCCTTTGGCTCCATCGTCGCGAGCGGTCCCAACACCGCCAACCCGCATGCCGTCCCGAGTGATCGCGTGATCGAGAAGGGCGACTTTGTCCTCATGGATTACGGCGCGGGCTACTGCGATTATCGTTCCGACATGACGCGCACCGTCGTGATGGGCGAGCCTACCCAGGAGCAGCTCGACCTGTACGCGCTCGTGCGCCGTACGCACGAGGAGTGCGTCGCCGCCATCCATCCGGGCGTCGAGGGCAACGACATTTTCAAGCTTTCCAAGAAGATCATTGGCGATGCCGGCTATGGCGATTACTACAACCATGGTCTGGGCCACGGCGTCGGTATCGACATCCACGAGCTGCCCAACTTCAACCGCAGCAAGAATATCATCGAGGTTGGCTCGGTTATCACCATGGAGCCCGGTGTCTACCTGCCCGGCGTGGGCGGCGTGCGCCTGGAGGACTACGGCGTGGTCACCGAGAACGGCTACGAGCCCTTCACCAAGACGCCGCATGACCTCCACGTCATCGATTGCTAGCTCATTTCGATAGATTTTTGGGGCGGGGCGTCCGGATCGATTCGGACGCCCCGCGTTCTCTTTTTATGCGCTCGCTGTAGGCGCCGTCTGCAAGTGTATAATTTCCGTCGTATGTAATTTGGACGCTTGTGCGTTCTGTCCATAACAAGAAAGGTCGCTATGCCTACCATTTCTACCGCCGACTTCAAGAACGGCCTCGGTCTCCGCATCAAGGACAAGGTCTACACCATCGTCGAGTTCCAGCATGTCAAGCCGGGCAAGGGCGGCGCGTTTGTGCGCTACAAGACCCGTGACATCAAGAGCGGCCGCGTCGTCGAGAACACCTGCAACGCCGGTACCAAGTTCGAGAGCGTCATGCTCACCACCCGTGAGTTCCAGTACCTCTACAACGATGGCACCGACTACATCTTCATGGACAACGAGTCCTATGAGCAGGTTCCCGTTCCCGAGGACATGGTGGGCGAGAACTCCAAGTGGCTGCGCGAGAACGACATCTGCCAGCTGCTCTTCGCCGACGACGAGCTCATGGGCGTGACCCCGCCGATGTTCATCGAGACCACCATCGTCCAGACCGACCCGGGCTTTAAGGGCGACACCGTCCAGGGTTCCACCAAGCCGGCCACGATCGACACCGGCGCTGTCATCCAGGTCCCCATGTACCTCAACGAGGGCGAGGTCATCAAGGTTGACACCCGCGACGGCAAGTTCGTCTCCCGCGTCTAGCAACCAACTCTTCTAGGAGGACTCATGCCCCAGGAAATCAAGATTGACGGCATCGGCATTTCGCCCGATGTTCTGACCGCCATCGTCTCGCGCGCCGTGTCGGATGTCGAGGGCATCGCCTCCGTTGGCGTCAAGGACCTTGCCACCAACCTTGTCTCCATGATGCTCTCGTCCAAGGCCCCGGCTTCCGAGCCGGCGGTCGAGGCCGAGGTTGTCGGCGACAAGCTCGCACTCACCGTGCGTGTCGTGGTGTTCTTTGGCTATCCGTTCAAGAAACTCGCCGAGGCCGTTCGCGCCGCCGTGGTCGCCGCCATCGATGCCCAGGTGGGCGTTGAGGTCGAGCGCGTTGACGTTTGCATCGACGGCCTCGTTTTCCCCAAGGAGTAACCTTTGAGCCTTAAGGTTTATCGCGGGCGTACGCTTGCCCGCAGTCAGGCGCTGCAGCTGCTGTTTCAGGCCGAGGCCACGGACAGCCCGCTCGAGCGCGTCCTCGAGGGTGATTTCCTGATCTCGAAGGGCCCCCTCGACCCCTATGCGCTGGAGCTGTGCCGCGGTGCCTACGAGCATATCGATCGCATCGACTGTGCCCTGCGCGCCGTCGCCAAGAACTGGGATCTTATGCGCATGCCCGGCGCCGACCGCAATCTGCTGCGTATCGCCGTCTACGAGATGCGCTTCCTTACCGACGAAGAGGTCTCGGACGCTATCGTGATCAACGAGGCCGTCGAACTTGCCAAGGCCTATGGCACCGACCAGTCCGCGTCGTTCGTCAACGGCGTGCTGGGCAAGATCGCGCGCAGCGAGGAGTTGCCGGGCGAGGACCTGTACCAGGAACTGCTGGCCGAGGATCGCGCTCGCGAGGAGGCCCAGGCTGCTGAGGCTGCCGCCAAGGTCGCTGCCGCTCAGGCTACCGCCGGTGTACTTGCCGAGGATGTGGACGCTGCTGAGGCCGTCGAGGCCGACTCCGTCGAGGAGTAGCCATGCCAGAGGGTTCTGTCCGCAACTTTGACGAGATTTCGGACCGTCTGGACCAGATCATCGCTACCGTTCGCTCCAAGGATACGTCCTTGGAGCGTTCGCTCGATCTGTTTGACGAAGCGATTGAGCTGGGCTCCCGCGCGGTCGATATGGTCGACAAGTTTGAGCTGACGCCGCGTGAGGCCGATAAGCTCGAACAGGAATACGATGAGGATGCGGCAAACGAATCCCAGGATAGCTAGGCCGCATCTCCGGATACGAATGGTTGATGGCATTCATGAAACGCGTGCGTCTTGATGACGAACTGATTTCACAGGGCATCTGCGCCGATCGCGCGGATGCCCTTCGCACTCTTATGGCCGGCTTGGTCTCGAGTGGCGGCGAGCGCTTGACTTCGCCGGGCCTTAAGGTGACCCCGGGTCTGCCACTGCACGTGAAGGGGCGCATTCCCTATGTTGGCCGCGGCGGTCTTAAGCTCGAAGGCGCGCTTGATGCGTTTGGCATCAATCCGACGGGCCTTAGCTGTCTGGATGTGGGCTGCTCTACCGGCGGCTTTACCGATTGCCTGCTCAAGCGCGGAGCTGCGACCGTTGTCTCGGTGGACGTGGGTCGCGCCCAGTTCGATTGGTCGTTGCGTCAGGACGATCGCGTGACGCTGCATGAGCGCACCAACGTGACGCAGTTGCCCGAGCTTGGCTATGAGAGCGCTATCGACTTGGCTGTGTGCGACGTGTCGTTTACCAGCATCGCGAACATTATCGATGCGGTGCTGGCGTGCCTGGCGCCTACGGGTGCATTTTGCACGCTCGTAAAGCCGCAGTTTGAGGCTCCGGCGGCGTTGGTGGGTGAGGGCGGCATTGTGACCGATCCCGCCGTGCGCCGCGATACGCTCGTGGCGGCGATTGAGCTTTTTGCCGCCAAGGGCCTGTTCCCGCTTGACGTGTGCGTGTCGCCCATCCATGGCGCTAAGGGCAACGTTGAGTTTTTCCTGTACGGCACAAGGTTTGCCCCTGGTGAACGCACCGACGATGAGCTGCAATCCCAGGTATCGGCTTTGAGCGAGAAAGCTGCAACGCTATGAAGGTCTTTCTGGTTCCCAATTACTACAAGCAAGAGGCGGTCGAGAGCGGCCTGATGCTCGAGCTTTGGCTTTCGCGCCAGGGCTACGAGGTCGCATGGGCTGCCGACCAGCGATCGAAGATTCAAAGCACGCCTGATATTGATGGCTCAGATCTGGTCATTACGCTCGGCGGCGACGGTACGTTGCTGCGCGCTGCCCGCATCCTCAACCATCGCGAGATTCCTATCCTTGGTCTTTCCTATGGTCACCTGGGCTTTTTAACTGCTGCGAGCCCCGAGGAGCGCGACATTCTGCAGGTCGTGAGCGATGCTCTGTCCGGTGAGCTGCACGTGAGCCGCCGCGCCACCATCGCCGCGGATATCGTGTCCGTGCGCGACGATGGCACGAAGGATGTCGTGCGCACGTTTGCCCTCAACGATATGGCACTTACACGCGGCCCCCTGTCCGATATGGTTGAGTTTGACATCACGGTGTCCGGCCATCATATCGATCGCCTTCGCGGCGACGGTGTCGTCGTTTCGACGGCGACCGGCTCTACCGGCTACGCGCTTTCCGCCGGCGGTCCCATTGTCAGCCCCGATTACACGGGTATGGTCTGTGTGCCCATCGCCCCGCATACCATTCAGGCTCGCGCTTTTTTGACCTCGCCGAGTGATGTCGTCGAGATCTTTATGTCCGATGATCGCCCGAGTGTGCCGGCCATTGCCATCGACGGACAGTTTATTACCTGCGACGGCACGGTTGAGAGCGTGGCTGTGCGCCGTGGTCCCGGCGATGTACTGCTGCTGGATTACGGTCCCGAAAGCTTCTATAACTCGGTGAGCCGCGTGTTCTATGGAGTGCGTCATGATCGATGAGCTGCAGGTTTCTAACATTGCACTCATTCGTGAGGCGACGCTGGTGCCGAGTGCCGGCCTGACTGTCCTGACCGGCGAGACCGGTGCCGGCAAGACCGCGCTGCTCTCGGCGCTCAAGCTCATATTGGGCGAGCGCGCAGATTCGTCGACCGTGCGCGAGGGAGAGGCGCTGGCGAGCGTCGAGGCGCGCCTATTCGATGGCCCGCACGACACGGAGGGGTTCACCGTACAGCGCAGCCTTTCTGCCGAGGGCCGCAGTCGTGTAAAAATTGATGGCCGTATCGCCAGCGTGCGTGAGCTTTCGGAGCGCGTCGGCGTGATGATGGATCTTTGTGGTCAGCACGAGCACCAGCGCTTGCTCGATCCGGCGCATCATGTTGCCATGGTCGATGCCTGGGCTGGTCGCTCTGCGCTCGAGGCGCTCGACCGTTACCGTGCCTGCTTCAAGGCGTCGCGTGCGGCTGCCAAGGAGGTCCGTCGCGTGGAGGAAGCCTCACGCGCGCAGGGGAGTCGCGTCGAGGAAGCGCGTTTCGCCCTCGAGCGCATCGCCGAGGTCGACCCCAAGCCGGGTGAGTATGAGGAACTCGAGGAGCTGCTGCCGCGCTCCGAACATGCCGAGGTACTGGTTGCCACAGCTAACGATGCCCATGCATCGCTTGCCGCCGAAGGTGGAGCGCTCGATGCCGTGAACAGCGCCGTGGCAGAGCTTTCCCGTATGGCTACCGTCGATCGCAAACTGGGCGACATTGCCGATGCGCTTTCGGATGCCTGCATCTCCCTTGAGGATAGCGCGAACGAGCTTCGTGCCTATCGCGATGGCGTCGCCTTCGACCCGCGCGAGCTCGCTCGCATGCGTGAGCGGTATTCCGACCTCAAGGGCCTGTTGCGTCAGTGGGGTCCCACCATGGACGATGTTTTTGCCATGCGCGATCGCTCGCAAGAGCTGCTGTCCCTGGTCGATGATGGCGATGAACAGATCAAAAAGGCGCGTGAGGCACTCGGGAGCGCCGAGCGCGAGCTGTTCGCTGCCGCCAAGGCACTTAAGCGTGCGCGTAATACCGCTGCTCCGCGTTTTTGTCACGAGGTTGGCCGCCAAATGGCGCGCCTGGAGATGGGCGGCGCCGAGCTCGTTTGGGAGTCGCGTGATCTTCCGCGCGCCGAGTGGACGCCGGCGGGTCCTTCAAGCTACGTGCTTTTGTATCGCAGCGGTGTCGGCTTGACGCCGCGTCCCCTGCGCCGCATTGCCTCGGGCGGCGAGCTCAGCCGCGTCATGCTGGCGAGCAAGGTGGTCTTGGGTAATGCTGACGGCGTCGACACACTGGTATTTGACGAGGTCGATGCCGGTGTCGGCGGCTCCACGGCTCGTGCTCTTGCTGGTGTGCTGGCCGATCTTGCCACTACGCATCAAGTGATTGTCGTAACCCACTTGGCGCAAGTCGCCGTCATGGCCGACAAGCATTATGTTGTCAGCAAGGAGCCGGGCGATGTTCCCCAGACGCATTTGGACGAGGTAACCGGCGAAGCGCGTACTGCCGAGATCGCCCGCATGCTCAGCGGCGATCAGTCCGAGGCAAGCTTGACCCACGCAAAGCAGATGCTCGAAGAAGTTCGAGGCTAGGTCGTATCAGCGGTGTTGGTGGGACAAAATAGACTGAAATTTTTGTCCCACTACGCGTTTTACTCAACGACCTTGTCCGGCTGGATGAGCTCCTCGTAGTAGCTGATATGTTCACGAGCGTCTTCAATCTCGGGCAGCAGGAAGTTGTAGATAACTTCGATGATCATCGTGGCGCTGATCTTGGAGAACGCAAAGTCACCCGTCGTCAGCAGCGCCTCGTGGTTGACGGTATTAAAAGTGTAGTCTGCCAGGCGCGCGAGTGGAGACTTGCTGTCGCTGCTGATGACGACTACGGTGGCACCGCAGTCGCGAGCCGCTTTTGCCATGCGATTCAGTCGGCGCGACTTGCCGGAGTTTGAGATGAGCACGATGACGTCACCCGGGCGCAACGTGAGCGCAAAGCCGATTGATGTCTCGCTAATGGTGCTCGCCATGCAGCGCAGGCCCAGCTGCGAAAACTTAAACGTCGCATCGAGCGCGACCGCGTTCGTATTTCCCACAGCCGCAAACTCAATAACCCCTGCATGCTTAAGGGCATGCACAACAGCCGCCAACGTATCGTGGTCGATCCCGTCGATGGTCGCATTAAGCTCGCTCACCTTGGCAGCCAGGATGTTCTTAAGGCTCTGCTCCATATTGTCGAGCGAGACTTCGTCAGTCAGGCCCTCGTTGCGCTGGCTTTCCAAATCCCTCGCCAACGAAAACTGAAAGCTGCGGAAGCTGCCAAAGCCAAGCTTGCGGCAGAAGCGCGAAACGGTCGCCTCGGACGTGGCGGCGGCGCGCGAGAGCTGAGCCGCCGTGAGGCGTGGCGCCTCGGACTGGTGCTCCAATATATAGTCGACAATGCGCTGCTCGGATTCGCTGTATCCCTGATGGGTACTAATGAGGGAAAGTGCGCTCTTGCTACTATCGGTCATGGATGGCTCCTGGTTGGCATGATAATCGGACTCGTTTTGTACTGTCATAGTATAGGGGGATTTTCAATTACAAGATACACCTTGCCGTTTCAAGTGTTGATGGTAAACTTTCACCTACCGTTTACGGTTATGAAAGAACCTTTCACCGGAGAATTGCTCCTTGTCTCTTCTCACGCGGACGGTAGGTTGGTATCTTTCAGTTGTGGAAAAGCGCGCAAGGACGCGCGTGTAGGGGAGCGCCTGCGGGCGCAAAACTTAAAAAGGAGGGACACATGGCTAAGTTTGACATCATCGCCGCCACCGGTTGCCCGACCGGTATCGCGCACACCTTCATGGCGAAGGAGGCGCTGGAGAAGGCAGCTGCCGAGCGCGGTCTGACCATTAAGGTCGAGACCCATGGCCAGGTCGGTGTCGAGAACGAGCTCACCAAGAGTGAGATCGCCGGTGCCAAGGCCGTCGTCGTCGCAGCCGATAAGGATGTCCAGGCGGAGCGTTTCGCCGGCAAGCGCATGGTTTCCGTTGGTGTTTCCAAGGCCCTGTCCGTCGAGGCAGCCGGTAAGCTGATCGACCGCGCGCTCGCCGCCAAGGGTGACGACTCGGTTGCGGCTGCTGCCGATGTCGAGGATGAGGTCGAGGAGAAGGAATCTATCGGCCACATCATCTACAAGCACCTCATGAACGGCGTCAGCCACATGCTGGTCTTCGTCGTCGCCGGTGGTGTCCTGACCGCCGTTTCGTTCCTGTGGGGCATCACGTCCTTCGATTCGACGGCGTCTGACTACAACAGCTTTGCCGCTATGCTTAAGATCATCGGCGGTATCGCCATGAACCTCATGGTTCCCGTGCTTTCCGCCTATATCGCCGAGTCCATCGGCAAGCGCCCGGCGCTCGTCCCCGGCTTCGTTGCCGGTATGATCGCCATCCAGGGCCTGCCCGTTAACGCCGAGACCGGCATGATCGACGCCGGTGGCGCCGGCGTGGGCTTCGGCTTCCTGGGCGGCATCGTCGGCGGCTTCCTCGCTGGCTATGTCATCCTGCTGCTCGAGAAGGTCTTCTCCAAGCTGCCCAAGAATCTGGACGGCCTCAAGGCTATCTTCCTGTACCCGCTGTTCTCGACCGCCATCGTCGGCCTGGTCATGCTCGGCATCTCCGGCCCCATGGCTGCCATCAACACCGCCATGATGGACTTCCTCAAGGGTCTGTCCGCCTCTGGCGCCATTGTCCTGGGCCTTGCCATCGGCTGCATGTGCGCCGTTGACATGGGCGGCCCGGTCAACAAGGCTGCTTACGTCACCGGTACCGCTATGCTCACCGAGGCCTTGGCTGCCGGCGTTGGCACCGATACCTACAACTTCGGCACCAACTTCATGGCTGCCGTCTCCGCCGCCTGCATCGTTCCGCCGCTGATCACCACCTTCGCCGTCGTCGTTGGCAAGAAGTACTTCAGCCAGGAGGATCATGACGCCGGTATCGTCAACCTCATTCTTGGTTGCACCCACATCACCGAGGGCGCCATTCCGTTCATGACCAAGAACATCTGGCCCGTCATGCCCATCATGATGCTCGGTTCCTCCATCGCCTCGATCCTGACCATCATGTTCAACGTTCACGATCCGGCGCCTCACGGTGGCTTCCTGGTCCTGCCCGTTGTCGAGAACGGTCCGCTGTGGGTCCTCGCGATCCTCATCGGCGCTGTGATCGGTGGCATCCTGTTCGTGGCCTTCAAGAAGTACGACTTCGAGAAGAATCAGAAGGCCGCTCCTGTAGCCAAGCCGGTTGAGGCTTCCAAGGCTGCTGCCGTTGAGGCCCCTAAGGCCGATGCTGCCGACTTCGTGAAGGTCGAGAATGTCTTTGTCGCCGAGGACTTCGCTTCTCGCGACGAGGCTCTGAGCTTCGTTTCCAACCAGGCTGTCAAGGCCGGTATCGCCAGCGACGCCGACGCCGTGATGAACGCCTTCCTGGCCCGCGAGGCCGAGGGCACCACGGGCATGATGGAGGGCTTCGCCATTCCGCATGCCAAGTCCGACGCCATTACCGAGGCTGCCGTCATCGTCGTCAAGGACGAATCCGGCGTGACCGGTTGGGACACCATGGACGGCGCTCCCGTCAACGTGGCTATCGCCCTGCTCATCCCTGGTGCCCAGGCTGGCACCACGCACCTCAAGATCCTGTCCAAGGTCGCCGAGGCGCTCATGGACGAGGACTTCCGTGCCACCGTCAAGGGTTCCACCGACGCCGCCGAGATCGCCAAGACGATCAACGCCCGCCTGATCTAATCCCACAGTTCGCGAATTACATCGCCCCCTGTAACAAAGGCGGAGCCCCTCTCCAGGGTCTCCGCCTTTTTCATGCCCCTTCTTCTAAGTTGCGGTGAAATAAGGACTGTTTAAACGTTTCAACCCCAAAATCAGTCCATAATTCACCGCAACTTAGAAGAAGGGGATAGCGCGGCCTGTCTATCGGACCGTCCGTGCGGACAAATATTCAGCCAGAATTCCTTTCAGCCGACATTGCTCTGGACCGACCGAGTTTCCGCAGCTTGCTCGCCGGGCGGGGCGATTAAGTTTGTCGCGAGTTCCGCACGCAAAGGAAAGCACTTAATGTGCTTTCCGTCTTGCGCAGGACTGTAGAGCAGCAAACTTAATCGCCCCGCCCGGCGAGCAAGCGGACGACAAACACATCTGTCCAATAATTCGTCTGAAACACAATGAAAAACCGTTTGATGTGAGTTAATATAAACAACGTCGTGAATCTGACTCCTGCCACATGCATGACAGGGGTTAAACACAAAAAGGAGTCAATTATGGTTTCTGAGAAGGCTACCCTCGTTAATCCTCAGGGTCTGCACATGCGTCCGGCTGGTCTGTTCGCCTCCACCATGGGCAAGTATGCCTGTGACGTGACGGTCGTCACCCCCGAGAAGGAGGTCAACGGCAAGTCCCCGATGGCCCTCATGGCTGCTGGTATCCCCTGCGGTACCGAGGTCGAGGTCAAGTGCGACGGCGCTGACGAGGCCGAGGCTCTGGCTGCTGCCATCGAGCTCATCAAGAGCGGTCTTGGCGAGTAGAACTCAAACGGGTCGCATGTTGAACAACTAAGTTCATATTTGGGGGCGCAGTGACCTGTTGTAAGGTAGCTGCGCTCTTTTGTCATGGATATGGCAAAACGCTTTATCACATGACACGGAGAGAGGAATGGGAATGTATCAGGGAGTCAACGCTTCCGAGGGCATCGGTATCGGCACCGTCATGGTCGCCGTCGATCCCGACTTGACGTTTGAGCCGCACGAGGTTGCTGATTCGGCAGCAGAGAAAGAGCGCTATCAGTCCGCTCTTTCGGTCTTTTGCGAGAAGACCCAGGCTCAGGCCGACCACATGAAGGAGACGGTGGGCGAGGCCGAGGCCGAGATCATGAGCGGACACATTGTCCTGGCTCAGGACCCGGGCATGACCGACGCCATCAACGCCGCCATTGACGGTGGCACCTGCGCTGAGCAGGCGCTCATGGACACCTCGACCATGTTCGAGAACATGTTCCTGTCCATGGACGACGAGATGTTCCGTCTGCGCGCCGCCGACATCGCCGACATCCGCACCGGTATTCTGGCCGAGCTGCTGGGCAAGGAGGTCGTCGACCTCTCCGTCCTGCCCGAGAACACCGTCGTTGTCGTGCACGACCTCACGCCGTCCATGACCGCCACGATCGATAAGGCCCACGTTGCCGGTATTGTCACCGAGACCGGTGGCCGCACGTCGCACTCCGCGATTATTGCGCGCGCCCTCGAGATCCCGGCTGTCCTTTCGGTTTCCAACAGCTGCACCGCACTGCGCAACGGTATGACCGTTGTCGTCGACGGTGGCAAGGGCATCGTCGAGGCCGATCCCGACGAGGAGACGCTCGCTGCCTACACCGCCAAGGCCGAGGCCTTCGCTGCCGAGAAGGCAGCCCTCGAGGCCTTCCGTGGCAAGCCGTCCGTGACTGCCGACGGCATCAAGAAGATCATCGCTTGCAACATCGGTAACCCCGATGACGTGCCCAACGCGCTCGATCACGACGCCGAGGCCATCGGTCTGTTCCGCTCCGAGTTCCTGTTCATGGACTCTGCTGAGCTTCCTTCCGAGGAGGAGCAGTTCAACGCCTACCGTAAGGTCGCCAGCGCGCTCAAGGGTGCTCCGGTCATCATCCGCACGCTCGATGTGGGCGGCGACAAGGAGATTCCGTATCTGCACATGGTCAAGGAAGATAACCCCTTCATGGGCTTCCGCGCCGTGCGTTACTGCCTGGCCAATCCCGACCAGTACAAGGTACAGCTCCGCGCTCTGCTGCGCGCTAGCGCCTTCGGTGACGTCAAGATCATGATCCCGCTTGTCACCTGCGTCGAGGAGGTCTTGGCTGTCAAGGAGCTCGTCGAGCAGTGCAAGGCCGAGCTGACCGAAGAGGGTCGCAAGTTCAACGAGAACATCGAGGTCGGCATTATGGTCGAGACGCCCGCCGCTTCGCTGCTCGCAGACCGTCTGGCCGAGGTCGCCGACTTCTTCTCTATCGGCACCAACGACCTGATCGGCTACACCATGTGCGCCGACCGTGGCAACGACACCATCTCTAACCTGTACCAGGTGTACTATCCCGCCGTGCTCCGCTCGCTCAAGAACATCATCGAGAGCGGCGTTAAGGCCGGCATCATGGTCGGTATGTGCGGCGAGGCCGCTGCCGATCCGCTGCTCGAGCCGCTGCTGATCAGCTGGGGCCTGGAGGAGTTCTCGATGAGCGCTCCGTCGATCCTACGCGCCCGCAAGACCATCAGCCAGTGGACCAAGGCCGAGTGCGACGAGCTCGCCGAGAAGGCGCTCGCCTGCAACACCGCCGCCGAGGTCAAGGCACTGCTCGAGTCCGCAGCTCGCTAATTTGGTATCAGAGGTAACCGCGTGGTTGGAATGGGCCGGCCACGCGGCCCTCACATATACAGGGGGTACTGTAAATGTTCTACACGCTAACCGCTAACCCGGCTGTCGACATGACGGTTTCGAGCTCTCCGCTCGAGCCCGACGAGAACGTCCGCACCGGTTCGGCCAGCTACACGGCTAACGGCAAGGGCCTCGACGTGTCCTTCGCCTTTAAGAAGATGGGCGTCGACACCGTCGCGCTCGGCTTCTTCGCTGGCTTTACGGGCAAGTTTATCGTCGAGGAGGTCATGAACCTGGGCTGCTTGTGCCGCCCGGTCTGGACCGACGGTATCACGCGCATCAACACCTACGTCAACGATGGCCAGCACGAGTACGGCATCCTCAACCCTGGTGCTCCGATCACGCCGCAGCACCAGGAGGAGCTCTACAACATCCTGGACACCGCTGGCGATCTTGAGTGCCTGATCGTCTCCGGCTCCGTGCCTCCCAAAGCCACGCCCGACTTCCTGGCTCAGGTCATGGAGCACGCTCAGGCTCGTGGCGCCGACGTCGTCCTGGACCTGTCCTCCGACAAGCTCAAGGAGCTCGCTCACAAGAAGCCGCTGCTCATCAAGCCGAACCATCACGAGATGAAGGCCATCTTCGGCGTGCCGGTCGACACCGACGACGAGGTTCGCGTTGCCATGAAGATGGCTCACGACGCTGGCGTTCAGAACGTGCTGCTCACCCGTGGTAGCCGCGGCGACGCTTACTTCTCCAACGGCGAGGACATCTGGTACGCCAAGCGTGAGTTCAACATCAAGCTGGTTTCTTCCGTGTGCGCCGGCGACTGCACCCTCGCTGCGTTCCTGCACAAGTGGTACAGGGATCGCGACAACGTCGAGGAGGCCATGAAGCTCGCTATGGCCACCGGCGCCAACGTTGCCGAGTCCGTCGGCATCGGCGACTTCGGTCACGTCGACGAGTACAGCAAGCGCGTTGCTGTCCGCAAGCTCGATCGTCAGTAATCGAAACGCGACATATTCGTGCGCATGCGGCGCCCCGGTTTCGGCCAGGGCGCCTTTTTTGTTCGGCCATGGGGGAGAGGTGTCCTTCCGTTCTTCATCGCTTCCACACCGTTCGCCGAGTTGTCCTAGCCTTTTACCGATGTGTGGAATATACTTTCATTAACACGTTGCTTCGTGAAAGGAACATTCATGATTTACACGCTCACTGCAAATCCCGCTATTGACTACAACATCGCCTGCGACGGTCTTTCCGCCAACACCGTCACCCGCACCCGTAACGCCGTCTACACGCCCAACGGCAAGGGCCTCAACGTCTCGTTTACGCTTGACCACTACGGTGTCGACACCACGATCTTGGGCTTTTTCGCCGGCTTCTCGGGCGAGTTTATTGTCAAGGGCGCCGAGGCCCTGGGCGTGCCCGTCAAGCCCGTGTGGACCGACGGCATCACGCGCGTCAACGTGTTCCTCAATGCCGGCCCCGACACCGAGTACAACATGGTCAACGCCGGTGCCGCCATCAACGATGCCAACGAGCAGGAGATGTTTGAGCTTATCGATTCGCTTGATGACATGACCTGCCTGGTCATCAGCGGCTCGCTGCCTCCCAACACTTCCGAGGGCTTCCTGGCCGAGGTCCTGCGCCGCGTCAAGGCCAAGGGGGCCGAGTTCGTCCTCGACATCTCGAGCCATCAGCTGGCAGACCTCATTGCCATGGAGCCGCTGCTGATCAAGCCCAATGACGACGAACTGCTCGACATCTTTGGCATTAAGGTGAGCGGTGGCGACGACGAGTCCGTCAAGGGCGCGATGGCCGAGCTGCACGCCAAGGGCGCCAAGAACGTGCTGCTGACCCTTGGTGGCGCCGGTGCTTACTTCTCCAACGGCGAGCACATTTGGTTTGCCAATCGCACCTTCGACGTCAAGCTGCTGTCGACGGTGTGCGCCGGCGATTCCTCGCTCGCTGCCTTCTTGTCCGTGTGGCACGACGCCCCCGAGCGCGTCGAGGACGCCCTGCGCCTTTCGATGGCCACCGGCGCCAACGTGGTCGAGTGCCCCGGTCTGGGCGATTTTGCCAAGGTGGACGAATATAAGAAGCACATTGAGGTTCGCCAGGTCTGCTAGCAGCATCGATACGTCGTTGCCGAACACCCGCTTTGGATTACCAAGGCGGGTGTTTTTTGCGCGCTGAACGTATGTGGCGTCTGCTGTCTCGATTTATCTAATCGACGACGCGATTGCGTGTGCGCGCTTTCTCGTTTCTTGTTAGACTTCTTGAGAACCATCGATTTACGCTCACAAGTGCAGGAGGCCATAGGCATGTGCAATGTTTCGCTCAACGGTACTAAACCGTCCGATGCGTCCCTGTGCGTCCTGCGCGCGCTTGAGGCGGCTGGTCTTGAGGCTTGGTACGTGGGCGGTTGGGTGCGCGACGCCCTGATGGGGTGCCCCAGCCACGATGTTGATATGTGCTGTAGCGGCCTGTGGCAGGAGTCTAAATCGGCGCTCGAGGCCGCCGGCATCGCGGTTGTGGAGTCGGGCATTAAATTTGGCGGAATCACGGCTATTTCCGATGGCGAGCGTATCGAGGTCACCACGTACCGTCTGGATGGCTTCTATACCGATGGGCGTCATCCTCAGAGTGTCGAGCGTGCGGCGTCGCTTGAGGACGATCTGGCGCGCCGCGACTTTACTGTCAACGCCATGGCCTGGCATCCCGAGCGCGGGCTTGTCGACCGCTACGACGGCCAGGGTGATCTGGAGCGAAAGCTGATCCGTGCCGTCGGCGATCCCAATCGCCGCTTTAACGAGGATGCCCTGCGCATGCTGCGTGCGGTGCGTTTTGCCTGCCGCCTGGACTTTGTGATTGAGCCCGAGACCAAGCGTGCCCTTGCCGAGTGCGCGCCGCTGCTCGATGCCGTGGCGCGTGAGCGCGTGGGTATTGAGCTTGAGGGTATCCTTTCGACCGGCCACGGGGGAGACGCGATGCTTCGCTATCCCGAGCTTGTTTGCGCCGCCGTGCCCGAGTTGGCAGCGGGTCGCGGGTTTGATCAGCGCAGCGTCTATCACGCGTTTAACGTCTACGAGCATATCGCCCGCGTGCTGACGGTGGCAGGGGAGCTGG
>JAHYYO010000010.1:0-44776 GCA_019424925.1 Collinsella sp.
ATCTGGTGGCACGCCTGTGCTCCAAGATGGGCATCGACGTCACCGCGGCATCCGAGCTCGGCGAAGGCTTCGTCGTAACATTCGCGTTTTCAACGAATAAGTTTCAATATTTCGAGTAACGCACGCGGCAGACGCCCACCCAAACAAAAACGTGCAGCCCAAACAAAACGTGCCACCCCAAACAAAACGTGCCACCCCAAACGGGGCGGCACGCTATCTTTTATCAGCCAACTCGCTGAAGTAAGGCTGCGAAGGCCGCGGGGCCGGGAGGGGTTTCCTAAGGGCACATCCCGCAGCCGCAACGCGGCGAGGACGTGCCCGTGGAAACCCCGCAGGCCCCGCGGCCGGTGGGAGCAACGCTACTTCACGACCAAAATGTCGCAGTCCGTATTGCGCAGCAGGAACGTCGAAATCGAACCCAGCAGCGCATACTTGATCGAGGACAGGCCGCGGGCGCCGCAGAGCACCAGGTCGGGCTTGACCACGTCGAGCATCTCGTCTTTGAGCGTCTCGCGAATGCGGCCGGCGCGAATCATGACTTCGACCTCGGGAATGTCGGGATTGGCCTTGGCCTCTTCGAGCTGCTTGGCGATGGAGTTCTTAAATGCCTCCTCTAGGCCGTTGACCAGATCGACCGGATAGGAACCGGCGCTCTCGAGCGCCGTGGAATCGATAACGTGGCCGATGATTAGCTTGGCGCCGTTGTTCGCGGCGACCTTGATGGCGCGTGCGAGCACAAAATCCTGCTGTTCAGTACCGTCGAGTGAAACAAATACCTTGGTGTAGCCCTCGTTCATGGTTTCCTCCTTGGTCTATCGCACGGGCGCGGGGCTCGTGCATCGGGCGGGCGCGGGCGCGTTGGCCGCCGGACACTTTATCTTGTTGCAGTTATACCCAAGGATTTGGGTTTGACCGCTCGCAATTCTGTGAACGGGCGAGTTTTTTGGTAAGGGTAGGCGCAGGCGCGCCGCCAACGGTTGATAATGGGACATCGCCCGCACCGTCCGCAGAACAATATCGGCGGGTGTCTAACGAGGGGGTCCCTTTGGATATCATCGAGCTTTTAAAATCTGCCTTCATGGGCCTGGTCGAGGGCATCACCGAATGGCTGCCTGTTTCGTCGACCGGTCACATGATCTTGGTGGACGAGTTCGTCAAGATGAACGTGAGCGAGACGTTCTGGAATATGTTCCTGGTCGTGATTCAGCTTGGCGCCATTTTGGCCGTCTGCGTTTTGTTCTTCTACGACCTCAATCCGTTTTCTCCCAGCAAGGGCAAGGAGGGCCGTCGCGACACCTGGGTGCTATGGGGCAAGATTGTGCTCGGCTGCATTCCCGCCGCGGCGATCGGTCTGCCGCTCAACGACTGGATGGAGGAGCATTTCTACAATGCTCCCGTCGTGGCGCTGGCGCTCATTGTGTACGGCGTGCTGTTTATCGTGATCGAGAACTGGCGCGCGAACAAGCGCGACCAGGCTGCTCTTGCCGGTTCGTTTGGTTCGCGTGCCGTGGTGGTGGGCGGACGCCCCGCCGGCGCGCATTTTGCCGCGCCCGCTGCGGCTGCCGCTTCAGATGATGACGATAACCTTGACTTTGGCTCCATCACTACGCTCGAGGATCTGAGCTGGAAGACCGCGCTGGGTATCGGTTGCTTCCAGGTGCTTTCGCTGATTCCGGGCACATCGCGCTCCGGCTCCACCATCATCGGCGGCCTGCTACTGGGCTGCACGCGCTCGGTGGCGTCTAAGTTCACGTTCTTCCTAGCCATTCCCGTCATGTTTGGTGCGAGTGCGCTCAAGCTGGTCAAGTACTTTATTAAGGGCGGCACGTTCGGCACCAACGAAATCGCCATCCTGGGCGTGGGCTGCGTCGTCGCCTTTGTGGTGTCGCTCATTGCCATCAAGTGGCTTATGGGCTTCGTGCGCCGTCACGACTTCAAGTGCTTCGGCGTCTACCGCATCATCCTGGGCATCGTGGTGCTCGCGTACTTCTTTGTCCTGGAGCCTATGCTCGGCCTGTAACTTGGTTGACGCTGCGCGGCGACCAGAGCGACAACTTGTCATTCAAAGGGGGTGGCATGACCAAAAGGTCTATGCCGCCCCCTTTTCATGCCAATTTGTTCGCTCTGGCCGCCGCTCGCTGCTGCTGTCATGACATCGGCGGTTTCGTGATTGTCAATAGATTGGTGCAAAGCAACCTGACCCCAATGCACCAAATTCGCTGGGGCGGGCCTGACGGTGGCGCACGGAGTCGTGGTGTGATTTGCGTCGGTGTCCGCGCGGCTCGGTATACTGGTACGGCTCAAACTATGGCGCTGCCCGCAGGCGCGCCGTCCGTCAGATGAGGAGTCGCCCATGACCCAGCCCCTGCCCTGGGAAAAGAACGCCGCGGTACCCGTACCGCCCGCGCCGGAACCCGTGCCGCTCGATGCATACACCGCCCCTGCTGCGCCGGAGCCCGAGCTCGTTCCGCTCGACATCTACGACGCTCCCGCGCCGGCGCCCAAGCCCGCCAAACCGCTCGTCGACATCGACAGCCTTAATCCCGCCCAGCGCGAGGCGGTCCTGTCCACCGAGGGCCCGTTGCTGGTGCTCGCCGGCGCCGGCTCGGGCAAGACCCGCGTCTTGACCTTCCGCATCGCACATATGCTCGGCGACCTGGGTGTTAAGCCTTGGCAGGTTCTTGCCATTACGTTTACCAACAAGGCCGCGGCAGAGATGCGCGAGCGTCTGGCGGCACTCATTCCCAGCGGCACCCGTGGCATGTGGGTGTGCACCTTCCATGCTATGTGCGTGCGCATGCTGCGCGAGGACGCCGACCTGTTGGGCTACACCGGCCAGTTCACCATCTACGATGACGATGACTCAAAGCGCATGGTGCGCGACATTATGCAGGCGCTCGGCATCGAGCAAAAGCAGTTCCCCATCAACATGATCCGCAGCAAGATTAGCTCGGCCAAAAACGCCATGATCGGCCCCGAGGACATGCTCAAGAGTGCCGATAGCCCCAACGACAAAAAGGCCGCGCAGGTCTACCTAGAGCTGGAGCGCCGCCTGCGCGCCGCCAATGCGATGGACTTTGACGACCTGCTCGTGCGCGCGCTCGAGCTGCTGCGCACCCGTCCCGAGGTGCTCGATAAGTACCAAGAGCGCTTCCGCTACATTAGCGTCGACGAGTATCAGGACACCAACCACGTCCAGTACGAAATCGCCAACCTGCTGGCCGCCAAGTACCAAAACCTCATGGTCGTGGGCGACGATGACCAGTCCATTTACAGCTGGCGTGGCGCCGACATCACCAACATCCTGGACTTTGAGAAGGACTTTAAAAACTGCAAGACCGTCAAGCTGGAGCAGAACTATCGCTCTACGGGTCACATCCTGAGCGCCGCCAACGCCGTGGTGCGCCACAACTCGCAGCGCAAGGACAAGCGCCTGTTTACGGCCGAGGGCGATGGCGAGAAGATCCAGGCCTTCCAGGCAAGCGATGAGCGCGACGAGGGTCGCTGGATTGCCGGCGAGATCGAGAAACTGCATGCCAAAGGCACGAGCTACGACGACATCGCCGTGTTCTATCGCACCAACGCCCAGTCGCGTATCCTCGAAGATATGTTCCTGCGCGCGGGCGTGCCCTACAAGATCGTGGGCGGCACGCGATTCTTCGACCGTGCCGAGATCCGCGACGTCATGGCCTACCTTAAGATGATCGTGAACCCGGCCGACGAGATGAGCGTCAAGCGCGTCATCAACACACCTCGCCGCGGCATCGGTTCCACCTCGATCCAAAAGATCGAGCAGCTGGCGCGCGACAACCGCTGCTCGTTCTTCCAGGCTTGCGAGATCGCGTGTGCCGAAACCGGCATGTTTAGCGCCAAGGTGCGCAACGGCCTGTCGAGCTTTGTGTCGCTGGTGCGCGAGGGTCGCCGCATGGACGGCGAGCTCAAGGACGTTGTCGAGATGATCGTCGATAAGACGGGCTTGCTGCAGGCGTTTCGCGCCGAGGGCACCATGGAGTCCGAGAGCCGCGCCGAGAACATCCAGGAATTCCTGGGCGTAGCTGCCGAATTTGAGGAGACGCACGAGGACATCGAGGGTACGCTCGAGAGCTTGGAAGAGCTGCGCGCAGCCGGTGTTGCCGACGTGCCTGCCGGCGCCGAGCCCGAGCCCGTCGTGGTGAGCGCGCCTGCGCCCGAACCGGGGCCATCTGCCCCGGCATCCTCGTTTGAGGCACTCGTCGGCGCGCGCGATGCCGCGGGCTCCAATCCGCTCGATAGCCTGGCTGCTCCGGCGCTGTCTCCGCAGGATGCCCTGGCTGCTGCCATCGCGGGCAACGCGTATGCCGCGCCGACGGAGATGCCGGCGGGTGCCGTGCATGCCGACGAGATTGAGCGCACCTACGGTCCGCTCACCTGTAAGGCGCTGCCGGCACTCATGGAGTGGCTGGCCCTGCGCTCCGACTTGGATTCCCTGGCCGGCGAGACGCATGCCATCACCATGATGACCATCCACTCCGCCAAGGGCCTGGAGTTCCCTGCGGTGTTCGTGGCCGGCATGGAGGAGGGCATCTTCCCGCACGTGCACGACTTTGGCGGCAGCGATGACCCGGGCAAGCTCGAGGAGGAGCGTCGCCTGGCCTACGTTGCCATCACGCGCGCCCGCAAGCGCCTGTTCCTGACCTATGCGGCCACGCGTCGCACCTACGGCTCGACCTCTGCCAACCCACGCTCGCGCTTTCTCAATGAGATTCCGTTTGAGGATATCGAGTTTAGCGGTATCGGTTCTGCCGGTTTTGAAGGCACGGGCTGGGAGAAGCGCGGCGACCGTCACGGCACCTTTGGCTCGGGCATGGGTTCGGATATGTATGGCGGCAAGGTGTTTGGCTCGCATAC
Source organism: Collinsella sp. (assembly GCA_019424925.1). Classification (GTDB taxonomy): domain Bacteria; phylum Actinomycetota; class Coriobacteriia; order Coriobacteriales; family Coriobacteriaceae; genus Collinsella. Next base: position 4,888 of record JAHYYO010000010.1, read on the forward strand.
GCGCTCGACCGGCGGTTCCGGTTCGCGCGGTGGATCGAGCTTTGACGATTTCTGTGGCGGCAGCAGCTACGGGACCGAGCGCCATCGTGGGGTCTCGCCCGACGCCGGCCGTGTTGCCTCGACCTTTGGCTCGGGCGCGCCGCGAGCCAAAAAGCCGTCGTCCAAGGTGTCCCCGACGGTGGAGCGCAAGGTCGATCGCGCCAGCGCATCGCAGGACTTTGCCGCGGGCGATACCGTGAGCCATAAGACCTTTGGCACGGGTACCGTGATCTCGGTCGCCGGAGACATGATCGAGGTCCAGTTCGAAAAGACCGGCCAGACCAAAAAGCTGATGAAGGGCTTTGCGCCGATCGTCAAGCTGTCGTGATTCCGGCGGACCTGGGCGGGCGTATAGGGCAACATCGCCTGCTCGGACAGTCCTGCGCAAGACGGAGAGCACATTAAGTGCTCTCCTTTGCGTGCGGAACTCGCGATCGATGTTGCCCTATACGCCCGCCCAGGTCCTTAGATAACGTTGCTTGCGAACGTCGCTCTGCTCGTTCGCTTTTTGATCTGGAGAGCCGGGTGGGCTGATAGATTAATAGATATGAGTAGGGGCTCCCCCGTTAAAGAACGGGGGAGCCCCTTGTTGCGTTTGGGTTGTTGGTGCGACCTAGAGGTGCGAGACGATCAGTTCCATCTTGCCTTCGAGTTCGATCTGGTCCACGGTGCTCGGAGCTAGCAGGTGGCTTCCCTTGTGGACGGGGTCGCCGCAGACGGTGCCTTCGCCGTCGATGACCGACAGGCACATGAAGGGCCAGCGCTGGTCGATGGTTTTGCTGCCGTCGACGCGCACGCGATCGACGGTGTAGCAGGGGTTGGACTCGAGCTCGGTTACGCCGTCCACCTCGGGCGCGGTCACCGTGCCGTCGGTCGGAGCCTGAGCATCAAAGTCGATGCAGTCGAGGCTCTGCTCAATGTGCAGCGGGCGCAGGTTGCCGTCGGTGCCGGGACGGTCGTAGTCGTACAGACGATACGTCACGTCGCTCGACTGCTGCGTCTCCAAAATGAGCGTGCCGGTCTTGATGGCGTGCACGGTACCGGAATCAATCTGGAAAAAGTCGCCCTTGTGAATCGGCAACACGTTGAGCATGTCGTCCCAACGTCCTTCCTCGATCATTTGTGCGGCCTCGGCGCGGTCCTTGGCACGCTGGCCGACGATGATCGTGGCGTCGGGCTCGCAGTCCAGCACATACCAACACTCGGTTTTGCCCAGGCTACCGTTCTCGTGCTCGGCAGCGTACTCGTCGTTGGGATGAATCTGGATCGAAAGGTCGTCCTTGGCGTCCAGAATCTTAATGAGCAGCGGGAACTCCTTGCCCTCGCAGTTGCCAAAGAGCTCGCGATGCTCGGCCCACAGCCACGACAGCGTGTGGCCGGCATACGGGCCCTCCGCAATCTGGCAGTCGCCGTTGGGGTGGGCCGAGATGGCCCAGCACTCACCGATGGGGCCATCGGGAATGTCGTAGCCAAATACGGTTCCGAGCTGGCGACCGCCCCAGATCTTCTCGTGGAAGATCGGCGTCAGCTTAATCAAATCGGACATGTTCATACCCCCATTGTGTTGCGCGGGCGCTGCACAAAACAGCTCAAAGCGAGCGCCCGGATGACTACAAAAACCTATGCCAACGTTACGTTGTGCAACTCAAAGCGGTCGCCAACGTTGCGCGAGACCGAATACTCAAAGGCGGTGCCGCTGTCCAAAAAGCCAATCTGGGTGAGCTCGAGCAGGGGAGAGCCAGGCTTGGTGTCCAAGCGCTCGGCTTCTTCCTCGGTTGCTGCCACGGCGCGAATGGTACGGTGGAAGCTCGAAATCTTCAGCCCACATTGCTCGCGGATGAAGTGGTAGACCGATCCGTACAGGTCCTTCTTTTTAAGGCCTGGAATCAGCTCGAGGGGCATGTAGGTGTACTCGATAACGATGGGCTTCCCATCGGCCTGACGCACGCGCACGATGTGATAGGCAAAGTCATCCTCGGCAATTCCCAGCTGGGCTGCGATGTCCGCTGGTGGATTAACAATCGAGAAATCGTAGACCACCGAGGTCACCTTCTCCCCGCGGTGCTCATACGAAAAGCCCTGGGCACGGTCGTTTTTGCCCTGGAAAAACGCCTGACCGGGAAGTCCCGCCGTGTCCTTAACGTAGGTACCCGATCCGCGTCGGCTGGTAATAAGACCTTCCTCGGTGATTTGCTCGATAGCTCGTTTGACGGTGATTTTGGAAACGCTATAGAGCTCGCAGAACTCAACGACGGTGGGAAGCTTGTCGCCCGGTTTAAGAGTGCCATCCTCGATGCTTCGACGAATATCTGCAGCTATCGCCTCGTATTTGGGAATCATTGAACCTCCTTTCCGACATATATCAATACGCAAGTAAGTATAACCCTTAACAAGGCACCCATATAACCTTTATCTAAGAAGCTCGAGAAAGAAAAAAGAAAAAGACGCTTTACTTTTAGAATTAGAGCGCTATAGTTTAAGCAACGAACGGAATCTTTCCGCAGAACAGGATCGACCGTTTGGGGACGGTTTTGTTTTGGCGGGTTGGATATCGGTATGACCGGTGCGCGCCCGCGCCGGATAACCTGCCAAAGCAAACCCGTCTCCAACCGGAAGCTCTAGAACACGAAAGCGAGGACTTTGATGGCACAGTATCAGCTGCCCAACGACTTCTTCTTTGGCGCTGCTATGTCCGGCCCGCAGACTGAGGGTCAGTGGAACCAGGGCGGCAAGCTCGAGAACCTGTGGGACACCTGGTCCATCCAGGATCTGGGCTCGTTCTACAACTGCGTTGGCTCTTACGCCGGCAATGACTTTATGGCCAAGTACCAGGAAGACCTTCGCATTTTGAAGGACTTGGGCCTGGATACCTATCGCACTTCCATCCAGTGGAGCCGTCTGCTCGATGCCGACGGCAACCTTAATGAGGAGGGCGCCGCGTGGTATCACGAGTTGTTCCGCGCCTCTCGCGAAGCCGGCCTGGAGCCGTTTGTCAACTTGTACCACTTTGACATGCCCACCTACCTTTTTAACCGTGGCGGCTGGGAGAGCCGTGAGGTTGTCGAGGCTTACGCACATTACGCCGACGTCGCCTTCCACGAGTTTGGCCAGGAGATCAAGTACTGGTTCACCTTTAACGAGCCCATCGTCGAGCCCGAGCAGCGCTATCAGGAGGGCGTGTGGTTCCCGCAGCTCCACGACTTTAGCCGCGCTCGCACCGTGCAGTATCACATCTCGCTGGCACATGCGCTGGCCGTGGCCAACTACCGTCGCGCCTATGACGAGGGCGCCGTTCGCAGCGATGCCAAGATCGGCATGATCAACTGCTTTACCCCGGTCTACACCAAGGAGAACCCCAGCGAGGCGGACCTCGAGGCCGTGCGTATGACCAGCGGCATCAACAACCGCTGGTGGCTCGACCTCATTACCAAGGGCGAGCTTCCCGCCGACGTGCTCGACAGCCTGGCCGAGGGCGGCGTTAAGCTTCCGTTCCGTGCCGGCGACCAAGAGATTCTTAAGCAGGGTGTTGTCGACTGGCTCGGTTGCAACTACTACCACCCCACGCGCGTTCAGGCGCCGGCGAGCAAGATCGACCAGTACGGTCTGCCGCACTTTGCCGACGAGTACGTGTGGCCCGACGCCGTTATGAACGAGAGCCGCGGCTGGGAGATCTACCCGCAGGGCCTCTACGACTTTGGCATGGACTGCGCTAAGAACTACCCCGATCTTGAGTGGTTCGTTTCCGAGAACGGCATCGGCATCATGGACGAATACAAGAACCGAGACGCCGAAGGAACCATCCAGGATGACTACCGCGTCGACTTTGTACGCCAGCACCTGGAGTGGGTTGCCAAGGCAATTGCCGAGGGCGCCAAGTGTCGTGGATACCATTATTGGGCCGTCATCGATAACTGGTCTTGGGCGAATGCCTTTAAGAACCGTTACGGTTTTGTCGAGGTCGACCTTATGGACGGCTACAAGCGCCGCCTTAAGAAGTCGGCAGCTTGGCTCAAGCAGGTCGCCACGACTCACGTGGTTGATTAGCGAACGGGCGAACGCCCAGACCGCGCGCCGCTGCGCGCAACACATGGCACATCTGGTGGCAGAGGGCGACAGACCACCGTGCGCATAGGAAAAGGCCGGATTTGAAAGTTAGGAGCAATCATGGCCAGTGACAACGGAAAGAGCTTCCTCGACAAGTTTGCCGAGGTCTCTGCGAAGGTGGGAAACCAGGTTCACCTGCGTTCCCTGCGTGACGCCTTCGCGACCATCACGCCGCTCTATATCCTTGCGGGTATCGCGGTTCTTATTAACAACGTCGTGTTCCCTCTGTTCCCGCTCGATGCGGCGGGTCTTGCCAATCTTCAGACGTGGGGTTCGGCAATTACGCTGGGCACCCTCAACGTCTCTGCAATTATCTTGGCCGGATTGATTGGCTACAGCCTCGCTAAGAACAAGCGTTTCGATAACCCGCTCGCTTGCGTGGTCGTCGCTATCTCTGCTTTCGTCATCATGATGCCGCAGCAGATCACCGCCACGCTTGCCGCCACGAGCCCGCTGCTCACCGACAAGATCACCTCCGCCGAGGTCACGGGCGCCCTTTCGACTGCCAACACTGGCACTAATGGTCTGTTCTCGGCCATTATCATCGCCCTGCTTTCCGTCTCGCTTTTCATCAAGATTTCTGGCGTCGAGAAGCTCAAGGTTAAGCTGGGCGAGGGCGTGCCTCCCGCGGTCTCCAACTCCTTCAACGTCATGATCCCGATGCTGCTCAACCTCGCGATCTTCGCTCTTGCCGCAGCCCTGCTTGCCGTGTGCGCCGGCACCGATCTGTGCGCCATCATCTCCACGTGCATCTCCAACCCGCTCAAGAGCATCATGAACGCCGGTCCGTGGGCTGTTATCCTCATCTACACCCTTGCTAACCTGCTGTTCTGCGTCGGTATTCACCAGTCCACCATCTCTGGCGCTACCGTCGAGCCGATCCTGACCATGCTCATCGTCGACAACATGGCTACCTTTGCCGCCGGTGGCACCATCCAGCCCGATCACTACATGAACATGCAGATCGTTAACAGCTTCGCCCTCATCGGCGGCTCGGGCTGCACCCTCATGCTCCTGCTCGACACGCTCCTGTTCTCCAAGAACAAAGCTTCCGAGACCGTTTCCAAGATGGCTATCCTGCCTGGTCTGTTCAACATCAACGAGCCGGTTATCTACGGTTACCCCATCGTGTACAACCTGCCGCTCATGATCCCGTTCGTCCTCCTTCCCGACCTGTTCATCGGCATCACCTATGGCCTTACCTGCGCAGGCATCATCAGCCCCTGCATCGCCCAGGTGCCCTGGACTATGCCTCCCGTCATCAATGCCCTGCTCGCTACGGGCTTTGACTGGCGCGCCGGCGTGTGGCAGGCTCTCGAGATTGTCATTGGCGTGGCCGTCTACCTGCCCTTTATGAAGATTTCCGAGAAGGCAATCGCCAAGCAGGAGGCCCTTGCCGAGCAGAACGCCTAAACGTTCGCTTTCCCTTCCACCGTTGCGGGCACCGGTACGCGGTGCCGGTGCCCGCGGCTCTCTCCCTTGTGTAAAGATGCAGGGGGGGGTGGGCACAATAGCCGCAAGGAATAAAACCAGTCGTCGTCTGCGCGCCGCGCAGTTATAAGGAGGAAACCATGAAGAAGATCATGCTCTGCTGCAATGCCGGTATGTCCACGAGCCTGCTGGTCCAGAAGATGCAGGCCGAGGTTGCAAACCGTGGTCTGGATATTGAGGTCGAGGCTCGTCCCATGAACGAGGCCCACGATCACCTGGGCGAGTGCGACATGTTGCTGCTTGGTCCGCAGATCGGCTACACCAAGGGCGATTTTGAGAAGGAGGCCGCCGGTCGTTTCCCGGTCGAGGTCATCAACATGGTCGACTACGGCCGCATGAACGCTGCCGGCATCATCGACCACTGCGTCAGCGTGATGGGCTAGGTGCTCCGCATGGAGGATATGAACGAACTGCAGATGACCTGCTTTGAGATCATCAGCTACGTCGGTACCGCCAAGAGCATGTACATCAATGCCGTGCAAAAGGCCAAGGAGGGCGATTTTGACGCCGCCGAGGAGCTTATCAAGCAGGGCGACGAGGCCTATAACGGTGGCCACGATGTTCACATGGGGCTTCTGAAGAAGGAGGCCAACGGCGAGCGTAACGGTGAGTCTCCGTTGATTCTGCTGCATGCCGAGGACCAGATGGCCGGCACCGAGACCATGCGCGTCATGGCGACGGAGCTCATCGAGATCCACAAGCAGCTGCAGGCACTCAAGGCCTAGTCGGCGTTATCGCCGCGATGGGCCGTGCGGTCCAACAGACAACACAGTCCCTTTGACGGGCGCCGGGAGTCTCCGCCTCCCGGCGCCTTTATATTTGGGGAAGGTCTTGCGCGATCTATTGAGTGACCATTCGCGCTTCCCCAGATAAAACCTGCCAAAACAAACCTGCCCCTTTTTGGCAGGTTTTTGCCTTGGGAGCGGTACCATACAGGCAATGTTTAAACGAGAAAGGCGGGCTCCCATGGAACCTAAGCAGTATTACATCGGCATCGACGTCGGCGGCACTTCGGTTAAGGAGGGCCTGTTCGACGAGGACGGTAACCTGCTGGCCAAGGCCAGCGTGCCCACGCCGCCTATCGTTGACGCCGCGGGCTTTGCCGCGGTGACCGAGGCTATCGACCAGGTGGTCGCCAAGGCCCAGATTCCGCGCGCCTTTGTGGCGGGTATTGGCCTGGCCGTTCCGTGCCCCATCCCGGCATCGGGCGATGCCAAGGTCAAGGCCAACATTGCCATTAACCTGCCCGAGCTAAGAGTCGCCATTCAGGAGCACTGCCCCGACGCGGTTGTTAAATACGAGAACGATGCCAACGCCGCTGCCATGGGCGAGGCCTGGCTCGGCTCTGCCAAGGGCGTACAGAACGTGGTGATGGTCACCATTGGTACCGGCGTGGGTGGCGGCGTTATCGTCAACGGCGACGTGGTGTCGGGCGTTGTGGGTGCCGGCGGCGAGATTGGCCACATGTGCCTGAACCCGGCTGAGGAGCGCACCTGCGGCTGTGGCGGCCATGGCCATCTGGAGCAGTATTCCAGCGCCACCGGCGTGGTGAGTAACTACCTTGCCGAGTGCAAGAAGGCGGGCGTCGAGCCCATCGAGCTCACCGGGCCTTCTGATTCCAAGGACGTGTTCCAGGCCTGCCGCGAGGGTGACAAGCTCGCGCTGGCAGCTGCCGATACCATGGCCGACTATCTCGGCCGCGCCCTGGCGCTTATTGCCAACGTGGTCGATCCCGAGATGTTCCTGATCGGCGGCGGTGCTTCCGCTTCGGCCGATGTCTACCTCGACAAGGTCCGCGAGCACTTTAAGCAGTACGCGCTCTCCGCCTCGCGCGAGACGCCCATTAAGGTCGCTTCGCTCGGCAACGACGCCGGCATCATCGGTGCCGCTTACGTAGCCCTGCGCGCCGCCGGCAAATAGCTGGTGCAAGGGGGCCAGGTTACTTTGCACCAACATGGTGCAAAAGGGACAGCCTTGGCCTCCATGCCTGCCCCAAAATATGCCGTAGCCCTTCCGTCTGCGAAGGCTCGGCATCGGCGTGCTACCATAGCTACGTCCAAGTACACATATCAAGTGGAGGATATCCATGGCAAACGTTCTTGTCTTTGGTCACCAGAACCCCGATAACGACGCCATCATGAGCGCCGTCGTCCTGTCCCAGCTGCTCAACCAGGTTGAGTATGCCGGCAACACCTACGAGGCCTGCGCCCTTGGTCAGCTTCCGGCAGAGTCCGCCAAGCTGCTCGCCGACGCCGGCATTGCCGAGCCCCGCGTGATTGAGTCCGTCGAGGCCGGTCAGCTTGTCGTCCTCACCGACCACAACGAGTCCGCCCAGTCCGTCGCGGGCCTTAAGGACGCCACGGTCTTTGGCGTCGTCGACCATCACCGCATCGGCGACTTCGAGACCGCCGGCCCGCTGCATTACATCTGCCTGCCCTGGGGCTCCAGCTGCACCATCGTCACCAAGCTCGCCGGCGTGCTCGGCGCTGAGCTTTCCGACGTACAGGCCAAGCTGCTGCTCTCGGCCATGATGACCGACACGCTCATGCTCAAGAGCCCCACCACCACCGATGTCGACCGCGCCGTCGCCGCCAAGCTCGGCGAGCAGGTGGGCGTCGACCCGGTCAAGTTTGGCATGGAGGTCTTCCTCACCCGTCCGTCCGGCTCCTTCACTGCAGCCGAGATGGTCGGCAACGACATCAAGATGTTCGAGCCCGCTGGCAAGAAGCTGCTCATTGGCCAGTACGAGACCGTCGACAAGAGCCGCGCACTCGGCATGATCGACGAGATCCGCGAGGCCATGCGCGCCTACGCCGCCGAGAAGGGCGCCGACGGCATTGTCCTGTGCATCACCGACATCATGGAGGAGGGCTCGCAGGTCCTGCTCGAGGGCGAGACCGAGGCTGCTCAGAAGGGCCTGGGCATTGCCGACGAGCACGACGGCGTCTGGATGCCGGGCGTCCTCTCCCGTAAGAAGCAGGTCGCTGCCCCCATCATGGCCGCCTGCTAGGTTTAGTTGACCAAACGCCCCGACCGGATCGCGGACGCCCCGCGCTCCGGTCGTTTTTTGTGCGCGGGACCACGTCGCCTATTGGACAGGGGCGCCCGTGCCGTTGAGCAAATAATGTTCAACCTGTGGTTCCGCTTTTCGGCCGCGCTTGCGCGCTTGTCGCGCAGGGTAGGCTAGATGCAAGCGTAATACGTTAGAGCGCGGCGCCGCCATCTGGGCGGGCCGTGCTTTTTTAAGACGGGAGCTTTCCCGTGAAAGGAGCCGCCCATGGCAGCAACTGAGCAGCTGTTCAATGTTCGTGAGCGCAAGCGCTTTGAACGTCACGACATCTGGGAGCGCATTGCCGAGAACGGCACCATTTCTGCCGCCGTCATGGTGATCGCCGCCATCGCCGCCGTCATCTGCGCCAATACCGATGCCTACGAGGCCATCCATCACTTTTTGGAGACCCCGCTGTATGTGGGTCTGGGCAACCTTACGGCTGGTCTCACCGTTGAGCTTTTCGTCAACGACTTCCTCATGGCGATTTTCTTTTTGTTGGTGGGCATTGAGCTTAAGTACGAGATGACGGTCGGCGAGCTCAAGAATCCGCGTCAGGCCATGCTTCCCATGTTGGCGGCGGTGGGCGGCGTCGTCGTTCCCGCCTGCATCTACCTGATCTTTAACCATGCCGGCGCCCGCAACGGTTGGGCCATCCCCATGGCAACCGATATTGCCTTTGCGCTGGGCGTGCTGTCGCTTTTGGGCAACCGCGTTCCCAACGGCGTGCGCGTGTTCTTCTCGACGCTCGCTATCGCCGACGACCTGATCTCCATCGCCGCCATCGCCATCTTCTACGGTCAGAGCCCCAATCCGTTTTGGTTGGGCGCCGCCGCGCTTGTGACCTGCGCGCTCGTGTGGCTCAACAAGACGCAGCATTACCGCCTTGCCCCGTATTCGGTACTGGGGCTGCTGTTGTGGTTCTGCATGTTCAAGAGCGGCGTACATGCCACGCTTGCTGGCGTCATCCTGGCCTTCACCATTCCGGCCAAGTGCGGCGTCAAGCTCGATAGTCTCACCGATTGGCTGGGCGAGTGCCTGCCGCTGCTCGATGACCGCTACGACGACGAGGCACACATCCTGGGCCAGCATGACTTTACCGTCTCGACTACCAAGGTCGAGCGCGTCATGCACCGCGTGACCCCGCCGCTTATCCGTATGGAGCGTCTGATCTCCACGCCGGTCAACTTTGTGATCCTGCCGATCTTTGCGTTCGTAAACGCTCAGGTTCGCTTAGTGGGCGTGGACATGAGCACGCTGCTCACCGATCCGGTGACGCTCGGCGTGTACTTTGGCATGCTGCTGGGCAAGCCGATCGGCATCTTTGGTATGACGTTTGCCCTGGTTAAGCTTAAGGCCTGCGAGCTGCCGCACAATGTCAACTGGCACATGATTGCCGGCGTGGGCATTCTGGGCGGTATCGGCTTTACCATGTCGATCCTCATCAGCGGCCTCGCCTTCCCGACGGCCCAGTTTGAGGTTCTAGCTGCCAAGGCCGCCATCCTTGCCGGTTCGGTCACCGCTGCCGTGCTCGGCATGATCTACATGAGCGTGGTCTGCAAGCACCCCGCGCCCAAGGACGAGTAAGGGCACATACAAGTTTGAAAACGCCGCCTGTGAACACCATCACAGGCGGCGTTTTAGTCACTGGGTAGTCATTGGGGACGTACTTAAATGAGTGGTTCTATTCATTTAAGTACGTCCCCAATGAGTGGGGTTATTCTACCGTTCCGTAGACGGCGCCCCAGCCGTGGGCAGCCAAGGCGGAGTTGAGTTGGTCGCACAGCGACCGGCGATCGTAGCAGCCGGGCGGCAAAAGGTTCACGATTTCCATGAGGTCGGGTGCCAAGTCGACGATTTCGGCCTGTACGATCAGATCCAGGCGGTCGATGGCGTGGCGGTCGTAAAACAGTCCGTCGACCAGGCGCTGCAAGTCGCCGAATTCCTCGGCCTGAAACGATCCGTACTCCATAGTGCCTCCTTGGGCGCCCCACGCCGGCATGCGCGGCGATTCGTAATTGATTGCGATGAACTTAATCTATCACGGCTTCATAACGTTGCGACGATGGCGGTCTATACTTAGACGAACTGCAACGTACCGCTTCGCGAAAGGTCGCACCCCATGCAGACGATCTACCAGAAGATGGAAACCACCGAACTCGATGCCGCCATCGAGGCGCTTAAAGCCGAGGTTGCCGAGGTCAAGGCCAAGGGCCTGGCGCTCGACATGGCGCGCGGCAAGCCGTCGCCCTCCCAGGTGAACATTTCTCGCCCCATGCTCGATATCCTCAATGCCGATGCCGATCTGCACGACGGCAATGTCGACTGCTCCAACTACGGTTGCTTCGAGGGCATTCCCTCGGCACGCAAGCTGGCGGGGGAGTTCCTGGGTTGTCCTGCCGAGCAGACGCTCGTACTGGGCTCATCGAGCCTGCTGATCGAGCACGATATCGCCGGTATGTTCTGGCGTTGCGGCTCGTGCGGCAGCGACCCTTGGGAGGCTTACGAGGCAGCGCACGACGGCAAGAAGGTCAAGTTCCTGTGCCCCGTTCCCGGCTACGATCGCCACTTTGGCATCACCGCCGACTTGGGCATCGAGAACGTCCCCGTCGCGATGACCGACAACGGCCCCGACATGGACGAGGTTGAGCGCCTGGTTGCCACCGACGACTCCATCAAGGGCATCTGGTGCGTGCCCAAGTATTCCAACCCCACGGGCATCACCTTTAGCGAGGACACTGTGCGTCGCCTGGTCGAGATGCCCACGGCCGCGCCCGATTTCCGCATCTTCTGGGACAACGCCTACTGCGTGCACGACCTGTACGACGAGACCGACGAGCTCGCCAACATCTTCGATCTTGCCCGCGCGGCGGGCACCGAGGACCGCGTGGTGGCATTCGCCTCGACGTCCAAGATCACCTTCCCGGGCGCCGGCATCGGCTTTATCGGTGCGAGCCCCGCGGTTATCGCGGAGTTCTCCAAGCGCCTGAAGGCCGGTCTTATTAGCGCCGATAAGCTCAACCAGCTGCGTCACGTGCGTTTCCTTCCCACCATCGAGGCGGTCAAGGAGCACATGAAAAAGCATGCCGAGTTCCTGCGCCCGCGCTTTGAGGCCGTTGAGCGTAAACTCACCGAGGGCTTGGGTAACACGGGTTGCGCCACTTGGACTCATCCCCATGGCGGCTACTTTGTGAGTTTCGATGGCCCCGAGGGCTCGGCCCAGAAGGTCGCCGCGCTTTGTGCCGACCTGGGCGTCAAGCTCACGCCGGCTGGTGCCACCTGGCCTTATGGCAAGGATCCGCGCGACACCAACATCCGCATCGCGCCGAGCTATCCCACGGTCGAGGACCTGGAGGCTGCGCTCGATGTGCTGGTGCTGGCTGTCAAGCTCGTCGCTGCCGAGCTTGCGCGTGCCGAGCGCGCCTAACGCGTAGGGCCCCGCAAGTCCGCGCCTAGTACTATCCGCACTTTCGATACGTAAAGGAGCGTATACATGGATTTGGGTATTTCCACCAACCCCACGCCAGAGCTCTACACCATTAAGGTGACCGGTGAGATCGATATCTCTAACGCCGATAGCCTGCGCAATGCCATCGACCTGGCGCTCGAGCAGCCCACTGAGGCCGTTGAGCTCGATTTTGCCCAGGTGAGCTACATCGATTCGACGGGCATTGGCGTGCTTGTGGGCGCCGCACACCACGCAGCTGATCATGGTAAGCGTTTTAGCTGCGTCAACGTGCAGCCCCCGGTGATGCGCGTGGTTCAGCTGTTGGGCGTCGACCAGGAGATTTCGATCACCGCTGCATAATCTTTGCCCCCAAAAGGGCGTGCCGTTTGGCATATGTTTGTGATGCGCTCGGACGTTTTGGCGTCCGGGCGCTATACTTGACCGAATGAATAGACGAGTTCCGGCCGAATGGCGCGGTGCGGGCTCGACTCACATCGAGCCTTGGAGGTATGTGTGTTTGGTATTGGAGAGGGTGAGCTCGCGATCATCGTGGTCTTCGGCTTTTTGCTGTTTGGCCCGGATAAGCTCCCGCAGATGGGCCGCACGATCGGCCGTGCCATCCGTCAGTTCCGCGAGACGCAGGAAAAGATGACGGCCGTTGTTCAGTCCGAGATTATCGATCCGGTGAGCGAGGCCGCGTCGGCCCCGGTCAAGCCCAAGAAGACTGCTGCGACCGACGACGATTCCGATGTGGACGAGGATGCCGCCGAGACGGCAGCGCCCGCCAAGAAGGAGACCTTTGCCGAGCGTCGCGCCCGTCTTGCTGCCGAGAAGGCCGCAAGCGAGGGTGCTGCTGAGGGCGAAGGCGCTGTTGATGAGGCCGAGGGTACAGAGCCTGCTGCTGCCGTCGAGCCCGAGCCTGCTGCAGAGCCCGAGCCCGAGCCGGCAGAGCCCACGACGGCTGACCTCTACGCCCGTCGTCCCCGCAAGCGCAAGGCCGTCGTCGACCAGCTCGCTCGCGAGCTCGAGGTCGAGGACGATGCCGAGGCTGCTGCCGCCGACGCCCCGAAGGGAGGCGATGAGTAATGCCGATCGGACCTGCGCGCATGCCGCTCTTCGATCACCTGGGAGAGCTCCGTCGCCGCCTGACCATCGTGGTCGTTTCGGTGTTTGCCGCCGCCATCGTGCTGTACTTTGCCACGCCCGTGGTGCTCGATATTCTTGAGGACCCCATCCGCTCCTTTGTGCCGGACGGTAAGTTTTACATCACCACCACGCTCGGCGGCTTTGGCCTGCGCTTCTCGCTTGCCATCAAGATGGCCGTGGTCATGTGCACGCCCATGATCATCTGGCAGATTCTGGCATTTTTCCTGCCGGCACTGCGCCCCAACGAGCGCAAGTGGGTTGTGCCCACGGTGCTCGCCTCGACGGTGCTGTTCTTCCTGGGTGCCATCTTCTGCTACTTCATCATCATCCCGGCGGGCTTTGAGTGGCTCATCGGCGAGACCTCGGCTGTCGCTACGGCGTTGCCCGATCTGGAGAACTACGTCAACATGGAGCTGCTCTTTATGATCGGCTTTGGTGTGGCGTTTGAGCTGCCGCTCATCATCTTCTATCTGTCCGTCTTTCACATCGTGTCCTATGCGGCCTTCCGCAGCGCCTGGCGCTACGTGTACGTAGGCCTGCTCGTGGGCTCGGCTGTGATCACGCCCGACGGCTCGCCCGTTACGCTGGGTCTTATGTACGGTGCCCTGCTTTCGCTCTACGAGATCTCGCTCGCCATTGCCCGCGTGGTCATTACCGCGCGCGAGGGCAAGGAGGGCCTGTTCGTGAGCCGTCTGGACCTGTTCTCGGACGACGAGGACGACGAGGAGTAAATCGGTATGCACGAGGTTGGCATTGTCAACGGCATACTCGATACAGTGATTCGCGCGGCGCGTGGGGCGGGGGCCTCGCGCGCCGTTTTGGTAACGCTGCGTATCGGGGATATGACCGAAGTTGTGCGCGAGGCGCTCGACTTTGCGTGGGAGACGTTTCGCGACGAGGACCCGCTCACGCGCGGCTGCGAGCTTGCCGTGGAGGAGGTCCATCCACAAAGCGAGTGTCTGGACTGCGGCGAGGTCTTTGAGCACGACCGTTTCCATTGTCGCTGCCCCCAGTGTGGTGGCGCCAACGTGCGCCTGCTGCACGGCCGCGAGCTCGATATCGCAAGTATCGAAATCGAAACCCCCGACGATTAGCCCGCTAGCCATCTGGTGATGGGGTATAAAGGGGCCAAAGTAAGGAGCGCTAAGTATGGCCGAGAAAACGATTGATATTGCGTCGCCGATCCTGTCGCGCAACGAGCGCCTGGCAGATCAGCTGCGTCAGCGATTTAATGAGACAAACACCTACGTGATCAATGTGCTGTCGAGCCCCGGCTCGGGCAAGACCACCACGATTCTGGGCACCAACGAGCGCCTGCGTGACAAAGCCGGCCTGCGCTGTGCTGTCATCGAGGGCGATATCGCCTCGGACGTCGACGCCATCACCATGAAGGAAGCCGGCATGCCCGCCATCCAGATCAACACGGGCGGCCTGTGCCACCTCGAGGGCAACATGATCATGGAGGCCGTCGATGCCTTCGACCAGGCCGTCGGTCTGGAGAACATCGACGTCATCTTTATCGAAAACGTGGGCAACCTGGTCTGCCCGGTCGACTTTGACCTGGGCGAGAACCTGTCCATCATGATTCTCTCGGTGCCCGAGGGCGACGACAAGCCCATCAAGTACCCGGGCATCTTCCAACACGCCGGCGCGCAGCTGCTCAACAAGGTCGACGTGGCTCCGGCTTTCGATTTTGACATGGATAGGTATACTAAGACACTCGATGACCTCAATCCGCAGGCGCCGCGGTTTGCCGTGAGCGCGCGCAAGGGCGAGGGCATGGATGCCTGGTGCGATTGGCTCATCGGGCAGATTGAGCAAGCAAGGGCGTAAGTCGGCCGCCATACGGGCGGGCGTAGCCGCAGAGACACGAGATAGGAGCCTCTTTTGAAGCTCATCATCGCAGAGAAAAACGACGCCGCGCGTCAGATTGCCGAGCGTCTGTCCACGGGCAAACCCAAAAAGGACAAGGTGTACAACACCGCCATCTACCGTTTTGAGTGGAAGGGCGAGGAGTGCGTGACCATCGGCCTTGCCGGTCACATCCTTGCGCCCGATTTTTGCGACAGCGTGCTGTTCGATAAAAAGCTGGGCTGGTATTCGGTCACCGAGGACGGCGAGATGCTGCCGGCCGATATGCCCGATGGCCTGGCACGTCCGCCCTACGACACCAAGCGCAAGCCGTTTCTTGCCGATGGTATCTCCATCAAGGGCTGGAAGCTCGAGAGCCTGCCTTACCTCACCTGGGCGCCCGTCATTAAGCTGCCGGCCGAGAAGGAGCTCATCCGCTCGCTCAAGAACCTTGCCAAGAAGTCCGACAGCGTCATTATCGCCACGGACTTCGACCGCGAGGGCGAACTGATCGGTTCGGACGCCCTCAACAAAGTGCGCGAGGTTGCGCCTGACTTGCCGGTCGCCCGCGCCCAGTATTCTTCGTTTACCAAGGCCGAGATTACGCAGGCCTTCGATAATCTTGTCTCGCTCGACCAGAATCTGGCCGACGCCGGCGAGAGCCGCCAGCACATCGATCTCATTTGGGGCGCGGTGCTCACGCGCTACCTGACGCTCGCCAAGTTTGGCGGCTTTGGCAACGTGCGCTCCGCCGGCCGCGTGCAGACGCCGACGCTCGCTCTGGTGGTCGAGCGCGAACGTGAACGCATGGCGTTTGTGCCCGAGGACTATTGGCAGATTCGCGGCATGGGTGCCGCTCAGGGTGCTGCCGAGGATGACCGCTTTAAGATTGCGCACAAGACGACACGTTTTACCGACAAAGATGCTGCCGAGACGGCGTACGGCCACGTCGACGGCGCTACGACGGCAACCGTCGCCGCGGTGACCAAGCGCTCCCGCAAGCAGCAGCCGCCCA
Source organism: Collinsella sp. (assembly GCA_019424925.1). Lineage (GTDB taxonomy): Bacteria > Actinomycetota > Coriobacteriia > Coriobacteriales > Coriobacteriaceae > Collinsella. Next base: position 21,031 of record JAHYYO010000010.1, read on the forward strand.
CGCCGTTTGCGACGACCTCGCTGCAGGCTGCCGCCGCGGCCGAGGGCATCTCACCTGCGCGTACGATGCGCATCGCCGAGTCCCTCTACATGGCCGGTCTCATCAGCTATCCGCGTGTCGATAACACCGTGTATCCCGCGACGCTCGATCTGGGCGCCGTGGTGAGCGACCTGGCAAAGATCAACCCGGCGCTGGCGCCCGTGTGCAAAAAGGTACTCGCCGGCCCCATGAAGCCCACGCGCGGCAAAGTCGAGACCACCGACCACCCGCCCATCTACCCCACGGGCGAAGGCGATCCGTCCACGCTCGATGGCGGCCAGCGCAAGCTCTACGACCTCATCGCCCGCCGCTTCCTGGCAACGCTCATGGGGCCCGCGACCATCGAGAACACCAAGCTCGAGCTCGACGTCAACGGCGAGCCGTTCGTGGCTTCGGGCGACGTGCTCGTGACCCCGGGCTTCCGCGAGGCGTATCCGTATGGACTTAAGCGCGACGAGCAGATGCCGCCGCTGGAGCAGGGCGATACGGTCGACGTTTTCGACATTAAACTCGAGGCCAAGCAGACCGAGCCGCCCGCGCGCTACAGCCAGGGCAAGCTCGTGCAGGAGATGGAAAAGCGCGGCCTGGGCACCAAGTCCACGCGCGCGAGCATCATCGAGCGCCTGTATGCCGTGCGCTATCTCAAAAATGATCCCGTGGAGCCGAGCCAGCTGGGCATCGCCATTATCGATGCACTGTCGCAGTTTGCCCCGCGCATCACGAGCCCCGATATGACCAGCGAGCTCGACGGCGACATGACCCGCGTGGAGCGCGGCGAGGACACCGAAGAACATGTCGTGACGCACTCGCGCGCGCTGCTGGCCGGCGTGCTCGACGAGCTGCTCAAACATACGCAGGAACTGGGCGACGCCATCAGCGACGCCGTCACGGCCGATGCGCGCGTGGGCGCTTGCCCCAAGTGCGGCAAGGACCTGGTTATGAAGACGAGCGCCAAGACCCGCGGCAGCTTTATCGGCTGCATGGGCTGGCCCGACTGCGATGTGACCTATCCGGTGCCGAGCGGCGTCAAGGTGAGCCCGCTCGAGGGCGAGGCGGCCGTGTGCCCCGAGTGCGGCGCGCCGCGCATTAAGTGCCAGCCGTTCCGCCAGAAGGCCTTCGAGATTTGCGTGAACCCCGCGTGCCCCACCAACTACGAGCCTGACCTTAAGGTGGGCGAGTGCAAGGTGTGCGCCGAGGCCGGACGCCATGGCGACCTGATCGCGCACAAGAGCGAGAAGAGCGGCAAGCGCTTTATCCGCTGCACCAACTACGATGACTGCGGCGTGAGCTATCCGCTGCCGGCGCGTGGCAAGCTCGAGGCGACGGGCGAGACCTGTCCCGAGTGCGGCGCCCCCATCGTGGTGGTCAACACGGCGCGCGGTCCGTGGCGTATCTGCGTCAACATGGACTGCCCGACCAAGGAGAAGAAGCCCGCCCGCGGCCGCAAGACTACGACCAAGGCGAGCACGGCAAAGAAGACCACGGCTAAGAAAGCCACTGCCGCCAAGAAGACGACCGCGAAGAAGTCGACTGCCAAGAAAGCAGCCGCCGACAAGTAACGGCGCAGTCGAAACATTGCCCAAAAAAACGAGCGAGGACCCCGCGATCCTCGCTCGTTTTTTTGACCGGCAGTTAGGGACGTTCCTTTTCTGCCGGCAGTTTAGGAACGTCCCTAACTGCCGGCTCGGGAACGACAAAGCGCTAGTTCACCTCGACAGGCTTAGCGCCGGGATAGCGCTCCTCAAAGTCTAGGCGGTACTTATTGTCATTGGTGCCCGCCACGTTGTCGCGCGCCAGCGGCGCCACGATCTCATTCTTGTGGTCCGCAGGCTTGGCGTATTTCAGGCTGATCTCCCAGGCATCACAGATTGCGTCAATGCGGTGATCCAGGTCGTCGTACAGGGCGATGATATTCTTCCAGGAGCTGTAGTTCTTGGAGCTCGTCGGGACGTCCAGGTCCTCGACGATGTCGTAATACTGCTCGATGGTGTCCTCCGTGCGCTCGGCGACGTCGGCGAGATTTTGACGGGTGGTTCGATCCTCTTCCAGATAGTTGCCGTTGAAGTTCTGCGCGCAGCCACGGACCTGGCTGTCGAGATCTTCGAGCAGGTCGTAGTATTCGCTCAGGCGACGGTAGAGGTTCTGCTCGGAGAGCGTTGCTTCGCCGCCATCCTCGTCGTCATCGTCATCATCGTCGTACAGGCTGTTGGGATTGCCGAGAGGCTTTAGGTCATCGTCGTCGACGTCATGGTGCAGCTTAGCTACCTCGGCAGTCGTCTGCGTGGCGGCGTTGTCGAACGGTCTGATCGCAAAGAAGATGACCAGGGCGATGATGATCGCCACCAGCACAACGATAACGGCGATAAGCGGCCCGGTGCCGCTCTTTTTGGGAGCGGGGGTCTGTGGCGAAGCGGGCGCGTATGCGGGAGCCGGCTGCTGTTGGGGCGAGCCGCTCGCGACGGGTATGCGCTGCGTGGTCTCGACGGCCTCGGTCCTTGCGGCGGGGTCGGGGCTATAGGCGAGGGGGTCGTCCGCCTTGGCTTGCGGCGTATCAAGGGAGCCGGTCTGCTCAAAAGCGGGCTGGCTATCGCTCGCGGCTGTTTGCTCAACGGGTGCACCGCACGAGGTGCAGAACTTGGCATTATCTTCAAGAAGCTTGCCGCACGAGGCGCAATACCGAGACATTGCCACTCCTTTCGCCACATTTCAATGCAATACGACGATTATACCCAGCATCCAAAATTCCCCATCATAAGTTGCGGTGAAATAGGGACTGTTTGGCGGTCTCAGAGCTTCAATCAGTCCCTATTTCACCGCAACTTTGGAAAGGCGCCTTTAGCCATTGGGGACGCGCCGAGCACTGGGGTATCATGGCTTGGTTGATATATCTGCATTTACGCGCCTTGTAGGAAGGGGCTGCGCCCATGGCTTTTGAGCCCGCTCAACATAGCTTTATCACGCTCGAGGGCGTCGATGGCGCTGGTAAATCTACGCAGGCGCGCCTGCTTGCCCGTGCGCTCGAGCTCGCTGGCCACCAGGTTGTGAGCCTGCGCGAACCGGGCGGCACCGCCATCAGCGAAAAGATCCGCGCCCTGCTGCTCGACCCCGCCAATATGGCGATGGGCGATACCTGCGAGCTGTTGCTCTACGAGGCCGCGCGTGCCCAGCTGGTGCACGAGGTCATCGCGCCCGCCCTCGCTGCCGGCAAGGTGGTCCTGTGCGATCGCTTCTACGATTCCACGACCTGCTACCAGGCGTTTGCCGACGGCCTCGATCGCCAGATGGTGCGCGACGCCAACAACCTGGCCGTCGCGGGAACGCACCCGGCGCTCACACTCGTCTACCACATCACGCCCGAGCAGGCGGCGCTACGCATGGCAGCCCGTGGCGCGGCAGATCGCATGGAGGCTAAGGGCATGGCATTCCAGGAGCGTGTCTACAAGGGGTTTTGCGCCATTGCTGCCGAGGAGCCAAACCGCGTAAAGCTCATCGACGCCACTACGACCGTCGAGGTAGTTTTCGAGAAGACGGTCGAGCAGGTTCGCGCGTACGGTCTCGATATCCCCCAGGATGCTGTCGCCGCCGCGCTTGCCAAGGAGGCCGAGTAACATGGCCCCCGCTCAGGCAAGCCTGCTGGCCAAGCTCGACACCCAAGAGCGCGTGCGCGACTTTTTGACCAATGCCGTCGCCAGCGGCCGTGCATCGCACGCCTACCTGTTTTTGGGCGCGCCCGGCGCGGGCAAGCTCGATGCCGCGTGGGCGCTCGCCCAAGCCTTCCTGTGCGAGCAGGACGGCTGCGGCGCATGCGACAGTTGCGTGCGCGTCTCTCGGCATACGCATCCCGACGTGCACTATTACACGCCCGAGAGCGCCACGGGCTATCTTATTGCCCAGACCCGCGAGCTGCTCGATGACGTGCCGCTGGCACCCATTCGCGCCAAGGCCAAGGTCTACATCATCGACCGTGCCGAGCAACTGCGCGCCAACACCGCCAACGCACTGCTCAAGACACTCGAGGAGCCGCCCGAGGGCGTTATGTTCATCTTGCTGGGCACCTCGGCAGACGTGATGCTGCCCACCATCGTGAGCCGCTGCCAGTGCGTGCCGTTTCGGCTGGTGTCGCCCGCCGTCGCCGCGCAGGCCGTGAGCCGCGCCACCGGCCAGGACCCCGCGCGTTGCCGCATGGCGGTCGCCGTGGCGGGAAGCCCCACACGCGGCATCGAGTTTCTTAAGAGCGCCGAGCGCCAGGACGCCCGCCGTCAGATGGTCCGTGCCATCGACTCACTCATTGCCGCCGACGAGGCCGACGTGCTCAGTCGCGCCAAGTCGCTCATCGTCGCCGTCAAGGCGCCGCTCGCCGAGGTCAAGTCCACGCAGGAAAAGGTACTCGAGCAAAATGCCGACTACCTGTCGCGTGGAGCATTGAAGCAGCTTGAGGACCGCAACAAGCGCGAACTCAACGCGCGCGAGCGTTCGGGTATCATGGAAGCGCTGGCGAGCGCGCGGACGCTCATGCGCGACGTGCTGCTGACACTTCAGGACGAGGCGGCCGACGTGGTGAACGAAGACGTGCGCGACACGATCGGGCGGCTTGCCGCCGCGACGAATGTTGCGGGTGCCACCCAGGCGCTCGAGGCGGTCGCGACCGCCGAGCGCAACATCGCCAGAAACGTTACTCCCCAGCTGGCCATCGAGGTCATGCTGTTCGATATCAGGAAGGCACTGAAATGCCGTTAGTCGTACCCGTTAAGTTTACCTACGCCTCGCGCGACCTGTGGTTTGACCCGCAGGACCTGGATATCCTCGAGGCCGATTATGCCATTTGCTCCACCGAGCGCGGAACCGAGATCGGCTTGGTTACGGCCGATCCCTTCGAGGTGCCGCAAGACGAGATCGGTCAGCCGCTCAAGCCCGTGCTGCGCGTGGCGAGCGACATCGACCTGCAGCTTGCCGACGATCTTGCCATCCAGGGCGACGAGGCCATGGTCGATTTCCGCCGTCTGGTCAAAGAACTCGACCTCGAGATGAAGCCGGTGGGCGTCGAGTACCTGTTTGGCGGCGAGAAGGCCGTGTTCTACTTTGCGGCCGAGGAGCGCGTCGATTTTCGCCAGCTCGTCAAGGATCTGTCCTCGACGCTGCACATTCGCGTCGACATGCGCCAGATCGGCGTGCGCGACGAGACTCGCCTGGTGGGCGGCTATGCCCAGTGCGGCCAGGAGCTCTGTTGCACGCGCTTTGGCGGACAGTTTGAGCCCGTCTCGATCCGCATGGCAAAAGAGCAGGACCTGCCGCTCAATTCCTCCAAGATCAGCGGCGTTTGCGGCCGCCTGATGTGCTGCCTGCGCTATGAGTTCGAAGCGTACAAGGACTTTAAGAGCCGTGCGCCCAAAAAGAAGACGCTCATCGATACGCCGCTCGGCAAGGCGCGTATTCAGGAATATGACACGCCGCGTGAGCAGCTGGTGCTGCGCCTGGAGAACGGCAAAGTCTTTAAGGTCAACCTGGCCGATATGACCTGCTCGGAGGGTTGCAAAAAGAAGGCCGCCGAGCAGGGCTGCAACTGCCGCCCCGACTGCGTGACGCGCGATGTGCTCGAGCGCATCGAGTCGCCCGAGATGCGCCTGGCGCTCATGGAGCTCGACCGCGAGAACGGCGTCGACGTGGGCGATGGCCTGTCGAGCGCCGACCGTCTTGCTGGCACGTCGATGCCCAAGCGCCGTCGTCGCGATGCCGATTCCGATGCTCGCGCCGGTCAGGGGCAGGGCGAGGGTCGTGGCCGCGGAAAGGGCCGTGGCAATGCCGCAACGCCTGAGGCCGAGGAGGCCGCTGGCGGCCGTCGCCGCCGCAAGCGTGCGGGCTCTGCCGATGCCGGCGAGGCCGCAGCCGCCGGCAAGAACGGCGCTCGCGAGCGCGAGGTTCAACAGCCCCAGCAGCAGAATCGCGGCGGTGGCATGAATCCCACGCGCCGTCGTCGCCGTCATCTGTCGAGCGAGGAGCGCGAGGACGCCTTCCGCGCCGCAGCTGCTCGCGAGGCTGGTGCCGCTTCCAAGGGTCCCTCGGCCTCCGATGCGCCTGTCGACAAGGGCGGCAAGTCACGTGGCGAGGAGGAGCGCGCGCCGCGTCCGCGCCGTCGCCATTCCTCGGGCGCACAGCAGAAGCCTTCAGTGCCCTCCGTGGCCGATCAGGTCTCGGATGGCGAGGTCAAGGTCACGCGCCGTCGTCCCGGAGATGGCGGGGGAGCTGCTGCCAAGGCTTCGCGTGGCGCCGCTCGCGACGAGCGCGAGCCGCGCGAGGATCGCGGTGGCGAGGGCTCGGCCGACCAGGGTCAAAAGCGCCGTCGCCGTCGCCGTTCCCGCAAGCCGCGCCAGGATGGTGGCGAGGGCTCGACCCCGTCTTCGTCTGCACCACAACCGCCCGCCGGCGAATAACGCCCGCGAGTGGATTTAGCTCGCCTTGCCCCGAGCGCATCGGGGTATCATAGCGCTGAATCAACAACCCTCCCTGCGACCGAACGTAGGGAGGGTTGTGTCTTGAAGAGCCATCTGAACATATTGAGCCGTCTGCAGGGTGCCGGCGCCCTACCGTTTGCGGACGAATTGCTACCGTTTGCCGAGCGGGTGGCACGCGAGGCGCTCGAGGCATTGTCGCCAACACGATGTGCCGGCTGCGAGCGCGCCGGTGCGCTTATTTGCCAAGACTGCCTGGCTGCGCTCACGCTCATCGACCCACGTCATAGCTGCACCCGATGCGGCGCCCCGTTTGGGGATTTGCTGTGCACTGAATGTTCGGTCGAGGGCACGTCCTCGGCAATGTCGGAGGCGCTCGACCGCTGCCTGGCGTGCGCCGTCTACGCGCATCCGCTGCCGCGCATCATTAAAGCGTACAAGGATGCGGGCGAGCGACGTCTGGCTCCGTATCTGGCGGAGCTGCTTTACGACACCGCCCTGCATGCCCAGGTCGTAGCGCCCGAACGCTTAGGAGGTGTGCTGTCCGGTGCGGATGCGGTGGTGTTTGTGCCTGCGACGGCGGCAGCGTTTCGGCGGCGTGGTTTTGATCATATGGAGGCTATTGCGCGCCCATTTTGCGAGCTGTCGGGTGTTCCCCTGCTCGATGCTCTCGTCAAGTACGGGCATGGCGACCAGCGCGAACTCGGTCGTGAGGAGCGCCGCGAGCGTGCCCAAGGCATGTACGAGACGGTTGAGGACGTGCACGGCCGCCGCCTGCTGCTGATCGATGACGTTATCACCACGGGCGCGACGATGGCCACGGCTTCGGCGGAACTCAAGCGCGCCGGCGCTGCGGCAGTCGATGGCCTTGCTATCGCACGTGTTTGGTAGGGGTGGTTTTGTGGCAGTGAAGATTGAGCGGCGCAACGAGCCGACAGGCGAACAGCTAGCGGCTTCCGTAATCCTAACAGGCGCTTCAGCGCTGCGCATGATGCGCGCCGAGCGCCGGCAGATGGGCTATATCAGCTGGAAGGACTTTAATCCCGATGAAGAGCGCCGTGTGCTGCGCACGTCGTCGCCCTCGACCGAGGATATCTATCTTCCTGACTTGGTGCGAATTGGAGCCAAAAGTGGCGAGGTGCAAGAAGATCTGTGCTTGCTGGTGGGATCTGCGGCGCAGCGCCGCCGCATGCCTAGCGTAGGCTGGTCCGTGTGTTCCGGGTTGCCCGCCGGCTCGATTCTAGAGGTGGAACCGGGGGTGTACAGCTTGTCTCCCGAGGCCCTTTGTGTTGCCGTTGCGCGCGAGGTCGGCTGCATCCAGGCGTTTGCCCTGGCCCAGGAGCTGTGCTCCAAGATTTCACTGAGCGATCGCGGGAAGTATCTGCCTCCCTACACCTCGCCTGTTACGAATAAACTTGCAAAGGACAAGGACCAGCCAGCAGACGTGGGCTACTTTGAAGTCGAGCCGGTGCTGATGCCCGATCGTCTGGCAGATTATCTCGCGGTATACAAGGGGAACACGGCCAAACAACTGCAGCGTCTGTGTCCCTATCTTTCGGAAAACCTGCGCTCACCCATGGAGTGCATCATGCTCGCTTTGTTTTCGCTTCCGTTTTCCTATGGCGGTTTTGCCTGCGGTCCCTTTAAGACCGACTACAAGATCGAGTTCGATGACCGCGCGCAGGCAATCTCGGGGATGCCTCATGCAGTTTGCGATGCGTATCAAGAGGCAGCCCGGTTTGACCTGGAATACAACGGTGAGCTGGGCCATTCGTCTCGCGGTGGGCGCATTCACGACGAAAAGCGTAATACGGGCTTTATAGCTATGGGGATCGAGGTCGCAACGGTCAATAACGAGATGCTCTGCGACATGGAGGCGATGGAGGCACTCGCATGGCGCATATACCAACGCATGGGCAAGCGGTACCAAAACCGCGTGGAGGCTCGTCGGAAGAAGCAAGACGCGCTGCTGAATACGCTCCGAGCATGTTTTGGGCTTAAGCCAGCATAGATGTTGGTTTTGAGAGGGGGTCTGTTTATAGGTGCTGTGCAAAAAGTGGCAAAAATGAGTACTGATACAAAATTAGTAACAGCAAAATCTGATATTTGCGGATCGAGAAACGGTAAAAATCGCGAAGATAATAAACAAATGTGGGAAATCAAGGCGCTAAGCAGGGCTAAATGAGCTCGAAACCGGCTCACGAGGTGGAAAATCGCTGCTACTAAATTGGTAACAGTACTCATATTTGCCGTTTTTTGCACACGGCCCCTAAAACGGGCGTCTCGAGGCTCCCCATAGGGGGCGACGAGCTCAATCTGGCCACGTGCAGCCCGTCCTGACCTGCGAAATCTGTACTCGCGATGCGAATGACGCCCCTAACCTTAAACTTTAGCTTGAACTTAGCTATAATGCGCTACGTTCCTACCAGGCTGTGGTTGCGGACGGACGAAATGCCCGTCCTAGTCCAAGACAGACGCGGTCAAAGGGATCCACGTAAGCGACCGCGTGCGCGCGGCGCGATCATGGCGCGTCCTAGATGTAAGCCGCACCGTCCGTTCTACTTTCTTTGGGGCAATACCGCCTCGCGGGCGAGCGGGCCAGTCGTGAGGGTGGCTGCGGCCTCCCGAGCAAACACCCCGGTGCGCAAGTGTGGGGTCAAATACCAGGTCAGCTGGTGGGAACAACCCGATATTCCGCGCAACGCACGGATCGTATACGACACAGAAGGCAGGGTAGTGGACATGGTGAGGGGCAGCTTGATGCACGCGGCTCGGTTAGGTGCTGGGACCGCAGCGGTCATTGCCGTTTTGGGCCTGAGCGGATGCGCGTTCAACCCGCTGTCTACGTTCACGACTCCCACGATCGACCAGATCGAGTACGAGACCGTCACGCCGGCGGTGTCGGACGATGCCCTGGTCACTCCCGGAACCCTGACGGTCGCCCTCGATACTTCCGATGCGCCGCAGGCAATGCAGGGCGCCGACGGCGAGCTTACGGGGTATGCAGTCGATGCTGCCCGCGCCCTCGCAAGCCGCATGGGCCTTAAGGTCGCCTTTGTCGATGCGTCCTCGGCAGGTTCCGCGCTCGGCGACAAAAAGGCTGATATCTTTATCGGCGAGATCAACTCCACGGACGGGGACGTTAGCTCGCTCGGCACCTGCCTGTACGATGCCGCTTCCGTGTTCGGTAAAACCAGCGATGGTGGGTCGCCAAGCGTTTCCACCGATACCCTTAACACGTCTACTCTGGGTGTCCAGATGTCCTCGGCCTCGCAGGAGGCGCTTGCTAAGCAGAGCATCACCGCCAACCAAAAGACCTACTCCAACATCAACGAGTGCTTTGAGGCGCTCGAGTCTGGCGAGGTCGACTATGTGATCTGCGACTCCACAGCCGGCGGCTATCTTGCACGCCTGATGAGCGAGGTCTCCTATGTCGGTGCGCTCGAGGCGCCCTCGACGCTTGGTGTTGCGGGCCTGTCGTCCAATGACGAACTGTGCCGTGCCGTGAGTGATGCCCTCGACGACATCACGGTCGACGGCACGCTCGAGGCGGTTCACTGCGTCTGGTACGGCCAGATTCCCTACGACCTCACCACTAAGACGGTTTCGGGCGCTAACGTGCAGCCGGGCGACTCTGAGTCCAGTGAGACCACGTCCTCCGGCAGCGAGTCCTCCGATTCCAACAATGAGACCGCATCCTCCGAGGACAAATCGTCCAGCCAGGAAGGCACCATCACTGACGACGACATTAACAAACTTAATAGCTAGTTATTGCTAGGGGTGGTGTCTCCTATACGTTGGAAAGGACACCTCTTCACGGTTTCAACACGCACTGCCGGGTTTCCCCAATAGGGGAGCCCGGCTTTTTTATCCCTATAAAACCAGCAGGTCAAAGCCAATTTTCGGGACCAAATACAAAGTCGCCGACGCCCTCCCATAGCGCACTTTGCCACAGAAAAGTGCGAGACTTCGGTATGCGGTATTAAGCAATCGTTATTCGGGTCTTTAGGAATCCGCGTGATTAAATGCACGGCAATGGGTACATAGCCAGTACAGTAAGTCCCCGAGGCAGATTGGAGCCACGTATGGATATCAAGGTTTCTGGACGCAAGACGACGGTAACCGATGCTCTGCGTGCGCATGTGGATGAGAAGATCGGCGAGGCGCTCAAGGTTTTCGATATCGAGCCCATGACGGTCGACGTTGTACTTCGCTATGAGAAGAACCCCTCGAACCCCAACCCGGCAATCGTCGAGGTTACGGTTCGTGCCCGCGGTTCGGTGATTCGCGTTGCCGAGCACGGTGCAGATATGTACGCCGCCATCGACCTCTCCGCCGATAAGGTCACCCGCCAGCTGCGTAAGTTCAAGACCAAGGTCGTGGACAACCGCCAGGGCGGTGCCAGCGCCGCGGATGTCGCGCCGGTCGAGCGCGTCGAGGATCTGGCCGACCTGCTGCTGCCCGAGGAGGAGGACGACCTGCTCGTCCGCGAGAAGGTTATCGACGTCACCCCGATGACTGAGGAGCAGGCGCTGGTGCAGACCGATCTGCTGGGCCACGACTTCTACGTGTTCGAGAACGCGACGACCGGTCTCATCAATGTGGTGTATCACCGTAAGAATGGTGGATATGGCATCATCAAGCCCCGCATCGAAACACTTGACGAGTAAAATACGTTAACTTGCATGAGTTAACGGTTGGCGGCCATCCCATGCGGGTGGCCGCCTTTTTACGTAAGGAGTCGCTTTGATGGACAAGGCCGCATCCGCCGGTCATTCGGACCGTTGCCGCATCGTCGTCGATACCTGCTGCGACTTTAGCCCCGAGGTCGCCGCGAACCTCGATGTCGATATCTTGGGTTTCCCCTTCATTATCGATGGCGAGGAGCGCACGGATGACATCTGGTCGAGCATCACACCCAAGGAGTTCTACGACCGCATGCGCGCCGGTGCCCGCGTGTCCACCTCGGCTGTGTCGCTCGGTCGCTATATCGAGTTCTTTACCGAGTGCGCCAAAGAGGGTACGCCCACGGTCTACCTGTGCTTTACCTCGGCGCTGTCGTCGAGCTACAACTCCGCGTGCCAGGCGGCGGACGCCGTGCGCGCCGAGTATCCCAACTTTGAGCTGTACGTGGTCGACAACGCTCTGCCCTGCGCGACCGGCGAGCTCCTGGCGCTCGAGGCCGTGCGCCAGCGCTCGGCGGGACTGACTGCTAAGCAGCTGGTCGATTGGGCAAACGAGGCCAAGACCTACGTGCACGGTTACTTTACGCTCGAGAGCTTCGATGCGCTGGCTGCCGGCGGCCGCATTCCGCCCGCGGCGGCACAGCTCACGGCAAAGCTCGACGTCAAGCCCGAGCTCTCCTACGACCTGGCCGGCTCGCTGTCGCTGATCGGCGTCAACCGCGGCCGCAAGAAGGCGCTCAAGTCCATCCTCAAGTCGTTCCGCGAGAACTACGTGCCCGACCGCACCATGCCCATCGCCATCATGACGGCTGATGCCGATAAGGACGGCGACTGGCTCGAGGCCGCCATCCGTAAGGAGGAGGGCTGCGCCGACGTCACGATCATTCGAAGCTCCGTGGGCCCCACCATCGGCTCGCACGTGGGTCCCGGCATGGTGGCCTGCGCGTTTTGGGGTAAGAACCGCGCCGACAAGGCGTCTCTTTCCGACCGCATCGCCCGCCGGGTGCGCGGCCAGTAGGCAAGAAACGCGTCCGTAATCGCCCTCGACTCACAGCCCAAACGCTGGCACCGAGTATTCAACCTGGTAATAACGCCCAACCCAAAAGGAAAGGTTTCATGGCAAACAAGCTCTCTGTCGCATTTATCGGCACCGGAATTATGGGTGCCCCCATCGCCGGCCACATTCTGGACGCCGGCTATCCCGTCACGGTCAACAATCGCACCAAGTCCAAGGCCGCAGCGCTCGTTGAGCGCGGTGCCGTCTGGGCCGATACGCCGGCAGATGCCGCGGCGAACGCCGACGTCGTCTTTACCATGGTGGGTTATCCCTCCGAGGTCGAGGAGCTCTACCTGGCGGGCGACGGCCTGCTCGCGTGCACTAAGCCCGGTGCGGTCCTGATCGACCTCACCACGAGCTCGCCCGAGCTGGCACGCGACATTGCCGAGGCCGCCCAGGTCACGGGCCGCATGGCGTTTGACTGCCCCGTCACCGGCGGCGAGTCGGGTGCTATCGCCGGCACGCTTACGGCTATCGTGGGCGCCACCGAGAACGACATCGCGCCGGTCCGCGATATCCTTGCCACCTTTGCGGCAAACATCTGCTGCTTCGATGGCGCCGGCAAGGGTCAGGCTGCCAAGCTCGCCAACCAGGTGTCGCTGGGCGCCTGCATGGTCGGCATGGCAGACGCCATGGCATTTGCCGAGCTGAGCGGCCTTGACCTGGAGAAGACCCGCCAGATGATTCTGGGCGGCACCGGTAAGTCCGGCGCCATGGAGAGCCTGGCACCCAAGGCGCTCGACGGCGACTACAAGCCCGGCTTTATGGTCGAGCACTTCATTAAGGACCTGCGTCTGGCGCTCGCCTACGCCGATGACCGCGAGCTCGCGCTGCCCGGCGCCGACGTGGCCTTTACGCTCTACGACATGCTCGACGCCATCGGTGGCGCCAAGCTGGGCACCCAGGCCATCACGGTCCTCTATAAGGAGGAGGCCGACGCCATCGCCGCCGGTCTGGACTGGTCGCAGTATCGCCCCGAGGAGCATGGTGCTCACGAGGACGGCTGCGCTTGCGGCGAGCATGGCGACGACTACGAGTGCGGTTGTGGTCACCACCACGGTGAGGACCACGAGTGCTGCGGCGGTCACGGCCATGACGACGGCCACGAGTGCTGCTGCGGCCACCATCACGGGGAGTAGCGCCCATGAGCTGGACGTTCGTGGTGCTTGCGCTGGCGCTCTTTCTCTTTGCGATCTACATTGGCTTTTTGTGCGGCCAGTGGGCGTGCGAAAAGCGCGTCATCACCAAGCGCGACTACTGGATTGCCAACTTTGCGGGAGCGGCAGCAGTCGTCCTACTGACCTGGGTGTTCTCGCTGTTCCCGCTGGTGCAGTTTGCTCCAATCGGCTGGCTCGGCGGCTTTATCGCCGGTCTTAAGATGAGCTTTGGCGAGTCCGTCGGTCCGTGGCGTAAGCACGACGAGGTCTTTAACGTCAACAAGGCTCACCGTGCCGCCGCCGATGCGGGCGACGCCGAGGAGCGCCGCCGTGCGCGTCGCAATGGCGCGGCCGACCGACAGCTCATCTCGGTCACTGATGACAGCAAGGGTGCTGGCAAGCACGCCAAGAAATAAAAAGAAGAGGTAACTATGGCAGAAAACAAAGACGAACAGCTCACCGACGAGGAGCTGGCACAGCTCCAGCTGGCAGAGGAGAACGAGAACGCCGTCGATCGCCTGGTCCAGGAGCTCGGCTGCCCCACGCGCCGCATCCGCCAGTTTGCCGCCCGCGTGCTGCACCTGCTTGCCGAGCGCGATCCGCAGCGCGTCGTGCCCTGCGTGCCCGCGTTGATCGAGGCGCTCGACCGCCCCGAGGCTCAGACCCGCTGGGAGGCCCTCGATGCCCTGACGGCGCTTGCCACCACCTGCCCCGAGCAGCTGGGCGATGCCTTTGAGGGCGCCGAGACTGCACTGTTCGACGAGATCTCCTCCACGCTGCGCTATGCCGCCTTCCGCCTGCTGTGCGTGTGGGGCGCCACGAGCGTCGAGCGTTCGCGCGAGGCTTGGCCCATCCTGGACGAGGCCATCCAGTGCTACCACGGCGACCTCGAGTATCGCGACATGCTCGGTTGCCTGTACGAGTTTTGCCAGGGCGAGATCGACGCCGAGGTTGCCGAGAAGCTTGCGCTGCGCCTTAAGTTCGATGCCGAGAACGGCAAGGGCAGCTATCTCAAGGCCCGTTCGAGCGAGATTTGCGAAATGCTTGTTAAACGTTTTGGCCTGGATCTCTCCAAAAAGAAGAAGCGTGCTAGCGTTAAAAAATCTGAGGCCGCCGAAGACGAGGAGTAACAGATTATGGCGCACGATGTAGTCCTGATTCCCGGTGACGGTATCGGTCCCGAGATTACGCAGGCCATGCGCCGCGTGGTCGAGGCCACCGGTGTCCAGATCAACTGGAACGTCCAGGAGGCCGGCGCCGGCGTCATGGACGAGTTTGGCACGCCGCTGCCCCAGCACGTGCTCGATGCGGTCGCCGAGACCAAGGTTGCCATCAAGGGCCCCATCACCACACCGGTCGGCACGGGCTTCCGCAGCGTCAACGTGGCCCTGCGCAAGCATTTCGACCTGTACGCCTGCGTGCGCCCTTGCCTGTCGCAGCCGGGCGACGGCTCGCGTTTCCGCGACGTCGACCTGGTTATCGTGCGCGAGAACACTGAGGACCTCTACGCCGGCATCGAGTTCGATGAGGGCGCTGCCGAGGTCGAGGAGCTCTCGCAGCTCGTCGAGCGTTCGGGCCAAAAGACCTTCGCCGCCGATTCCGCGATCTCGATCAAGCCGATCTCCATTGTCAAGAGCCGCCGCATTGTGGAGTATGCCTTTGAGTATGCCCGCCGATGCGGCCGCAAAAAGGTGACGGCCGTGCACAAGGCCAACATCATGAAGGCGACCGACGGCCTGTTCCTGCGTGTTGCGCGCGAGGTGGCCGCCAACTATCCCGATATCGAGTTCAACGACAGGATCGTCGACGCCACCTGCATGGGCCTGGTCCAGAACCCCAACGACTTCGATGTCTTGGTGCTGCCCAACCTGTACGGCGACATCGTGAGCGACCTGTGCGCCGGCCTGGTTGGTGGCTTGGGTATGGCTCCGGGTTCCAACATCGGTGCCGATTGCGCCATCTTTGAGGCAACGCACGGCTCCGCGCCCGATATCGCCGGTCAGGATATCGCCAACCCCACGGCCGAGATCCTCTCTGCTGCGATGATGCTCGATCACCTGGGCGAGAACGATGCTGCCAATCGCATTCGTGCCGCCGTCTCCGCCACGCTCGACGAGGGCGAGCAGGTTACCGGTGACGTGCGTCGTGCTCAGACCGGCTCCGTTGAGGGCGCCGTGGGCACGCAGGCCTTTGCCGATGCCGTTATCGCGCACCTGGTCTAAGGTATGCACGCTGCAAACGCCTAAATAGTACTTAAGTGTTTGCGTATAACCTAAGAATCAATACGCCCGGCGCCTCGTCGGGCGTATTCTATTGAGGACTATGTTTCCTAACAAGGAGTAACTGATATGGGTCTGATTCAAAAGAAGGACGAGAAGGACGAGATCGACGGCATCCAGATCATCGAGCGCGGCGAAGGCCCCGACGGTGATGAGGACGAGAAGATCGACCTGGTCGCCGGCACGTCTGCCGAACATATCGCCGCTGGCACGACCGCCGAGGAGGAGGACGCTCGCCTGGAGGCAAAGATCGCCGCGGACGCCGCCGACGAGAACCTCATGCCCGAGGAACAGGATGCGGACGACTCCGATGCGGACGACCATGCATCTAAGCACAAGAAGACGATGATCGCCGCCTTTGTGGTCGCCGTCGTGATCGCTGCGGTGGTCGGCTTCTTTATCGGCAACGGTGGTTTTGGCGGCAAGGGCGTCGGCTCGGCGACCCTCACCGAGGACCAGCTCGATTCGACCGTGGCAAGCTATAGCTACAACGGCAAGAAGAGCGATATCACCGCGCGCGAGGCCATCGAGAGCCAGTACAGTCTCGACACCGTCAAGGACGACGACGGCAACTACACCGCTCCGTCTGCCGACGTTATCCTGTCCTACGTGCGCAACCAGATTCTGCTGGACGCTGCCGAGGACGAGGGCATTACCGTTTCTTCCAAGGAAATGAAGCAGTACGCCGAGGATTCCATCGGCACCTCCGACTACAAGACCATGGCCACGCAGTACGGTGTGTCCAAGGACCAGGCCAAGCAGATCGTCCGCCAGTCTGCGACGCTGCAGAAGCTCTACAAGAAGAAGGTGGGCGATAGCTCCGCAAGCATGCCGACCGCTCCGACCGAGCCTGCTGACGGCAACGAGGAGACCGCGAGCAAGGACTACGCCGACTACATCATCAACCTTGCCGGCGATGAGTGGGATAGCTCAAAGGGCACCTGGAAGGACGCCGACAGCACCTATGCTAAGGCGTTCGCCGACGATGCCTTTACGGCTGATAGCGCAACCTATAAGCAGGCCATGACCGCCTATTACACCGCCTACCAGCAGTATTCTTCGCAGGCTTCGAGCGCCAGCTCCAAGTGGACCGAGTATGCTAACGGCCTCTACGCCAAGGCCAACATCAGCATCTACGGCCTGTTTGCGTAAAGATTGCCTGAGCTTACCGATCGCGTAGCCGAACTATCTGAATAAGCCCGCTAGAACGACGCGTTCTAGCGGGCTTATTGCGTTGTGGAGCTGTCATTTGAGATTGGAAGGTTAGATTGCACGATCGCGCAAGTGCTTCATCGGGTGTCCCTAATTCATCTGGGAAAACAACTGCAAACGATTGCAAGTAACCGGTGAGCGGTCGAAAACTACCGTTCACCGATAATTTCTAAACTGGTTCTAACTGGTATTAAGTCAAAAAGACCAATTCACAAATCTTCATAATGACCTGCATTTTTTCTACACGCTATTGTTAGCCGCCTTGCGTTGTTTAGACATAAAAATAGTTCCGATCTTTTGCCAAAGCATTTCGAAATGGTTTCAAAACTGCAGGTAGAAGTGTTAACGAGCGGTAAACGGTCGATTTTTTACCGTGAACGGTGCAAAAACGTTTTACTGTATGAATCAACGAAAGCAACCTCTTCTGTGGTGATATAGTGACAACACGTCACGTGGTTACTACCAGTTGAGAGACCACTGGTTCTCAAAGAACGCTTTCCAAGAAGCTTTAAGGGCGATTGCCCGTTGGCTTCCGAACATCATCGGACTCAGATCGTACACACCTTCGGAAGGGAAATTTGAATGGTTGGCTTTATTCTTACCGGTCATGGACAGTTCGCACCCGGCCTTGCAAGCGCTATCGCTATGGTCGCTGGTGACCAGCCCGCTTTTACCGTCGTTCCTTTCGAGGGCGACCAGGCTGCTTCCTACGGTGAGGATCTCCGCGCCGCTATTACCGCCATGCGCGAGGAGTGCGATGGCGTGCTCGTCTTTACCGACCTGCTTGGCGGCACCCCGTTCAACCAGTCGATGATGATTGCCCAGGATGTCGACAATGTCGAGGTTCTGACTGGCACCAACCTTCCCATGGTTATTGAGCTTCTGTTCCTCCGCGGCAATGCCACGCTCGCCGAGCTTGGCGAGCAGGCCGTGACCGTTGGCCAGACGGGCATCACCGCCCAGACGGTCGCATCCGTTGCCGGCTCCGACGAGGAGGACGTCTTCGGCGACGAGGACGGCATCTAATGGCCGATTTCGGAGCCAGCGTCCTGAGCTCCTCGGTCGCCCTTTTAGGCCTGCTTGTCATCATGGGCTTGATTTACACCATCTGGTCGCAAATCAACATGAAGAAGAAGCAGAAGTACTTCAAGGAGCTGCACACGGAGCTCAAGCCGGGTCAGGAGGTTCTTTTCGCCGGCGGTATCTACGGAACCGTCAAAGGCATCGAAGGCGAGAAGGTCCAGATCAAAGTCCGATCCGGCGCCGTTGTAGATGTTTCGCGTTACGCGATTCAGGAGATCAAGTAACTGTCGTCAGCAAATAACGAAAGGAAGCTGATCAACATGGCAGAACCCAACATTCTTCTTACCCGCATCGATAACCGACTGGTTCATGGTCAGGTCGCTACCCAGTGGAACTCCACCCTGGGCTCCAACCTTATCCTCGTCGCCAACGACGATGTGTCGACCAACACCATGCGCCAGAACCTCATGAAGATGGCCGCTCCCGCCGGCGTCGCTACGCGTTTCTTCTCCCTGCAGAAGACCATCGACGTCATCGGCAAGGCGAGCCCGCGCCAGAAGATCTTCATCGTGGCCGAAACACCGGAAGACGTGCTTACGCTCGTCAAGGGCGGTGTGCCTATAAAGAAGGTAAACATCGGCAACATGCACATGTCGGAAGGAAAGCGCCAAGTCGCCACCTCCGTCGCAGTTAACGACGAGGATGTCGCTGCGTTTAAAGAGCTGCAGGAATTGGGGGTGGAGTTGGAGATCAGGCGCGTTCCGAGCACGCCTGTTGAGGACACGAGCAAGCTCTTCTCGTAATCCTCATGATCCACGTTGTCAGGAATGAAACCCTGACATTCTGTACGTGAAATCCAAAGTGCGTACATACATTTTGAAAGGAGGAGCAAGATGGAATACTCGATCATCCAGGTCGCTCTGGTCTTCATCGTCACGTTCGTCGCGGCAATCGACCAGTTCAACTTCCTCGAGTCTCTCTATCAGCCCATCGTCACCGGCGCCGTCATCGGTCTTATCCTTGGCGACCTCAACACCGGTCTTCTCGTGGGTGGTACCTATCAGCTCATGACGATCGGCAACATGCCGATCGGAGGCGCTCAGCCGCCTAACGCCGTCATCGGCGGCATCATGGCAGCCATTCTCGCTATCGCTACGGGCCTCGAGCCCAACGCGGCAGTCGGCCTTGCCATTCCGTTCGCTCTGCTTGGTCAGCTCGGCGTTACCCTGGTCTTCACGCTTATGTCGCCGCTCATGTCCTCCGCGGACAACATGGCTCACAACGCTGACACCAAGGGTATCGAGCGTCTGAACTACTTCGCCATGGCTCTGCTCGGTCTGATCTTCGCTATCGTCGTCACCCTGTTCTTCATCGCTGGCGCCACCATCGGTCAGACCATCGCTTCCGCCATCCCGACTTGGCTGCAGACCGGTCTTTCCGCTGCAGGCGGCATGATGCGCTTCGTCGGCTTCGCCGTCCTGCTCAAGGTTATGATGAACCGCGATATGTGGGGCTTCTTCCTCATGGGCTTTGGCCTCGCGCTCATCACCGTTGCCAACGATTCTCTGGCAACCCCTGCTCTGCTCATCCTCGCTCTCATCGGCTTCGGCATCGCTTTCTGGGACTTCCAGCAGCAGACCGAGCTGAAGGGTGCAGCTGTTTCTGACGGAGGTGACTTCGAAGATGGCATCTAATGAGTATGTGATCCCGGAGCACTACGAGGATCTCACTCCTGCTCCGCAGCTCGACCAGAAGACCCTCAACAAGATGGCTTGGCGTTCCTGCTTCCTGCAGGCCTCGTTCAACTACGAGCGTATGCAGGCCGCTGGTTGGCTCTACTCCATCATCCCCGGTCTGGAGAAGATCCACACCAACAAGAACGACCTCGCGGCTTCCATGAGCCACAACCTGGAGTTCTTCAACACTCACCCGTTCCTCGTCACCTTTGTTATGGGCATCGTGCTTTCGCTCGAGCAGAACAAGGTTGACATCCCCACGATCCGCGCCGTCCGCGTCGCCGCAATGGGCCCGCTCGGTGGTATCGGTGACGCCCTGTTCTGGCTGACGCTCGTGCCTATCACGGCCGGCATCACCTCCAACATGGCCATCAACGGCAACGCCGCTGCGCCGATCATCTTCCTGGTGATCTTCAACGTCGTCCAGTTCGCACTGCGCTTCTGGCTCATGAACTGGTCCTACAAGCTTGGCACCAGCGCTATTGACGCTCTGACCGCCAACATGCAGGCCTTCACGCGTGCCGCTTCCATCATGGGCGTCTTCGTCGTCGGTTGCCTGGTCGTCACCATGGGTGGCACCCAGATCAACCTCCAGATCCCCAACGGCACCACCCGTGGCCTTGCCCCTACTACCGTGATCGTCTCCGAGAAGGAGGCCGAGAACTTCACCGGTATGGAGGGCATCGATACCGAGACCGCTGAGGCCGGTACCATCGCCATGACCGATGAGGACGGCAACGCCCTCACCGCCGTCGATGCCGACGGCAACGAGGTCAAGTGCGGCGTCGCCGATCTGGGCAACGGCATGGAGTCCGTGACCTACGCTACCGTCACCGAGGATCCGGTCAACTTCTCTGTTGCCGACACCCTCAACACCATCGTCCCGAAGCTCGTCCCGCTTATGCTTACGCTGCTGCTTTACTACATGTTCGCTAAGCACAGCTGGACCCCGACCAAGGGCATTCTGCTGCTCTTCGTCCTGGGCATCCTGGGCGCTGGCCCGCTTGGTCTCTGGCCGAGCATCTGGTAAGGCTCTAGCTTGAGGGGTGTGTCCCTACGCGGCTCACACCCCGACCCCTTAAGCCATGTGTATGTTAAAAGCCGCGTGCTCGAAAGAGCGCGCGGCTTTTGTTTTCTTAATGATTCGGGTGTTGCAGACCGATAATGCTTAACACCCAAGGTAGTAGCCTAGTTTGAGCAAAAGGGAGGATAGGATGGCGATCGGAGCGCGTAAGCAACCGCTGTACGATCAGCTGGTCGATATTCTGACCGAAAAGATTGACCATGAATATCGCGCCGGTGACATGATTCCTTCCGAGCGCGAACTTTCGGAGCGCTATGGTCTCTCGCGCACTACGGTACGCCTAGCTCTGCAGGAACTGGAGCGTTTAGGACTGGTGGTTCGGCAGCACGGTCGCGGTACCTTTGTGACCGACCGTTCGGCAAAGGCAACCAATCTTATGCAGTCCTACAGCTTTACCGAGCAGATGCGCGCGATGGGTCGCGACCCCGAGACCACGATTCTCGATTTTTGCGAGATGGAGGCCGATAAGAATCTGGCCGAGCATATGGGATTACGTATCGGTGATCGCATTTTTAAGCTCAAGCGCCTTCGTTCTGCCGACAACATGCCCATGATGGTCGAACGTAGCTATCTACCGGTTCGTCAATTTCTGTCCCTAAAGCGACCGCTGCTGGAGCGTAAGCCGCTTTACGATGTGATTGAGCAAGACTTTCAACAAAAAATACGCGTGGCCGAAGAGGAGTTCTATGCGAGCATAGCCCGTCCCACCGATGCCCACCTTTTGGAAATCGTCGAGGGCTCGCCTGTGCTCGATTTGGTTAGGACTACGTATAACGAGTCAAACGAGGTTGTGGAGTATACGCTCTCGGTTGCTCGTGCCGATCAGTTTAAATACAAGGTTTACCACCAGCGTAGCGATTAGTGTCTGCACCGTTTCCATATGATGATTCTTTGTATTTAACTGGTTACTACCAGATAACCAACCGAAGTGTATAATTGCACGTCAGAGGATTACTTCTAGAGAGAGGTATTAGAAATGTTCGAGAAGAGTGTCGAGGAGCTCACCGAGCTCGGCGCCCAGATCACCACGGCCGAGATTGCTCAGCAGCCCGAGCTTTGGCGTGATACGCTCAACATCTATCGCGAGAACAAGGAGGCCATCGAGGCCTTCCTGGCCGAGGCTCGCGCTATGGGCGAGGGCCGTCTGTCCGTTGTCTTCACCGGTGCCGGTACGTCCGACTACGTTGGCGATACCTGCGCCCCGTACCTGCGTCACGCTGGCAACACTGATCTCTACGACTTTAAGCCCATCGCCACGACAGACATCGTGAGCGCACCGCGCGACTTCCTGCGCGCCGAGGATCCCACGCTCGTGGTTTCCTTTGCCCGCTCCGGCAACAGCCCCGAGAGCCTTGCTGCCGTCGCCGTTGCCAAGGAGCTCGTCCACAACGTCAAGTTCCTCAACATCACCTGCGCTCCCGAGGGCAAGCTCGCCGTCGAGTCCGCTGATGACCCCAATGCGCTGACGCTGCTCATCCCGCGCGCCAACGACAAGGGCTTCGCCATGACCGGTTCTTACACCTGCATGACCCTGCTCTCTACCCTTATTTTCGACACCGCCTCTGATGAGCAGAAGGCCGAGTGGGTCGAGACCATCGCCAAGATGGGCGAGGAGGTCATCGCTCGTGAGCCCGAGGTCGCCGATTACCTGGCTGGCAACTTCAACCGCGTGACCTACTTGGGTTCCGGCTCCTTCGGTGGCCTTGCCCAGGAGAGCCAGCTCAAGATCCTCGAGCTCGCTCACGGTCTGGTCGCTACTTCCTACGACACCTCTATGGGTTATCGTCACGGACCCAAGTCCTTCGTCGACGACAAGACCCTCGTGTTCGTGTTCGTCAACAACGATGCCTACACCCGTCAGTACGATATCGACATCCTCAACGAGATCGGTGGCGACGAGATCGCTCAGCACACCGTTGCCGTTCAGCAGGATGGCGCTACCGTCTACGAGGGCGAGTCCTTCACCTTTAAGGGCTATGAGGCACTCCCCGAGGGCTACCTTGCCCTGCCGTTCGTGATGTTTGCCCAGGCCATCAGCCTGCTCAACTCCGTGCGCGTGGGCAACACGCCCGATACGCCGAGCCCCACTGGCACGGTCAACCGCGTGGTTAAGGGTGTGACGATTCACCCCTTCACCGCTTAATCGCGTCCCCCCTGTAAGGGCGCCCGTCCGCTCATAACGGCGGGCGGGCGCTTTTTGTTTTCACTTGGATCGGGTATAAGCATCACCACAGTCAACTGCTTTAGAAGCAAGGAGTGCATATGAGCACGTACGCAATTAAGGCTGACAAGTTCTTCTTGCCGGCGGGCCCGCAGCTGGGCGGCTATCTCATGGTCGAGGATGGCGTCTTTGGCGCCTGGCAGGCCGAGGAGCCCTCTTGCGAGATCAAGGACTATGCGGGGTCGTGGATCGCGCCGGGTATGGTCGACACCCACATCCACGGCTTCTACAACCACTCAACTACCGATAACGACCCCGAGGGTATCGATATTAGCTCGACCGAGCTCGCCCGTCGCGGTACCACCAGCTGGTTGCCCACGACGTTCACCGATGGCGTCGAGCAGATCAAGGATGCCTGCGCCGCCATCGCTCAGGCTGACGAGGGCCGCGGCCCTGACTTCTGCGGTGCTCGCATTCAGGGCATCTACCTGGAGGGCCCCTTCTTTACCATGAAGCATGTGGGCGCACAGAACCCCGCTTACCTGATTGACCCCTCCGAGGAGGTCTTTGACGAGTGGCAGGAGGCTGCCGGCGGACGTATCGTTAAGAGCGCCATGGCTGCCGAGCGCGATGGCGCCGCTGCTTATGCTGCTGCCCTCAATGCGAAGGGTGTCGTGACCAGCATCGGTCACTCTGATGCCACGTATGACGAGTGCATCGCCGCCATCAACGCCGGTGCCAGCTGCTTTACGCATACCTATAACGGCCAGCGCGGGCTGCATCACCGTGAGCCCGGTGTCGTGGGGGCTGCTATGTCCACGCCCGAGACCTACGCCGAGATCATCTGTGACGGCAAGCACGTAAACC
>JAHYYO010000010.1:44876-52945 GCA_019424925.1 Collinsella sp.
ATGTCCACGCCCGAGACCTACGCCGAGATCATCTGTGACGGCAAGCACGTAAACCCTGCCGCCATCAAGGCGCTGCTGCAGGCAAAGGGCTGGCAGCACACGGTGCTCATCACCGACTGCCTGGGCTGCGGCGGCATGCCCGAGGGCAGCTACACCAGCGGCGGCATGGACGTCATCATGAAGGACAACCTGTGCTGGCTCGCCGATGGCAAGAGCATTGCCGGTTCGGTGCTCACGCTTGCCCAGGGCGTCAAGAACATCGTCGACTGGGGCATCGCCAGCGCCGATATCGCCATTCGCATGGCAACCGAGGTGCCGGCACGCTCCGCGCACATCGAGGATAAGTGCGGCAGCATCATGCCGGGTCGCGACGCCGACTTTGTCGTGTTCGACCATGAGCTCACCCTCGTCGAGACGTATGTTGGCGGCCAGAGCGTCGGCAACGCCTTTACCGAGTAACGAAAGAAAAAGACGGCGGGCCCGAATCTGCTCGGACCCGCCGTACGGGTTAAACGCTCAAAAGCACCTTTACAGTTACAGCTTGCTAGCGATTTTCTTTGCCGTACGCTTAACGCCGGCCACCAGGCCTCCTGCAGGATGCTCCTTCTCGTATGCTAGGCGCTTCTCGCGCTTGGCGTACTCTTCGACGATGATGTCTCCATACTCGTCTTCGATCTTGTCGAAGAAGTCGACGGCACCCTTAATTTCCTCAGCGGTCGGGTGCCCCTTTTGGACACCGCCGGTGAGTTTGAACGGCCCCCACGTATCAAAGCCGGGGCAGCCGTAGACACCCATAAAGATGGCCTGCCTCATGCGGCAGATGCCATCGATATCCTTGCCGTACCACTTGTTTTTGCCACCGTAGGTCATAAGGCCAAACACCTTGTCCTGCGGCTGCAACACGTTAGTGAGCACGCGTGCCATGTCCTTGTCGATCTCGGAGTAATAGATGCCCGTGGCGACACCAATCAGATGGTATTCGTGCAGGTTGGGATACTCGTTTTTGCCGAGTGTTTTCACGTCGAGGGTATCGATTTCGGGGTGCGCCTCGACGATGGCGTCCACGAGCTTTTTCGTATTGCCGTGGTGGCGTGAGGCATAAAGAATGATGGTTCGCATAAGAAGGCCTTTCAGCTGTAATTGCATCAATGTCTGTATGGTACCCCGTTACATGACCGGGATACCGGACGCATCGATGAGCGTGCGGGTTTGTTCTATGGTTAGGATTGAAACGGGCGCTTGCGTGAAATAAAGCAGTTGTTCGAAAGGATGGGTAATGGAATACGCTCTTTCCAACGATTCGATTTCTATTAAGGTTTCCACTGCCGGCGGCTCGTTTACCTCGATTGAGGCCGACGGTCGCGAGTATTTGTGGCAGGGCGACCCCGCAGTATGGTCCGGTCAGGCGCCGGTCTGCTTCCCGATTTGCGGAGGCTTGCGCGACAACAGCGCCATGACGTTTGCCGGGCATCATGTAAAGCTCGCTCGCCACGGCTTTGCGCGCAAGCAGGAGTGGAAGCTGCTGAGCCAAGGCGAGAACGAGTTGGCTATGTGCCTGGCTTCGGAGGATAACGCCGCGCTGCTGAGCGATTATCCGTATCCGTTTAGGCTTGTCGCCCGCTATACGCTCGAGGACGCCGCCGTGCGCGTCTCCTATGAGGTTACCAACGAGGGAACCGAGGACATGCCTTTCTTTATCGGTGGACACCCCGGCTTTAGGTGCCCGCTCGATGAGGGCGAGGCCTATACGGACTACGAGTTGCGCTTTGAGAAGGATGAGGCTGCGGAGCTCTGCACCGCCGTTC
The DNA here is from genome assembly GCA_019424925.1 of Collinsella sp. GTDB lineage: Bacteria > Actinomycetota > Coriobacteriia > Coriobacteriales > Coriobacteriaceae > Collinsella. The sequence goes on from JAHYYO010000010.1 coordinate 46,682, forward strand.
CTTCGACTGGCTTGATTGATGTGGACAGGCGCTCCAAGAACCCCATGGTGGGAAAGACGCTGCCCCTGTCGCACGAGCTCTTCGATTTTGCGGAGACCATCTTTGACGTACTCGAGAGTCGTCAGGTCACGCTTTCCAAGAAGGGGGAGGACAAGGGCGTCCGCCTGAGCTTTGAGGGCTTTCCGTACCTCATTGTGTGGAGTAAGCCCGAGGGCGATTTTGTGGCAGTTGAACCCTGGGGCGGCCTCTCGACCTGCTCCGATGAGGACGACGTACTTGAGCATAAGCGCGGCTGCCTTGTCGCCAAGCCCAAGGAGACCATCGTTCGCTCGTTCACGATTGAGATTCTGTAATTCCGTTTTGTCGACTCGTATCGCGAGGCACAAGGAGCCTGCGAGATAAGGAGCTAAAAATGATCCTCACCGTTACGATGAACCCGTCTGTCGATACGCGCTATCAGCTCGATGAGCTCATTATCGACGACGTTAACCGTGTGACGCCCGAAAAGACCGCCGGCGGCAAGGGCCTCAACGTGGCCCGTGTGTTGGGCCAGCTGGGCGACGACGTTGTGGCAACCGGTCTGCTCGGCGGCCACATGGGCGCCTACATGGCCGAGCTCATGGACGCCAACGGTATTAACAACGACTTTGTGCCCATCAAGGGCGAGACCCGCATCTGCCTCAATATCCTTCATGCCGGCAACCAGACCGAGCTGCTCGAGAGCGGCCCGACAATTGCCCCCGAGGAGCTCGATGCCTTTACCGCCAAGTTTACCGAGCTTGCGAGCAAGGCCGCTGTCGTTACCATTTCGGGTTCGCTGCCCCGCGGTGTCGAGGCGGACTACTATGCCAAGATCACGGGCATTGCCGAGAACGCCGGCGCCAAGGTGTTGCTCGATACCTCGGGTGCTTCGCTCGAGGCTGCGCTCAAGTCTGAGGTCAAGCCCGAGCTGGTCAAGCCTAACCTGACCGAGATTAACGGCCTTTTGGGCACGAGCTTTACCACCGACGATGTGGACGAGCTCCGCGCCGCGCTCGCCTCGGATGCTCGCTTCTCCGATATTCCCTGGGTCGTCGTATCCATGGGCGCTGCCGGCTCCGTTGGCTTCCATAACGGCCGTGCATTCCGCGCCAAGACCCCCGATATCCCCGCCGTTAACGCTACGGGCTCTGGCGACTCCACTATCGCGGGCTTCGCGCACGCCATCGCAGCCGGCGCGGATGACGAGACGGTGCTGCGTACCGCCAACACCTGCGGCAAGCTCAACGCCATGGATCCCATGACTGGCCACTTGGTTATGGATCGTTGGGACGAGGTCTACAACGGCGTTGTCGTGACCGAGCTGTAAGAGCTTGTGCCGCGGCCCCGGTATCGGTTGCTTGCCTGTGGTTAGAGCCGATGACAAGTGCGGTAGCATTATGCCGGGGCGCGACGCCGACTTTGTCGTGTTCAATCCCGACCTTAGCCTGGTCGAGACGTATGTGGGTGGCAACAGCGTCGGTAACGTGTTTGCCGAGTAGCCGCCAAAGAAACGATCCGAGAGGGGATTTAGATGATTTACGGTGCACTGGGCGATATCGAGGAATACCGCGGAATGCTCAAGGGCCTCGACGTGCTGATTGACTGGCTCGAGGAGAACGACCCGGCGGAGCTCGAGGTCGGCAGCCATCCGATTCTGGGCGACAAGGTCTTTGCGAACGTCATGGCTCCCACGACGCGTCCCGAGGCCGAGGCTCACTACGAGACGCATCAGCGCTATCACGACTTGCAGATTGACGTCGAGGGTCGTGAGGCCTTTAAGGTTGCCACGGGCAGCCTGACGCTGGTCCAGGAGTTTGACGAGAAGGACGACTACGACCTGGTCGATTCCGACGCCTCGATCGCCGGCGATCTTGCCGACGACAAATTCGCGCTGTTCGTTGCCGGCGAGCCCCACATGCCCACGCTCGAGTTCCCGGGCGATGGCGCACAGCCGGTCAAGAAGATCTGCTTTAAGTTGCTTGCCGACGCTTACTGGGAGGAGTAACGCGCTGCTCGTCTGAGCTGCTCGTCTGATGGCGTGATTCCATTGAGGAGCGCGCTTGGGCCCCGCTGATCGCGGTTCCTTTGGGGATTGCGGTTGGCGGGGCTTTTTGTTGAGTAGGGGAGTTGCCGGCGGCGTTGTGCTTGGATTGGCGGATGTGCGCCCGAAATCGGCAACAAAAAAGCCGCCCGAAGGCGGCTATCTTGTGCAATGGAGCCAGCGACCGGGCTCGAACCGGTGACCCCCGCTTTACGAGAGCGGTGCTCTACCAACTGAGCTACGCTGGCGGCCATGTGATGACGCAACTGAGGCGTCAACGGCTGTTTATGATACGGGACATCGCACATCCGCGCAAGTGTTCTGACGGCTTTTCTCACTTTAAATGCACTAATATTAGAGGCGTGATGTCTGCAGTGCCCATTTGGTACTTGACCTGCTGTTGAGTTGGTGGCCGACGTCCCGCTCGTATGGGTCTCAAACAGAATGGGGCAGCCATGGCTCAACCCAAGATCCTTCTCACGCGTATCGATGACCGTTTCATTTACGGGCAAGACGTTGAGCTGTGGAACGAAGCCGTGGGTTCCAATCTTGTCTTAATCGTCAACGATGAGATCGCGGCGGATTCGCGCCAATGGGCACCCATGAGGGTGGCGGCGCCAGAAGGCGTTTGGACGCGGTTTTTCTCGGTGCAAAGGACCATCGACATCATTTATACCGCAACGCCGCGCCAATGGATTCTCATCATGGTGGCGTCGCCCACGGATGCACTCGCGCTGGTTAAGGGCGGTGTGCCAATAACCAAGATCAGCATCGGCCATATGCGGGCGAGGGAGGGCAAGCGCTCTGCAACGCCTGCCATTGCCGTAGACGATACGGACATTGCCGCCTTCAAAGAGTTGCAAAAGCTCGGCATAGAGCTAGAAATCCGTTATCTCCCCAGTTCCGCCCCCGACCCCATTGGCAATCTGTTCAACTGATCCCTTGGGGACGGAGGAAAACGGATCATTTTGCCCTTGCGAGGGATGCGCGCGATGCCGCCTGTCAAAAACTATGCCCATTTACTACGTTTGATTGGCTATCGTCGAGCATGTTGAATTTGAGATAAACAAAACCGCAGGTATACTGCTCACAAATGTAACAAAAACCGGTGCATGGTCGAGCATCCCGGGCTAAACGTAGTAAATGGGCATAGTTTTGATATGTCACTCATACAGTCACAGAAAAAACGAGCCTAAAAGATGAAAAAGCGCCCGCTGGCGGTGGTGCCGGCGGGCGCTGCTGTGCGATATGTCGCGTTGCGGGCTTAGTGCCTCATAAAGTGGTATTCGATCACATTGCTGTAGGGATGGCCCGGGCCCACAATGCCCTGCGGGAACAGAGGCTGGTGCGGCGTGTCGGGGTACATCTCGGCCTCGAGGGCAAAGCCGGCGCCCCAGCCATAGTTGGCATCGTCCTTGGCGTGCTCGTCGCCCAGCCAGTTGCCGGTGTAGAGCTGCACGCCCGGGGCAGTGGTGTAGTAGTCCATCTCACGACCGGTCCACATCTCCTCGACGTGCATCGCGCGGCGCAGGTTGCGGCCGTACTGATAGCCATCGATGCACAGGCAGTGATCGTAGCCACGGGCCTGCTTGATCTGCGGGTCGTCGGCCTCCATGCCGGGTGCGACGGGGCGAAGCTCGCGAAAGTCAAACGGTGTTCCCTCGACCGGAGCAATCTCGCCGGTTGGGATGTTCTGCTCGTTAATGGGCAGGTAGTGGGCGGCGTTGGCGACAAAGAAATGTTCGCAGTCCATGCCGGCGTTATGGCCTGCAAGGTTAAAGTACGTGTGGTTGGTCATGGACACGTAGGTGGCGCGGTCGCTCTCGCAGCCATAATCGATGCGGAAGATGCCGGTGTGCGTAACGGTAAACACGGCCGTAAAGGTTCGGTTGCCGGGCAGGCCCAGCTCGCCATCCTTAAGCGAGGTGGTCATGCGCACGGCGTTATGGACCTCGTCGAGCTCAACATCCCACACACGTTTGTGCAGACCGTGCTCAAGGTCGCTGTGCAGGTTGTTGGCGCCCTCGTTGGCGGGCATATGCCAGTCTGTGCCGTCGATGGCGATCGTGGCGCCAGCGGTGCGGTTTGCCACAGGGCCGATGGTCGCGCCAAAGCAGGCGGGGTTGTCAAAGTAATCCTCGAGCTTATCGAAGCCCAGCACCACATCGCGCACGTTGCCGGCAATGTCGGGCACATCGATACCAAGCACCGTGGCGCCATAGTCCATAATGCGAACGCAGATCTCGGGCCCGTTGAGGGTGTAACGATGAACGGGGGTACCGCACGGCGCGGTGCCGAAAAGCTCGGAAGTGATCATTTGGTTCCTAACATCGAGGTATTTCGGACAAACTGTAGCGCGAACAGGCAAGATTATCACTACACCCCACTAAAGCAGATGGTATTTTTCTCAAAAAAGTGATGATTGGAGCTGTGCGGGCGTTCATTTTTGACGCGCACGAGTCTGATACAATTTGTTCGTTACTGTTTGAATGATATGCGCGCAAAGAACAGCGAGGATTCATCGTGATTAAGGCAGAACGACAGGATAAGGTTCGACAACTGCTCGAAGAGCAGGGCACGGTCTCGGTCAAGGAGATTTCGGATGCGCTGGGCGTCTCGGATATGACGATTCGCCGCGACCTCGAAGAACTTGCGAGCCTGGGCGAGATCGAGCGCGTGCACGGCGGAGCCCGCAGTGCGCAGGGCCGTCCCCACGCTATGTTGCGCCATGAGTATTCGCACAGCGAAAAGCGCACTAAGCATGCTGAGGAAAAGCTGCAGATTGCGCGCCGTGCTGTGGAGCTTATCGAGGAAGGCTCGACCATCTTTTTGGGTACGGGCACCACGGTTGAGCAGATGGCCTCGATGCTGCCGACGTTTCGCCTGCGCATTGTGACCAATTCGCTTTCGGTGTTTAACCTGCTCGAGGCGCGCGAAGACTGCGAGCTGTGCCTCGTGGGCGGTATGTACCGTCGCCGCACCGCCGCTTTTGTGGGACCAACGGCCGAGGATACCCTGCGCGCGCTGGGCATCGATGCGGCGTTTATCGGCGCCAACGGCATCTTGGACGGTGACGTGTCTACGTCCAACATGGACGAGGGCCGTATCCAGCAGCTCGCTTTTAGCAAGGCAGACTCGCGCTATCTGATCGCCGACTCCAGCAAGATCGGCAAGCGCGACTTCTATACCTTCTGCCGCCTGGACAATTTGGACGCTGTGGTGTGCGAGCCGGGTATTACCGCCGAGGACCGCGCTGCCATCGAGGAACACACGCAGGTCATCTGCTAGCGAGTGCCGCCGTGCTAGACCAGGCGGGCGTAGTCCTGTGACTGATGAAAGATGTGGGCGATATAGATTGTTTCGTGCTCAAACTTGTATAGACACACGTAGTTGTTGACGGGAAACGATCGGTAATTACGTGCCGCCAGCTCTTGCATGTGCGAGAGGGGACGTAAAAGAGGCTGCTCGCGAAGCAGGTCAAGCTGATATTCAAACTCAGCGACAAAATTGCCTGCTGCACGCGGATTCTTGAGGATTTGAGCAAGGTATCCGACAATACTCTCGTACTCATACCGCGCGCTTTTGAGGATTACGACGTTATAGGTCATATTTGTCTCGTATCGAAGCCGCGAAGGATTCGTAGTCGCTGTAGTCGCCTTGCGATATTTCGTCTTCTGCCATCATCATGCGAGACAGCAGTTTTGCCTTGGCGATTTCTTCTTGCATGAGGCGATACTGGTCGCTGCTGATGCAGTGCATGGCCTCGTAGCCGTTCTTAGTTACGGTGACGTCGCGCTCAGACTCAACAAGCGTGGTGAATGCAGCAGTGTCCTTCATATCTCGGACGGGCACACAAGCTGACATGGGTACCTCCTTTGCGTTGGGACACAATTGTACCACGGTATATTAAAACGTCGGCGTCGTCGAATTATCTCAATCTGTAACAGTTGGGAGTAGAAAACCGGGTTAGATGTTACAGATCGAGATATTCTGCTTCGGGCTACCCGTTTGTCTCGATCTGTAACAGGTAGGGCCGAAATACTCGGTTACGTGTTACAGATCGAGATCTTAAAGTTCGGGCCGCTCGTTTGTTTTGATCTGTAACAGGTAGGACCGAAAACCCCTGCTAGATGTTACAGATCAAGACAAACGGCCTGCTCGGGCCCACCAAAAACAAAAAGGGCCGCATACGAACCCGTGGA
>JAHYYO010000100.1:0-2039 GCA_019424925.1 Collinsella sp.
TCAGAGTACCCTTGCTGTTACTCTGCTTTGCCCACAGAGTTGAGGTTGGTCATGCGGATCTTAACCAGCTCGGTGATCTCACGCATGCCCTCCTTGGCCGGCTTCTTGGGATCGAAGCAGGCGGGGTTCTCGGCCATGTAGGCCATGAAGCCCTTGGTGTAGGCCTGACGCAGCTCGGTGGCGTAGTTAACCTTGCAGATGCCGTTCTTCACAGCCTCGGCAACCTGCTCATCGGGCACACCGGAGGTGCCGTGCAGAACCAGCGGCACGTCGACGGCGTCGCGGATAGCCTTGACCACGGACTGCTCGATGTGCGGATCGCTCGTGTACACACCGTGGCTGGTGCCAACGCCAATTGCGAGGGAGGTGCAGCCGGTACGCTCGACGAACTCCTTGGCCTCGGCCGGATCGGTGTAGGGGCTCTCGCCCTCAACCGCGGGACCGTCGTCCTCCTTGCCGCCAACCTTACCGAGCTCGGCCTCGACGGGCACGCCCATGGCGCGGCCAGCGTCGGCGACGGACTTGGTCAGGGCGATGTTGTCCTCGAAGGACTCGTGCGAGCCGTCGATCATGACGGAGGTGTAGCCCGTGCGGAAAGCCTGCATGCAGCGGTCATAGCCATCGCCGTGATCGAGGTGCAGGGCGACGGGCACGGAAGCGCGCTCGGCAGCAGCCTTGACCATGCCGTAGAAGTAGTCCAGACCAGCGGTCTTGATGGTGCCCGGGGTAGTCTGCATGATGACGGGGGACTTGGTCTCCTCGGCAGCGGCCAGAACGGCCATAACAAACTCGAGGTTCTCGACGTTGAACGCGCCGACGGCGTAGTGGCCGGCCTGAGCGTCCTTGAGCATCTTTTCGGTGGTAACAAGTGCCATGAGCGTTTGCTCCTCTCCCTCGCCCGCATCTGGACATCGGGCGTAGTTGTTCACAAGGCGCTTTACCTTGCGTTTTGCTGCGCTCATTGTATGAAATTCAGCGGCTTTGCACGTGCGAGATATTGAGCCCATGCAGGCCAATACAGTCGTTTTTGAAAAGTAAACGGAAGGGGTCGAACCCGAGCGCGCGTGTTCGAAATTGAGTTTTGAGCCTTGATCATCTTTCTTTTATAGAAAAAGTAAGTAATCGAAAGGCGTTTTCTTACTTAAAAAGAAAATAAACGAAAATGGAGTCAACACAATTCCTGCAAATTTAGCCGAGAATGGAGCAACCATGGCCCAAGCTACCAACCGTGCATTTGCCGACGAACGCCGTACCGCCATTATGGAAATGCTCGAGCACAACGCCTCGGTGCAGGTAGCAGAAATCGCCCAGACCTTTAGCGTGTCCTCCGTCACCGCCCGCGCCGACCTGGACGCGCTCGCCGAAGCAGGCAAGCTGCGCCGCACACATGGTGGTGCCGTATCGCTCCACAAGCGCCTGACCGTCTCCACGCAGGATCGCCGCATCAACGTCAACGTCGCCGCCAAGCAGGCCATCGCGCAAAGCGCCATCGAGCTCGTCAATGACGGCGACACACTGCTTGTCGACTCGGGCACCACCGCGCTCGAATTTGTCCGCTTGCTCGACCAGCGCGACGGCATCACCGTCATCACGGCCGACATCACCATCGCCGATTACATCGACGAGAGCATGCCCTCGGTCGATGTCGTCATGCTGGGCGGGGCACTGCGCAAAGGTCATCGCTATCTGTACGGACCGCTCACCATGCAGGCGATCCAAATGGTTCATGCCGACCTTGCCGTCATGTGCCCCGGCGCTTTTGTTCCCGGCTGCGGCTTTACGACCGACTTTCCGCAGATGGCCGAGACCAAAACAGCCATGATCTCCGCCGCCCGTCAAGGCGTTGCCCTCATGGACGCCAGCAAGGTCAACGGACGCGGCATGTACCGCTTTGCCAAACTGACCGATGTCGGCACCATCGTGATGGACCGTGACCCCGACCATGCCGTCGCCACCTCGATCGCCGAGTTAGCCAACGACGCTCGTCCAGCCCTCATCATCGCCGGCGCTTAAACAAAAACCACCACAAAGGTGCCTGT
>JAHYYO010000101.1:0-2021 GCA_019424925.1 Collinsella sp.
CTCAACAAGGGCGTTGCCATCGCGCGCTTCTGCGAGCACCTGGGGATCGAGCGCGAGGAGACGCTCGCGCTCGGCGATTCCGAGTCCGACTTCTACATGGCCGATCACGTGGGCACGTTCTGCCTGGTCGAGAATGGCCTGACGAGCGCCGGTGCGCCCGAGTTCCTGGCTGCTTGCGAGAACGCTTTCGTTACGCGCGGCAAAATTGTCGACGGTTGGGCGGCGACGGCAGAGCTGCTGGTCGCGGCGCGTTCGTAGCGCGGCGTCGCCGCACTTGGACATGTCTTTTCGAGAGAGACTGGTGAGGTAATGTCCGATATCGAGAATCCGACAGGCGACACGCGCCCGATTGGCGTGTTCGATTCTGGTTTGGGCGGTCTGACGGTTGCGCGCGCCATCGCGACGGTGCTGCCGCGCGAGTCCGTCTACTACTTCGGCGACACCAAACGCTGCCCCTACGGCACGCGCACCGAGGATGAGGTGCGCTCGTTTGCGTTGCAGGCGGGCCGTTGGCTGTCGAAGCACGACGTCAAGATTATGGTCATCGCCTGCAACACGGCGACAGCTGCGGCCTTGCGTCTGGCCCAGCAGGTGCTCGACGTTCCCGTGATCGGCGTGATCGCGCCGGGTGCCCGTGCGGCAATCAACAGCACCCGCACGCGTCGCGTGGGCGTGCTCGCCACCAACCTCACCATTCGCTCGGGCGCTTACACGCGCGCCATTCAGGACCTAGATGCCGGCGTCGACGTATACGGCTGCCCCGCCTCGAGCTTTGTCGAGGTTGTCGAACACGAGCTCGCCTCGGGTGCGCATCTGCAAGAGCAGTGGCTTGAGAACGAGGACATCTTCGATACGCCTGCCGTGCGTGCGCTGGTGGGTGCCACGGTTGAGCCACTGCGCGACCACGGTATCGATACCGTGGTGCTCGGCTGTACGCATTTTCCGCTGTTGGTGGGACCTATCCGCCATGCGCTGGGGCCTGGGGTACGCGTCGTGAGTTCCGCCGAGGAGACCACGCGCGAGCTGACCGATATCCTCACGCGCCGCGAGCAGCTGGCGGGCGTCGCCGCCGAGACGCAGCATCGTTTTGCCACGACGGCCGATAACATTGCCGAGTTTGCGGTGGCGGGCAGCTTTATCTTTGGTCAGCCGCTCAAGAGCATTGAGCATATCGATATCGATGAGCTGAAATAGATGTAAGGCCGCCGTCAGAGCCTTCGCCACACCTTTTGCCGAAAGGATTTTTCTATGGAGTACATGCAGGTCAACCGCGCCAACGGTCGCGCCGCCAACGAGTTGCGCCCCGTTAAGCTCACCCGTGGCGTCATGAAGCACGCCCACGGCTCGTGTTTTGCCGAGTTCGGTGACACGCGCGTGTTGTGCGCCGCCACAATCGAGGAGGGCGTGCCGGGCTGGCGAAAGGGAGCTAAGGTCGGCTGGGTGACCGCGGAATACGCCATGCTGCCGGCGTCGACCGGCAAGCGCTGCAAGCGCGAGCACGCCAACCGCAAGGGTCGCTCCATGGAGATCGAGCGCCTCATTGGCCGCAGCCTGCGTACCGTCGTCAACATGAAGGCGCTCGGCGAGTACACCGTCACCGTCGACTGCGATGTGATTCAGGCCGATGGCGGCACGCGTACAGCGAGCATCACCGGCGCCTGGGTGGCGCTGCACGACGCCCTCGCCATGTGGGTCGAGGCGGGCAAGATCGAGCGCATCCCGCTTACCGGCCAGGTGGCTGCAATCTCCATGGGCGTTGTCGACGGCAATACGCTGCTTGACCTCGATTATTCCGAGGACAGCCATGCCGAAGTCGACATGAACCTCGTCGCCACCGACACCGGTGAGATGATCGAGCTCCAGGGCACTGGCGAGCAGGCACCCTTTGACCGTAAGCGCCTCAACGCCCTGCTCGACCTGGGCGACAAAGGCATCGCCGAGCTCATCGAGCTTCAGCGCCAAGCCATCGCCTAACCTGCCAAAAAGGGACAGGTTTATTTTGGCAGGTTTTATCTGGGAAA
>JAHYYO010000102.1:0-2003 GCA_019424925.1 Collinsella sp.
CGACCGTATCGAGCTTGAGGATGTTGTCGTCGACCATCATGAGCGCATCGTGCACAGCGGGCTGGTCAGCGCGCGTGCCATTGGAGAGCACGGCGATCTTGGTGTTCGGGGCCAGCTGGTCGCGAAGTGCGATGGCGCCGGCGATAGCCTGCGGAAACTCCGGTGCGGCGGTGGGCTCGCCATTGCCGGCGAAGGTGATTACATCGGGCAGCTCGCCCTCGGCTGCCATCTCGCGCAGCTTGGCCTCGAGTGCGTCGAGCACCCCGGCGGCCGTGTTATACGGCTCATGGCAGGGGCGCTCGGCGTTAAGGCCGTTCTCGCAGTAGATGCAGTCGAACGTGCAGATCTTGCCCGACGCCGGCATCATGTTGACACCGAGCGAAAGGCCCAGGCGGCGACTGCGCACCGGTCCAAAGATGGGGCTGGCATTTAAAAACGTAGACATAGGCATATGCTCCTTGGGACAGTTGTGCCTAAGCATAGCATCGGTGCCAAAGTCTGATTCGGGCTTGTGCTTTTCAGATTTCGTTTTTTCACGCCGCCCTCGATGTCCGCGCTATGAGAGGTTCCCGGTTGGGTACAGTTAATGCGTTAACAAGGTGCAAGGCGATGGGGCACAACATGGATTTTACGGTCGAGAATGCGGGCACCACGATTGCCTGTCGCGAGTTTGCCGAGCCGGGCGTGCCGTCGGATGCGCCTGCCTTGGTGTGCGTGCACGGCGCTTGCGTCGACGGCACATTTTTTGACGGGATCGCCCGCGAGCTCGCCTGCGGCTATCGCGTAATTGCCTACGACCGCCGCGGTTGCGGCGAGAGCGGCGATGCCGCGGACGGGCGCTACGACCTCGCCGCCCAGGCCGCCGACCTGCAGGCCGTTATCGAGCATGTCGGCGCCCCGGCAAATGTCCTCGCGCACAGCGCCGGTACGCTGGTGACCCTGGAGCTTCTCCGTACAAACCCGGCCATTGTCTCGCGCGCGATGCTGCACGAACCCGCCGTGACAAACGAGGGCGCTGGCCTGGGCACGGCCCCGGTTTTGCTCGAGATGATTGCTGCGGGAAAGGTCTCGAGGGCATTAAGAGCCTTCCTGAGTGCCATCAGTGATTCGGATCCTCAAGCTCCCAAGACAACCGAGGCGGAAGCCAAGCATGCCCTGCGCAACGGCCGCAGCTTTATGGCAAACGAATACGGGATCATTATGACCTGCGTTCCCGATTGGGATCGCGTCCGCGCATCGAAAACAGTGGCCGCCGTGTTTTTGGGCGAGCTCTCGATTGGCACGCCCCGCGAAGCGGGCACGAGAGCGTCGGCTGAGCTTTTGGGCTGTCCGCTCGTAACGGTCCCCGGCGCGCACAACGGGCTGCGCGATCGACCGGTAGCGGCTGCCCAGGCCGTCCGTGGCGTCCTAGGGTTCTAGCAGCCGCAATAATCAAAACGGGCTTTTCCCGTAAACATTTCGACCGTGTTAACAGATGCGCCCAGAACCTTACGGCTGCGGCTTCAGCCCTACCGTCTGCCAACTCATGAAAAAGAAACGGTATTCACGTGCGTACCTGCATCGACAAGGTGCTACCCTTGTAACATTTGGCACCCACTGCTACCAAGCAAAACTACTGAAAGGGCCCCCTATGCTCAATAATCACGAGGCCAATCTAACCGACGAGGAGGCTGCCGCCGAGGTCGCCCGTGTCGCGAAGACCTACCCCGTGGTGCGTTTGCTGTCTGTCGATCAGATTAAGGGCGATCCTAACTGCCTGCTCGCCGGCGAACGGTGTCCCTGTCTGCGTCAGTCAAGTCTTGAAGCCTTGGCGGCGGGTTCCGATGAGGTGTCGGAACGGCTGCTCAACGATGGCGTTGAGTACCGCGCTCGCCTGCGCTCTTTGATGGTTGAGGGCGAGCCTCACGTTCTGCTGATGGTGCGTCCGATTGATGAACAAGAGGCCGCAGAAGAGGACCTTGTCTACACCGACGTGCTGACGAGCGTGCGCAATCGCCGATATT
>JAHYYO010000011.1:0-28904 GCA_019424925.1 Collinsella sp.
TGGTGAAAGGGGGGTTACCGAAATGTCTTGATCTGTAACATCTAGGCGCCAAAATTGGGTCTTCCTGTTACAGATCGAGATGTTTGAAGCGGCGAGCTTACAGGCCGAACTTGGGGCCTATGTTGTCGCCCTTGAGGTCGGTGGTGTCCACTCGCAGGGCGCGCGTTACGCGATTGTTTCGAAACGGGCGGGAAACACAACGGGCCGGCTATGCTCCTAGTATGCCTAGTCAACTGACTGTCTAAATATCTAGGGGAGGATCGCGATGCAGGCAGATTCCGCTCAGCAGCAGGGCCTTTATCGCCCCGAATTCGACCACGATGCATGTGGCATCGGCGCGCTTGCCGATATCAACGGTGAGCGCCATCACCAGATTCTGGACGATGCGCTGTCCATTCTGGTCAACTTGGAGCACCGCGGCGGCACGGGACTCGAGAAGAACACCGGCGACGGCGCCGGCATCCTGTTCCAGGTTCCGCATCACTTTTTCCGTAAAGAGGCTCAAAAGTGCGGCCAGATTCTGCCGGCAGAGGGCGACTATGGCGTGGCCATGCTGTTCTTCCCGCAGGACGACAAGGGCGTAGAGGATGCCCGCCGCGTGTTTGAGGAGGGCTGCGCCGAGGCCGACGTGCCGCTGCTCTTTTGGCGCGAGGTGCCGGTCGACCCGCACGACCTGGGCGAGACGGCCCGCGCCTGCATGCCCACTATCCTGCAGGCCTTCCTGGGCCGTCCGGACGACACGCCCGCCGGCGATGCCTTCGAGCGCCGCCTGTACGTGTGCCGCCGCACCATCGAAAAGAAGGCCGACGCCGAGTTTGCCCTGCGCGACAAGATCTTCTACGTGTGCTCCATGAGCTCGCGCACCATCGTGTACAAGGGCATGTTGGTCGCCACGCAGATGCGCCGCTTCTTCATCGACCTCAACGACGCCGCCGTCAAGACGGCCGTGGCGCTCGTCCACTCGCGCTACTCCACCAACACCACGCCCAGCTGGGAGCGCGCGCACCCCAACCGCTTTATCATCCACAACGGCGAGATCAATACCCTCAAGGGCAACGTCAACTGGATCCGCGCCCGCGAGCCCAACCTGTACAGCCCCGTGCTGCAGCATGATCTTGAGCGCGTGATGCCCATCATCAACCGCGAGGGTTCCGACTCCGCGATTCTGGACAACGTGCTCGAGTTTTTGGTTATGAACGGTCGCCCGCTTACGCGTGCCGCGTCCATGTTGCTGCCCGAGCCGTGGGACCATAACGACAGCCTGAGTGAGGAGCGCCGCGCCTACGACGCTTACCAGTCCATGCTCATGGAGCCGTGGGACGGCCCTGCCGCCATCGCCTTTACCGACGGCCGTACCCTGGGTGCTGCTCTCGACCGCAACGGCCTGCGTCCCGCCCGCTACTATGTGACGCGCGACGGTCGCTTTATGCTGGCAAGCGAGGTGGGTACCATCGAGGTAAGCCCCGAGAACATCCTGACGAGCGGCTGTCTGGGGCCGGGCCAGATGCTCGAGGTCGATTTTGCCCGCGGCCGCGTCATCTACAACGACGAGCTGCGCGCCCGCTATGCCAAGGAAAAGCCTTACCGCGACTGGATTGCCGAGGAGACGCTGACCGTTGACGCGCTTGATGAGCCCGTTGCGACAACGCCCGCCGAGGACGCCGAGGTACCCGTCGCCGTGCGTATGGCCAAGCTCGGCTACCACTGGGATGACGTTGACGAGGTCGTGCGTCCCATGGCCCAGCAGGGCAAGGCGCCGCTCGCCTCGATGGGCATCGACGCGCCGCTGGCTTGCCTGTCCAAGAAGACGCGCTCGTTCTTTGACTACTTCTATCAACTATTCGCTCAGGTCACGAACCCGCCGATCGATGCCCTTCGCGAGCATATGGTGACTTCGACCACGCTCTATCTGGGCAACCACGGCAACCTGCTCGAGGATTCCCGCACGGCCTGCCAGCTGGTGCGCTTGGAGCGCCCGTTGCTCAACGAGGAAGAGTTTGACCGCATCTGCGCCATCGACCGCGTGGGCTTTAAGACTCGCCGCTTCCGTGCCGTCTACCGCCGCGACGCCGGCGAGGGCGCACTGCAGGCTGCGCTCAAGCAGCTTGCCGAGGACGTTGAGGCTGCGGTCCGCGACGGCGTGAACATCGTGGTGTTGAGCGATCGTGCCGCTGCGGGCGAGGTGCCCGTGCCGTCGCTGCTCGCCGTGGGCTGCGTGCACAACCATCTGATCCGCGCCGGCGTGCGCACCTTTGCCGATATCGTGGTGGAGTGCGGCGATGCCGTGTCTCCGCACGACTTTGCGGCGCTGGTGGGCTACTCCGCGAGCGGCATCTATCCGTACAACGCGCATGCGTGCATCCGCGACTTGGCGGCACGCGGTGACCTGGACGTGACGGCCGAGCAGGGCATCGCCAACTACAACAAGGCTGCGACGGCGGGCATCGTCTCCATCATGTCCAAGATGGGCATCTCCACGGTGCAGAGCTACCACTCTGCGCAGATCTTCGAGGCCGTGGGCTTTACGCCGGAGTTCGTCAACGCGTACTTCGCCGGCACGGTGAGCCGTGTGGGCGGTATGGGCGTCGAAGATGTCGAGCGCGAGCAGAATGAGCGCTATGACGCCGCGCTCGCCATCCTTAAGAGTCCGGCTCCCGATCAGCTGCCCACACTGGGCCTGACCAAGTGGCGCCCGCTCGGCGGCGAGGATCACCTCATCGATCCGCAGACTGTCTACTTGCTGCGGACCGCCTGCCGTGAGGACAGCTACGACACCTTTAAGGAGTACAGCGCCCGCCTGCACCGCACCGGCCGTGCCGTGCGCCTGCGCGACTTGCTCGACTTTGATGCTAGCGGTCGCACGCCGGTTTCGCTCGACGAGGTGGAGCCCGCGCTCAACATCGTCCGCCGCTTTAACACCGGCGCCATGTCGTACGGCTCCATCAGCAAAGAGGCGCACGAGTGCATGGCTATCGCCATGAACCGCCTGCATGGCCGTTCCAACTCGGGCGAGGGCGGCGAGGACCCGCGTCGCGAGACCCCGCTGGCCAACGGCGACTCCAAGAACTCCGCGATCAAGCAGGTGGCAAGCGCGCGCTTTGGCGTGACGAGCCGCTACCTGTGCAGCGCCTTTGAGATTCAGATTAAGATGGCCCAGGGCGCCAAGCCCGGCGAGGGCGGCCACCTGCCCGGCAAGAAGGTCTACCCCTGGATCGCCGAGGTCCGTCAGTCCACGCCCGGCATCGGCCTGATCTCGCCTCCGCCGCACCACGACATCTACTCCATCGAGGACCTGGCAGAGCTGATCTTTGACCTTAAGAACGCCAACCCCGGCGCGCGCGTGTCGGTCAAGCTGGTCAGCGAGGCCGGCGTCGGCACCATTGCTACCGGCGTGGCCAAGGGTGCCGCCGACAAGATTTTGATCAGCGGCCATAACGGCGGCTCGGGTGCCGCGGCGCGCGATTCCATTTGGCACGCCGGTCTGCCGTTGGAGCTCGGCCTTGCCGAGGCCCAGCAGACGTTGCTGCAAAACGGCCTGCGCTCCCGCGTGGTGCTCGAGGCCGACGGCAAGCTCATGGACGGCACCGATGTTGCCGTCGCCTGCTTGCTGGGCGCCGAGGAGTTTGGCTTTGCGACCATGCCGCTCATCTCCATGGGCTGCCTCATGCAGCGCGACTGCCAGCAGGATACCTGCCCGGCCGGCATCGCCACGCAAAACTGCCGCCTGCGTCGCGGCTTCCGCGGCAAGCCCGAGCACGTTGAGCACTTTATGCTCTTTGTTGCCGAGCAGCTGCGCGAGGTCATGGCGACCCTGGGCTTCCGCACCGTCGACGAGATGGTCGGCCATCCCGAGTGCCTGCGCCAGATCGAGGTGCCGGGCAACCGCAAGGCCAACCTGCTCGATCTGTCGCCCGTGCTGGCGAGCGCGACCTGCGAGTTCGGTGCCCATATCCCGGGTGCCGACGGTCGCCACTTCCTGCCGCAGATGGCCGCGGACAGCGAGCTCGACAAGACGCTCGACTCCACGTTGTTCGTGCCCTATACGGCCGATGCCCGTGCGCACCTGCGTCCGATTCGCTTCCGCGCCGATATCGCCAACGTCAACCGCTGCGTGGGCACCATCCTGGGCAACGCGGTGACCAAGGCACATCCCGAGGGCCTGCCCGCCGGCTCCATCACCATCGATTGCGATGGTTCGGCCGGTCAGAGCTTTGGCGCCTTCCTGCCGCGCGGCATTACGCTCAACGTGTGCGGCGACGCCAACGACTACTTTGGCAAGGGCCTTTCGGGCGGCGAGGTGTCGGTGCGCCCCAACCCGCATGCGACCTACAAGTTCGACGAGAACATCATCGTGGGCAACGTTGCGTTCTTTGGCGCCACGAGCGGCCGCGGCTTCATTAACGGTCTTGCCGGCCAGCGTTTTGCCGTGCGCAACTCCGGCGCCACCGTGGTAGTCGAGGGCTGCGGCAACCATGGCTGCGAGTACATGACGGGCGGTCTGGCGCTCATCCTGGGCGAGGTCGGGCAGAACTTCGCCGCCGGCATGACGGGTGGCGTGGCCTATGTCTTTGACCAGTACGGTACGCTCGATGCCCGTGTGAACCACGAGAGCGTTGAGCTCAAGGCCCCGACGGCCGGCGAGCTGGCGCAGATTCGCGAGCTCATCCAGGAACACGTGGACGCGACGCAGAGTCCGCGCGGCATTAAGCTGCTCTACAGCTTTGAGACGATGAGCAAGCACTTTGTGAAGGTCATTCCGACCGAGTACGAGCGCGTGCTGGCGATTGTCGCTGCGGGCGAGGCTGCCGGCAAGACGCATGCGCAGGCAGAGGAGCTGGCGTTTGACATTGTGACCGGTCGCGCGAGCGCCGCGGATGTCGCTCGCTTTGATGTCGCGGGCGGTGCCGCGGACGCTGCGTCCGTGGCTGCCAGCTCTGTTGCTTCGACCAAGAAGGAGGCGTAAGTGCCATGGGTAAGCCCGGTGCTTTTCTTGATATCGATCGCGTGACCCACGAGCTTCGCCCCGTGGAGGAGCGCAGCCATGATTTTGACCCGCTGTACGTGGAGCTCGATGACGACGCGCGCCGTGCCCAGGCGAGCCGCTGCATGATGTGCGGCGTGGCGTTTTGCCAGATGGGCGCGAGCTTTGGCAAGGCGCGCCCGAGCGGCTGTCCGCTGCACAACCTGATTCCCGAGTGGAATGAGCTGGTGTACCGCGGCCGTTGGGACGAGGCTGCCGAGCGCCTGTCGCTCACCTCGCCCATGCCCGAGTTTACGAGCCGTGTGTGCCCGGCGCTGTGCGAGGCCGCGTGCAACTTGGGATCGGTCGACGGCCAGCCCACGACGATTCACGATAACGAGCGCGCAATCAGCGACCACGAATGGGCAAACGGTGGCCCGCGTCGCTTTGAGCCGGCGGGGGAGGACGCGCCCTCGGTCGCCGTGGTTGGTTCTGGCCCGGCTGGCCTGGTGGCTGCATGGGAGCTTGCGCGTCGCGGTGCCCGCGTGACGGTGTTTGAGCGTGACGTCCGCCCGGGCGGCCTGCTCATGTACGGCATTCCCAACATGAAGCTCGAGAAGTCTGTGGTCGAGCGTCGCGTGGCGCTCATGCGCGAGCTGGGTATCGTCTTTGAGCTGGGCACTGACGCTACGAACCCTGCGGTGGCGGCCAAGCTCAATGGTTTTGACGCTGTCGTGGTGGCAGCTGGTGCCCGTGCCCCGCGCGGGCTTTCGGCTGCGAACATTGACGCTCCCGGCGTGGTGTATGCCGTGGACTACCTGACGGCTTCGACCGTCTCGGTGCTCGATGGCGGCGAGCCCGCAGTGAACGCGCGCGGCCTGGACGTTGTGGTCATTGGCGGCGGCGATACCGGCAACGACTGCGTGGGTACCGCGGTGCGTCAGGGTGCGCGCAGCGTGCGCCAGTTTGAGTTTCTGCCGGCCGCGCCCGATAAGCGTGCGGCGAGCAACCCTTGGCCGCAGTGGCCCAACGTTAAGAAGACCGACTATGGTCAACAGGAGGCTATCGCTGCCATGGGCGGCGAGATGCGTGCCTGGGGCGTGGATACGCTCGAGGTGCTGCTGGACAAGAAGGGCGCGGCAGCGGGCCTGCGCGTGGTCGATCTGGATTGGTCGGCCGGCAAGCCCGAACGCATCGCGGGCTCCGAGCACGAGGTGCCGGCCCAGCTGGTGCTCATCGCCTGTGGCTTTACGGGTCCGGAGCGCAGCGTGTTCGAAGCTGTCGGCGTACCTGTTGCCACGGCGGGCCGCCCGCTGCCTGTGATGGTCGCCGAGGGCTCGCATCTTGCGGCGCGTGTCGACGGCGTCGCCGCAGATGCCGCGCCGGTGTATGTGGCCGGCGACGCCCGCAACGGCAGCTCGCTCGTAGTGAGCGCCATGGCCGACGCCCTGGCCTGCGCTGCCGAAGCCGCCGCGGCGCTGGAGCTGTAAGGCGGCTGTCCACAGCTGAATCGTCAAGGGCTGTCCCCAACGGCCGGCCCAAAAGGAACGTCCCCAAGTGCCGGCAGCTGGGGGCGTTCCTTATGTGCCGGCATTCGGGGACACTCCTTGCGGGTTTGCGGGCGACTTTGTCATTTGTCGACGTACAAGTATTCATTCGTCGACGTTTGCGACTGTGGTGCTCTGCTGTTTCTGTGGTGGCAGCGGGCATCTGGCTCAAAATGGCGGGTCAGCTGTCTATATCTACCTGCCGTTTCTTTGCGGTGCGCATTTTCGGTCAAGCATCCCGTCAAGTGTTTGGTCGGCAGTTGGTTTGCAGCCGGAGGCCTATTTTGTCCGTGCTGACAGTGGCTGCCCACCCTCCTCGTAAGCTCAAATTGAGGTTCATCAGTTTGAGGAGGATGCCGTGACTGACCACGTTTTAGACCGAGCGCAGCTAGCCGAAGCCGTCGGCAACGATATTGCCGACATGGCCCATTTTTGGATGCTGCGGAAGTTCCAGTTTTTGGAGCCGGCGCGCGAACAGTTCGAGATCATTGTCGACCCGTGGCTCAGCTATTGCACCGAGCCTTCGCAAAACGAAATCATGGCCTACAACATGGCATTTACCGATTGGCTGCTCTTCGAGCGCCCCTATCGCCATGGCAAGACGCTGCTCGAGCTGTATGTTGAAGAGCCGCCGACATCGCTTTCGCCTGCCGCGCTCAAGCGGCTCGAGCAGGTACGCGACACGCAGTATTTCTCGCGCTTTGGCATTTTGGACAAGGATCCTGCGACTGGTATGGTCGCGCTGAAGGACACGCGCGCCGACCGTCGCTTTGATGTCTACGACCCGCATATCGTGCAAAAGGAGCATTGGAGCGACGGAGCGATTGCGGTGCGCCTCGCCTGCGTCGACGATGTCTGGCTGACGGCGGGACAGCTCTATCTGTACGACATCGCGCGCCTGAGTGACACGGCAGTCGATGGGCCGGGTGCGGTGCATCCGGAGGACCTGCAGGATGGCTTTGACACCTCGTGCATCAGTTTCTTCTTGCGCCTGGTCCGCGACATCATGGGCGCCCGGGGGCGGTACGTAAAGTCGCTCAACATCTACGAGCAGGAGTGGAAGTAGGGGATGGGCAGCTGTCGCCTGCCTTGCCCTCTGTCTTTATGTCTCGATCTGTAACGTTTAGGGACCTGGAGAACGTCTACCTGTTACAGGTCAAGACGTTTGGCACCTGGTTGGGGGGGATGTCTCAATCTGTAACATCTAGCGGCCAAAAGTTGGTCTTCCTGTTACAGATCGAGACGTTTGTCGGCGGCGGCAACGGTGACGATGGTCCAGTTGTCCGATGTGGTGATGGAAGTGTCTAATACCGTTTTCAAACACAAGCATACGACTCGCAACACGTTGGCGCGGAGCAGGATGCTCGCGCGGCTCACGGAGGCGACCGAGCAAGGTGCACTGCTCGCAACGCATGACAATGCCGAGCGCATGTGGCTGCGACGCCATGTCGGAACCGACGATATCGCGGAGCCCGAGTCGTATCTGTTCTGTTTTCAACATGATTGGGATACGTTGACACCGGCGGAGCGAGCGCTGCGTACCATCAAAGGGCTTGCAGAGTTTCATCCCGATTGGGCGTTTTGGGGTTATGACGCGGCACTTTTGTGGGGTTTGGAGGTGCCGAATGATCTGCTTGGGCCACGATATCTTGTTAAGACAGGTTGCTCGGTGACGTTGAGCAGCGGCTGCAGGTTGTTGCGTCCGCAGATGGCGGGCACGCTCGAGCGTGTTGATGGCGTGCGGGTGACGTCGTTTTGGCGCACGGTGAAGGATTGTCTGCTGCGTGCGCCGTTTTCGTATGGTCTGGCGATCGCCGATTCTGCGCTGCGGGCGAAGGGCATATCGCGCGACGACCTCTGCGAACGGCTCCAGGCCGATTGCGAGGGCAGACGCGGGTATCGCAGAGCTCAGGTGATTGCGTCGCATGCGGACGGGCTGTCCGAAAACGGTGGCGAGTCTCGGTTCCGGGCGTTCTTTATTGCATACGGTTTTCCGGTGCCAGAGTTGCAGGTGGAGTTTCGTGACCCGCTTGATTCGAGCCAAGTGTTTCGCGTTGATTATTTCTGGAGGCTAGAGGACGGGACGTGCGTGATTGGCGAGCTCGATGGAAAGGGAAAGTATGCCTTACAGAACGACGAGGGTCGGGAGTCGGTCGACCCATTCGTGGCAGAACGTCAGCGAGAGTCTCATCTGACGATGCTCGGACATAAGGTGCTGAGGTTTACGTTTGATGAGCTCAAGAACCCAGGGAAGCTGGCTGAAAAGATGAGGCTGGCGGGTATTTCGCAGCGGGCCGATTTGGCTGAGGGATGGAAGCGTCAGTGGTATGGGTGCTAAGGGGTGCAACTGACGCGAATGTGGTTGTTTCTGCCGAGTTTGTCTCGATCTGTAACAACAAGGGGCCGTTTGGCCTCGTAGCTGTTACAGATCGAGACAGAAGGTTGGCTGCCGCTAAAAGATCTCAATCTGTAACATCTCGAGGCCGAAAACCTGTCTACTTGTTACAGATTTAGATGTTTGACGACAGGGCTGGAGAATATCTTAATCTGTAACATCTAACGGCCAAAAACCGCTCTAACTGTTACAGATCGAGACAAAGGTTGGACGCGGTGCCGAAAGATCTCGATCTGTAACATCTGGCTGCTAAAACCCGGTCTACCTGTTACAGATCTAGACATTTTCCTGATGTCGCTGGGGTGGGACTGCAACGCATTTCGTTCCCCGCATCTCCTTCTTGCTCCGTTAACCGATATGTCCGCAGCAATTCCGCCGCGCTAGGTAATAATGGACAAATGTTCAAGTTAATCGTGAGGGAGGAGCTCGATATGGCGTCTGCCGATCGTTCCACGTTGTTTATCAATGCGACCGTCTTGGATGGTTCGGAACATATGGAGCCGCAACCCGATATGGCCGTGGCCGTTGAGCGCGGTGTCATCACATGGATGGGGCCGAGTGCTGTGGCGCAGGCGCCCGCGGGTGCCGAGGTTATCGACCTGGGTGGTGCGTATCTCATGCCCGGTCTCATCAATATGCACGTGCACCTGTGCGGCTCGGGCAAGCCTGTCTCGGCCGGCGATGCGGGCGCGCTGATGAAGAAGCTCGATAATCCCGTGGGCCGCACCATCGTCCGCCGCATCCTCAAAGGCAGTGCCCAGCAGCAGCTAGCAAGCGGCGTGACCACGGTGCGCGGCGCGGGCGACCCGCTGTTTGCCGATCTGGCCGTGCGCGATGCTATCGACGCCGGCAAGTATCAGGGTCCTCGCCTGGTGGCGCCGGGAACGGGCATCACGGTGCCGGGCGGCCATGGTGCGGGCCTGTTCGCCCAGGTGGCCAACAGTCCCGCCGAGGCAGCCGAACAGGTGCGCGACCTGTATGCGCGTGGTGCCGACGTCATTAAGCTGTTCGTGACGGGCGGCGTGTTCGACGCGACCGAAGTAGGCGAGCCGGGCGTGCTGCGCATGCCGGTCGAGGTTGCCGCGGCGGCGTGCAAGGCGGCGCACGAGGTGGGCCTTCCGGTCATGGCCCATGTCGAGAGTACCGAGGGCGTGAAGGCCGCGCTTGAGGCCGGCGTTGACACGATTGAGCACGGCGCTCTGTTGACGCCCGAGATCCTGGAGCTGTACCGCGGCGCCGCGGGCACGCAGCTCGAGGGACGCGCGCCGAGCGTGACCTGCACCATCAGCCCGGCGCTGCCGTTTGTATTGCTCGATCCGGAGAAGACTCATTCGACTGACACGCAAAAGAAGAACGGCGACATCGTGTGCTCGGGCATTATCGAGAATGCTCGTGCGGCGCTGGAAGCCGGTATCAAGGTAGGCCTGGGCACGGATTCGAGCTGCCCGTTCGTGACCCAGTACGACATGTGGCGCGAGGTGGCCTATTTTGCCAAGTACGTGGGCGTGAGTAATGCGTTTGCGCTGCATACAGCCACGCAAGTCAATGCCGAGCTGCTGGGGCTGGGCGGCGAGACCGGCACGATCGAGTGCGGTAAGGCCGCCGATATCCTGGTGACGCGCGAGAACCCGCTCGATGATCTGTGTGCGCTGCGTGAGCCGATACATGTGATGTGTCGCGGTGATCTGGTGCGTAAGCTCAAGGTGAAGCGCATTCCCGAGGTGGACGCCGAGCTCGACACGATTATGGCCATGCCGGCCGAGGCGCTGGCCGAGGAGCTCGCCCGCGACGGCGTGGCGTAAGCGCGCGATATGGCGATGCGACAAAGGGGCAATCCCTTTGTCATAATCAAAAAAGCCGAGGTCTCAACACGAGGCCTCGGCTTTTATTTTGTCCTATGGTGTGGCGGCTAGGAGCGCGTCTCCATCTTGGCGTGGCACTTGGGGCAGGTGACGCGGATCTTGCCTTTGCCCTTGGGGACGGAGAGCATCTGGCCGCAGTTGGGGCACTTGAGGTATGCCGTGGTTTTGCGGCCCTTCCACATCTTCTTGGCCGTGCGCTTGGCACGCTCAAAGTCTTCCTTGCTGGTACCGGCCGTGCGCGAGGCGTTGGCAGCCGCGGCGCCGCTACCCAAGCTCGCTACGAACTTGCCCAGGCCGGGGACGTTAGCGGTCGCGGCGACAAAGGCCGCGTTTTCCTTGCGACGTGCGTCGATGTTTTTGGACAGGCCGCGCAGCACGCCAATCACGATTACGGCGATGGCAATCCAGCTGAGCCACTGGATATGGGCTATCGATCCGATCATCGCGATGACGATGCCGACAAAGCCCATCACGATGGTGAGCTCATCGGCACCATTGCGACCCTTCATAAAGTCATTCATGCAAATTGCCTTTCGTTCGATATGCTGCTCGCCTTTATACCCGATTTAGAGCAAGGGGGACAGGTTAATCTGCACCAAGGTGGTGCAAACGTACCTATCCCCGATACACCAAGATGGTGCAAAGAAGTCTGTCCCCAATGCCCCAATTACTTGGAGAGCTTGTCGACGACGCGCTCGATCTCGGCGAGCTTGGCGGCCTTGAGGTCTTCGTCGCCCGATTCGATTGCCGAAGTCACGCAGCCCTCGATATGTGCCTTGAGTACGTCGGCATTAATGCGCGCAAGGAGCGCCTGTGTGGCCATGAGCTGTGTGGAAATATCGACGCAGTAGCGGTCCTCCTCGACCATCCGCAGGATGCCGTCGATCTGACCGCGTGCCGTCTTGAGCATGCGGGTCACCGATTTGTGGTCTGCCATCATGGCGAGTCCTCGTTTCTGGTCGGGGTGCGCGTGGGTCGTTACGCGGCGGTTACGGACAGGGCGTGGAACTTCTCGCCGGCGCCCTCGACAGCGGCGGCGAGCTGCTCGGCGGTCACGGTGTCGGCGCACTCCACCTGGACGGTCTGAGTCTCGTGATCGGCGTCGGCGTCGGTCACGCCGGCCACGTTGAGCAACGCCGTCTCGACGGTGGCGTCGCAGTGGCCGCACATGAGGCCGGAAGTCTTGATTGTGTATCGCATGGGTGTACTCCTTATCGATTGAGATTATCTGACAGTTTAGTCGTGAACAGCGTCATCTTAAAGGTGCGCTGAGGTGCCCGAGATTGCCCCGAAAGAGGAGCGAAGCGTACTTGGGTACGCGAGCGACGGTTTGAGGGGCAAGGTCGGGTGCATCAGTGCGCCGTCTTGGGCTTAAAGGTTCGTAGGCGCAGAGCATTGCTTACGACGCAGACGCTCGACAGGCTCATGGCCGCGGCGCCAAACATCGGCGAGAGCTGCCATCCGGCGAGCGGGAAGAACACGCCCGCCGCCAGCGGAATGCCGATGCCGTTGTAGAACAGCGCCCAGAACAGGTCCTGCTTGATGTTGCGGATCGTGGCGCGCGAAAGCTCGATGGCGCGGGCGACGTCCATGAGGTCGCTGCGCATGAGTACTACGTCGGCTCCCTCCTTGGCGATGTCGGCGCCGGTGCCGATAGCAAGGCCCACGTCGGCGCGCGCCAGGGCGGGGGAGTCGTTGATGCCGTCGCCCACCATGGCGACCTTGCTGCCCGCATCCTGCAGCTCGCGCACGTGGCGCTCCTTGTCGGCGGGCAGGACGTCGGCGATAACCTGTTCGCTGCTCAGTCCCACGCGGCGGGCGATGGCCTCGGCCGTCACGCGGTTGTCGCCAGTGAGCATGCGCACATCGACGCCGAGCTTGCGGAGCGCGGCGATTGCCTCGGCACTCGTTTCTTTGACCTCGTCAGCCACGGCGATGGTGCCGACAAGCTCGTCGTTCTTGGCAAAGAACAGCGGCGTTTTGCCCTCGGCGGCAAATCGCTCCGCAAGTCCTGCGGGCACGGTGATACCCAGCTCGCTCATCAGACGAACGTTGCCGGCAGCGATGACGTTTTGTCCCTCGCGCGCCGTAACGCCTCGTCCAGGTACGGCGGCAAAGTCCTCGACCATGCGCGCGACGATTCCGCGCGACTCGCACTCGGTCATAATCGCCTCGGCCAGCGGGTGCTCGCTTGAGCGCTCCAACGTGGCGGCAAGCTTGAGCAGCGCCTTTTCGCTCATGGCGGGCGAGCCGTCAGCGCGCGTGGTTACCACGATATCGGTCACGGCAGGCTTGCCGCGGGTGACCGTGCCCGTCTTATCGAGCACCACGGTGCCCACGCTGCGCAGGTTCTCCAGCGCCTCGGCGCTCTTAAACAGAATGCCCATCTCGGCGCCCTTGCCGGTGCCCACCATAATGGCGACGGGCGTGGCCAGGCCCAGTGCGCACGGACAGCTGATCACCAGCACGGCCACGGCGGAGGTGAGCGCCTCGTTGATGCTGCCGGTCAGTGCCATCCACGCCGCAAAGGTCACGGCCGAAATCACGAACACCACGGGCACAAACACGCCGGCGACCTTATCGGCCATGCGGGCGATGGGCGCCTTGGTGGCGTTGGCGTCCTCGACGAGTTGGATGATCTTGGCAAGCGACGTGTCGGCGCCCACGCGTGTGGCGCGGAAGGTAAACGAGCCGGTGCGATTGACCGTGGCGGCGTTGACGGTGTCGCCGGCGACCTTTTCCACGGGGATGGACTCGCCGGTGAGCGCGCTCTCGTCCACGGCCGACGCTCCCTTGAGTACCACGCCGTCGACAGGGATAGACTCGCCGGGGCGCACGCGCAGGACCTGGCCGGGAAGGATGGCGTCGACGTCGACGGTGGTCTCGCTGCCGTCCTCTGCCACGACGGTCGCGGTCTTGGGTGCCAAGTCGATGAGCGCCTCGATGGCGCCGCCGGTCTTGGACTTGCTGCGCGTCTCGAGGTATTTGCCCACGGTGACGAGCGACAGAATCGTACCGGCACTCTCAAAGTACAGGTTGCTCAGGCCCGTCATCATGGCCTCGTGCACCTGACCTGTGGCCAGCTGGTCGGCCATGATGAACATGGCGTAGAGCGACCAGACAATGGAAGCGGTGGCACCGACGGCGATGAGGGCGTCCATGGTGGGCGCGCCGTGCACGAGCGACTTGAAGCCGTTGATAAAGTACGCATCGTTGACGTAGACGATGGGGATAAGCAGGACGAGCTCGGTGAGGGCGAGCGTCATGCTGTGGATGTGGTCCGTGAAAATGCCGGGCAGTGGCCAACCGAGCATGTGCCCCATGCCTATGTAGAACAGCGGGATGAGAAAGACAATCGAGACGATGAGTCGAGTGCGCATGGCGGAGGCAGCGGCCTCCAACTTTTTGGTCGGCGACTCCATATGGGCGGCGCCGGACCTGACTTGCGCGTTGCCACTTGAGCCGGCGGCACCGGTGCCCGCGTCGACGGGCGAGGCCGAGTAACCCGCGCGATCGACAGCGGTGCAGATGTCGTCGGGGGAGACCTGCGCGGGGTCATAGTCCACCAACATGGAGCCGGCGAGCAGGTTGACGGCGACGCTTTGGACGCCGACGAGCTTGCTGACGGCGCGGTCCACATGCGCTTGGCAGGCGGCGCATGTCATGCCGCCCACGTCGAACTTATCTTGAGCCATGGCTTCTCCTTTCTGCGGCGTAGTGTTTGAATTGTTAACCTGCCGATACTATACACCCATACCCCCTGGGGGTGTCTAATGGAGATGAAAATGTATGACATTCTGGTATTGGTCGAGGTGACAGCCAGTTCGGCGGACCGTAGCCAGTCTAATGTCTCGATCTGCCACATCTAGAGAGGTTTTTAACCCCTTACTGTTACAGATTGAGATGTTGTCTCGCGGGGCTGGGGTTTTGTCTCGTTCTGTAACATCTAGACCTGTATCTGCCGAGTAGATGTTACAGATCGAGACAATTGCCGGGGAGGGGTCTCGTCACGGCAAGACGCCCGCTGCCTAGATGCAGAATCCGGGAATCACGCAGGTTCGCTTGTTTGGCTTTTCCGCAGGCGTTGCGTACGTAAAGACGTCGCCGTCGTGCCCCACGCGGTTCATATAGAGTGTGCCTTCGCTCTCCGATGTGTCGGGACTCGCCGTTCGTTCCCACCAACAGGTGTCCTTGCCCTTCCACTGGCGGACCATCGTCTCGTTCGTGGAATACGGGCTCACCTTGAGCTCGCGGAAGAGTTGGTACTCCTTGCCCTCGCCGTTATAGATGTCGGCCAGGTAGTGAAAGTCCTCGGCAAATGACTCGGGCGGCTGCACTCCGCACAGCTCGACCATGGCGGGCAGCCAAAGGGTCGCGGGCAGTTCGCTCAGGCACGAAGTGCTTTTGGTGGCGCCGACGTTGTTCGAGATCTTCTTGACCGGACTGATAACCGATTGCAGTTCCTTGGGAAGCAGCTTAATGCCGTCCTCATCGAGCCATGTGCGCAGCTCGCAGTCTTCCCAGCCACCGTTGAGCGGGTGCTCTGAGGCATCGCGCTCGGCAATACCTGCGTCAAAGATAAATGACAGACCGGCCTTGCCGTTGGTATCCACCAGGTCGTCGTGAAGAATGCCCACGAGTTGCGCCCCGACCTCCAGCCCGTTGGTGAGCGTAACGCGCTTGGTGCTCGGGTAGGGAATACGGCCGTCGTCGTCGAGCAGATGATAACGCTTGGCGATCTCGCGTGCCTCGCTACGGGTCTCGGCGGCCTTAATCTTGAGCGAAATCTCCTGCAGCTGATCCCAGGTGTAGTCGCCAAGTGAACCGCGGATGCCGTCCAGATAGTCGGGGATGCCAAAGCCATGGGTCGCCGCCCCGATAACGCCGAGTCCCGCAACGGCTGCGACAACGCCGCCGATAATAAAGCGGCGGCGGGTCATGGCATCGTGCCGGGCCTGCTCCAGGATCTCTCTCGTGCGCTCGCCGGCGACGTCGACCTTAAGGTGTGTACCAGAATCGATATCAATCGCGACCTCTTCTCCTGCGCCTTCGCGGCCCTCGGATTCGGCATCGGTGAGGTATGCCGAGAGCACCTCGAGCATTTGCTGCTCGGTGGGACGATCGCACTGCTCGACTGAAATGCCTTTCATGATGATCTGGACGAGCGCCTCGTCGTCATTGCATCGCGGCTCGAGCGGTGCCGGCTTGGTCTTGGTCTTTATGAGGTAGAACGAGCCAGTTGCCGCGGCACCCGTCGACTCGACATCGAACGGTTTGCGACCGCTGTAGAGCTGGTACAGAATGCTCGAAAGCGCGTAGACGTCGATTGCGGGCGAGCGGCGAAGGGCCGCAATGCCTTCGATATCCTGCGTGAGCATCTCGGGCGCGGCGTATGCGGGCGTGGCAAAGCGCCAGATGTCGGCGCGCCGGGTGATCGTGTCGTCGCCGAGGGCCATGGTCGCGGAGCCCATGTCGATGAGGCAGGGGTCAAAGGAGCAATCGACGATCTGCTACTCGAGCGTTCGACTGGTGGTACGGAACATGATATTGGCAGGCGACAGGTCGCGATGGACGACCGGATTCACGAGGCCTTGGGTCATCAAGAGCGCACGAAGCACGGCGTTTCCGACGGCGGCCACCATCTGGGTGGTTAGCCCGCCCGAGGCATCGTGCGGAAGCAGGGGCAGCGCCTGCTTGAGCGAGGTGCCCTCGACCCACTCCATGAGGATGAGCGGGTCGTCCTCGCACGATCCATAGCCATAGACGCGCGGAAATCCGCGCAGGTGCGAGACGGTACACAGATGACGGTACTCCTCGAACAGCGCGGCGGTGCTGGCCAGGTGCGCGGCCGATTGCTCGGCGGAGCGGTCGGGTGTCTGGCCGGAAAGGATGGCGTTGTCCTTGAGCAGCTTGACGGCAAAGACCTCGCCGCTTGTGTTGGCCGCGCGAAGCACGTGTCCGATATTGCCGTCGTCGCGGTATGCCGTCTGAAGAATAAGCGTCATAAATCGGCGCTTGGCATCATCCTTGGCGCTGGGGTCGACTGCCACGGCGGTATCGAACGTGTCGAGACGGATGAGTTTGTCGCCAGGGGCGGTGTTGGTGGTATCCAAGGCGTTCCTTCGTTTGGTGGGGCCGCGTGCTCACACCGAGAACGCGATTATCGATTAAAGCCCATGATAGACGTGTTTGCCGATAAGCTGACTCGTATCGCTATTTATAGTGCAGCGTGCAACGTAAATGATATAAGACGAGTGGCACCTGTTCCCCGCGTCTCTACGCGCTAGTCCACAATAACGAGAAACGTTGTATAGAGACCCAGATGGAGCCTGTCGCTGTTTTCGATTTCCACCGGGGGATAGATCTTGCCGGGCTCGCGTTGGTCGCGCGGCGGCTCAATCACAATATCGCCGTCGCCTGCACCCGATTCGAGCACTGTGCCGTTGGTCGACCCAAGGCCCTGGGCGTACCAGCGTCCGCCTTCGAGCCAAATGCGGAGATGCTCGCGCGATGCGTCGGCGCCTACATCGGTGATGCTGGGCGAGGTTTTGGGCAAGGACCCAATTACCGTGCCGCGCGGGTCACGCGTAAGGGGGTGGATCTGCATGTCAACGCAGTTGTCGGCATGTGTCCTGAGCAGACCGAGGTTGGGGGCGACGGTGCGCGGCTGCTCCAGGCTGCCAGTAAAGCCACGTCCGACGGTAGTTTCGGTGGTGCCAAAGTGCCCGCCTGTCTTGCTGTCGCAAAAGCGCTCGACGGTAGCCACGCCTTGGATGGGGTCGGCGAGCGCCCCCGTTGCCACAAAGAGCATAAGGTAAAGCGTACTCTTCTCGCGCACGGCATTGCCGTCAAAGTTGTCGATGTGATTGAGGGCATTTGCATATAGGCGGCTGTCCAACTTGTAGCTGGCGAGAGCCGACATCATTTCGTTGGCGGCCGGGCCGCGATAGTGCTCGGCGATTGCCTGATAGGCGGACTCGCCGCCGCCGAGCTTGCTGCAGATTGCCGCGGAAAGATTGAGCGTGGTGACGGCAAAGTCGCTGTAGATGGCGGGCGCGCACTGGTCAGGCTCGCGATGGACGATGTAACGGGTGAGATACGAGCGGTTGGAAGAGCATTTCTCGAGCAGGGTACTGCCGAGATAAGAGTTTCCATTGATGAGCATTCGGGCGATCTCGAGATGTTTAAGACCGCCGAACGAGCGAATATCGTTATAGAGGACCGAGCAAGGCGTCTCTGCTGCCACGGATACCTCCTTTGATTGCTTCCTGGCCAATAAGGCGATAGGAATTAATGGCCCCCGGTGGGCGACGTATTAAATGGCTGCGCAATATGTAGCGTAACCAAAGCAACATTATAGGCCACATGTTCGAAATTGCAGGAAGAGCGAGAGATTTGGTTTGGACTGGACGGAAATCCCCCTCTGTCTTGATCTATAACAATTGGGACCGATTTTGCTCCGTAACTGTTACAGATTGAGACGTTTGTGAACCGTGCCGACCGTTTGTCTCGATCCGTAACATGTAGACCCGGTTTTGCTCCGTAGTTGTTACAGATTGAGACAATCGGTCCGGGCCCGCCCCGTCATCTGTGGTTTACGTGGGGGCATGCGAAGCGCGGGTATACTAACCGGCGGCGAATCTGCTCCATCGCTTAGGGCCGCTGCGTCTGGACGGCGCGTGATAGGGCTGCCAAAGCGATCGCCAGCGTGCTGAGCAACGTCCTCTCTGTGCGCACCTGTTTTTGTATGTATTAGCGCACTACCAAGCACGCTCGCGCGGCCGCATGCCGTGCCCATAACGCGTGCAGATAAGGAACAACAACATATGCGTAATTCTGTATCCGACGTCACGGACGCCGAGATTCTGGACGAGGCCCGCGAGGCCATGACCCAGGCTGCCTTCGATGCTGCCGACGAGGCCAGCGCCGCCGAGACCGTTGAGTCCGCGACCGAGAGCCTGCCCGCCTTTGACGAGCTGGGACTTTCGGACGAGATGCTTCGTGCCATCGAGAACCTTGGCTACACGGCGCCCACGCCTGTCCAGGCTGGCTCGATTCCCGTTGTGCTCGAGGGCCGCGACCTGCTTGCCGCCGCTCAGACCGGCACCGGCAAGACGGCTGCCTTTTTGCTGCCGACCATGAACAACCTGGAGCACATCGCTCCGCCCAAGCCCGTGCGCGAGCGCGGAGGCCGCAACCGCCGTCGCGGCGCCAAGAAGCCCGAGGGCAACGGTCGCGGTCCCTTGATGCTCGTCATCACCCCCACGCGCGAGCTTGCCCAGCAGATCGACGAGGTCGCGAGCAAGATCGCCGACGTTACCGGCCATGTTGCCGTGACCGTCGTGGGCGGCGTGAGCTACAAGCCCCAGACCGCGGCGCTCAAGTACGGCTGCGACATCCTGGTCGCCACGCCGGGCCGTCTGGTCGACCTGATCGAGCAGGGCGCCTGCCACCTGGACGAGGTCAAGGTGCTGGTGCTCGACGAGGCCGATCGCATGCTCGATATGGGCTTTTTACCCGCCGTCCGCCGCATCGTGCGCGAGACGCCGGCCGAGCGCCAGACGCTGCTGTTCTCGGCTACGCTCGACGAGGAGGCCGTGGGCGAGATCACCGACCTGGTGAGCGACCCGGCCCGCGTGGAGATCGCGCCCGCTACATCGACCGCCGACACCGTCGACCAGTTTGTGTTCCCGGTGTCCATCGAGGCCAAGAACAACCTGCTGCCCGAGTTCCTCAAAAAGGAGGGCCCGGAGCGCACTATCGTCTTTATGCGCACCAAGCACCGCGCCGACAGCTGCTGCCGTCGCTTGGAGCGTAAGGGCATCAAGGCCGCCGCGATTCACGGCAACCGCAGCCAGGCGCAGCGCGAGCGCGCGCTTTCGGCCTTCCGCGACGGCACCGTCGACGTACTGGTGGCGACCGACGTGCTCGCCCGCGGCATCGACATCAGCGACGTGCGCTACGTCGTGAACTTTGATGTGCCGGCCGAGCCGACCGACTATATCCACCGCATTGGCCGTACGGGCCGCGCCGGCGAGCTGGGGTGGGCCATCACGTTTGTGACCGAGCAGGATGTCGATGAGTTCTACGAGATCGAGAAGCTCATGGACAAGACGGCCGACATCTACGGGGCCGGCGACCTGCATGTGGGTCCCAACCCGCCCGCGGTTGACCCCGAGCGCGACCCTGCCGCCTTTAAGGTGAAGAAGAAGACCAAGCGCGGCAAGTCCAAGAGCAAGAAGAAGCTTGAGCAGGCGCGTCGCGACGGCAAGCGCAACGGCGACGATTACGGCGATGTTGCCGGTCGTTCCAACCGCGGTCGCGACGAGCGCCGCAGCGACGGCGAGCGTCCGGGCCGTCCCAAGCGCGGCGGCAAGACCCGCGTGCGCGAGGGCGTTCAGGCTCGCGTGGACGAGGCTGTGGAGAGCGTGGCCCGCGAGGTAGCTGCCGAGGAGCGCGGGGGTGCTGCTGCCGTCGAGCAGGCCCCACGCGGCAACCGTGCCGAGCGCCGTGCCAAGCAGTTCCAGGGCGAGGCGCATCGCCGTCGCCGCGAGGACGAGGACCGTGGTGGCCGTCGTCGTGTTGAGCGCGAGGACGAGGGCCGCGGTTCGCGCGGCGGCAAGCGCGGCTCGGGTGACCGTCGTCGTTCCGGTCGCAATGACGAGCGCAGTGGCCGTGGCGGCGAAGGCCGTGGTTCGCGTGACGAGCGCGGCGTCCGTGGCGGCGAGCGTCGCGAGGGTGCTCGTGGCAACGGTGGCCGCAGCGGCGCCGGTCGTTCGAATGAGTCGCGCGATCGTCGCGACCCGCGTGCCAGCCGCGATCGTCGCGATGATTGGCGCAACT
Organism: Collinsella sp.; assembly: GCA_019424925.1. Classification (GTDB taxonomy): domain Bacteria; phylum Actinomycetota; class Coriobacteriia; order Coriobacteriales; family Coriobacteriaceae; genus Collinsella. The sequence goes on from JAHYYO010000011.1 coordinate 20,608, forward strand.
ACGACGACACCCGCGAGGAGCGCCGTGGCGGCTACCGCGGCGGGCGTGGTGACAACCAGGCCGGTTCCCGCGGCGGTCGCGCCGGCGGTCGCGATAACCGTGGCAGCTATGGTAACAATCGTGGCGGCAATCGCGGCGGCAGCTCCCGTCGTCCCGGCGACGGCGGCGGCAAGCGCAGATAACATACGCATCGCACGCTAGCGTGAGACAAACAAAAGGGCCCGAGCAAACAACGCTCGGGCCCTTTTGTTTACCGTGTCCATCGCTAATCCAAACGTGATTTTCTCGGGAATGCATCTGGGGGATGCCGAGGACCTATTTTCTGTCATGCGGCAATGGGTCCCATGGGGTGCGTCGTGCATTTTTTGGAGTATTCAGCAGCTCTAGTTGGTTGCATACGATTCGGTATTGCCAACGGCGGCCTTCGGATATCCCTAGCGAGCGTTCCGAGTCAGATTTCGCCGTTTTCCGGAGCAGGGGCGCGTCATTCTCGCCATGTCGGGACTTAGAATGATACGGCGCCCTACAGTTTTGCCCACCCGCGGCGGTGCTGGCGCGGTCACGTTGCAGAATACTCCGTTTTTTGCACGGGCCAGGATGGGGTACCTCAGGAGAACACGGCGGTATCCCGTAAATATATACAATCTGTACCGTAATTAATACAAAACGAAGAGGCAGACAGCGTAGGGTGGGTGCATTGGGGTGTTTGGTGCACCAAAACGTGGATCCCACGTACCGTATACTCTGGCTGGATGTGAAAACGGCTTGACGCGTCGCCAGGCGTAGGGGGAGGGTGCCTCGATGGACGTATTCGAAATTGTGTTTAGTCCGACGGGTGGAACGCGGAAGGTGTCTGGCCTTGTGGCCGGGGCGCTGGACAAAAATACCGTTACCGTCGATCTGACCGATAGCGGGCTAGATTTCAGCGCCGTCTCGATGACTGAGGACGACGTGGCCGTAATCTCTGTGCCGGCGTATGCCGGTAGAATCCCGGCTGTGGTGGCTGACCGGTTGGGCATAGTGCGCGGCAACGGGGCTCGGACTGTTTTGGTTTGTGTATACGGAAACCGCGCGTTTGAGGACACGCTCGTAGAGTTGGAGGACGTTGCGAAGCGCGCCGGATTTAGGGTGGTCGCAGCGGTTTCTGCTATTGCTGAGCATTCCGTTGCTCGTCAGTTTGCTGCTGGGCGACCGGATGCGCAGGATGCGGCGCAGCTCGCAGAGTTTGCGCAGCAAATTCAGCAGAAGCTGTTGGCTGAGGATGCATCCGAGCCCTCTATTCCCGGCAATCGTCCTTATAAACAAGCTGGAGGTCACCGCATGGCACCCGAGGCAACAGAGGATTGCGTCTCCTGCGGTGCATGCGCCGCGGCGTGCCCCGTTTGCGCTATCGACAAGGGCGACCCCAAGCGAGCAGCTGACGAGGCGTGTATCTCCTGCATGCGCTGCATCGCCGTATGTCCGCGAGGCGCTCGCAAGCTTGATCCCAACAAGCTATCCGCTGTTTCCCAGATGCTGAGCAAGGTTTGCGTCGTGCGGAAGGAATGCGAACTCTTCATCTAGCGCATACGAAATTGGTGCAATGGGGCCAGAGCAAGGAGTGTCCCTGGGTGCCGGCAGAAAAGGAACGTCCCCAAGTGCCGCTTAAATACCGTTTATCGAAGAAAAAATACCGCTCACCGGTCATAATGATTGTTCTGGCTTTGGGCTTGTCTACAATAGCTCCCGTAAAAAGAAATGCGGAAGGTTACCGAGTCCCTCGGACGTGGGCCTAACCAAAGTCTTTGAACGGATGTGTCTCTATGGACGCATTCGCTTGATTTTGGTTGGGCTATATTTATGAAGGGACATGCCACCATGGGTTTCTTTTCTCGCCTGATGGGCGGTTCGGATGAGCAGAAGACTGCAACTTCCGAGTTCGAAATCCTCGCTCCCGTTTCCGGCGAGCTTGTTCATCTGGAAAAAACCAATGACCCCGCTTTTAGCAGCCGTGCCGTGGGCGATGGCGTTGCCGTGGTTCCCCAAGAGGGAACGGTGTGCGCTCCTGTCTCCGGTACCGTCGCGGCGCTGTTCCCGACCGAGCACGCGCTGGGTATCATGTCCGACGACAGCTCTGCTCAGGTGATGCTGCATATCGGAATCGACACTGTTAAACTTGAGGGCAAGGGCTTCCATGCGCTTGTTGCTCAGGGTGACCATGTCGACGCGGGCCAGCCCCTCGTCGAGGTCGATTTCGACGCGGTCCGCGCCGCCGGCTTCGATCCCACGGTCTTCGTTATCGTGTGCGAGCGTTCGGAGAACTCGACTCTTCGTGAGCACGCTTCCGGCCCTGTTGCTGTTAAAGAGCCTGTCGTCTGGCTTTCCGAGTAAATTCTTGTGGTGGGTACCGTGGTTATCAAGCGAGTTTTCAACAACAACGTCGCAATGGTCACTTCGGACGATGGCTCTGAGCTCATCGTCATCGGTCGAGGCCTCTGCTTTGGCCGTCATGCCGGCGATGCCATCGACGAGGCATCGGTCGAAAAGACCTACGCGTTGCAGGAGGGAACTTCTCAGGATTCGCGTACGATTGACCGCTTGGCACATCTTTTAGAGTCCATCCCCACCGTCAACCTCGTGATTTCCGAGGACATCGTTCAGATGCTTCGTCGAGAGCTCAATGTTGATATCAACGACAAGATTCTCATTGCTCTCGCAGACCATATCAGCCTTGCTTTGGAGCGCGAGCGCAAGGGCGTCCCCTGCGAGAATCCGTTGCTGCTCGAGATCCAGCAGTTCTATCGCAAGGAGTATGCGCTTGCGGGCCGTGCGCTGCAGATTGTCAAGGAGTATATGGGCATCCAGATGAGCGAAGAAGAGCAGGGTTTTATTACGCTGCATATCGTCAACGCCACCATGCCGCAACGCTCCGACCGTCTCATCATCTCGGTCCAGCTTGTTCGCGACGTGCTCACGATTGTTTCCGAGCGCTATGCTACGACCCTCGATGACACCTCGCTGCCCTATGAGCGTTTCGTTCGTCACCTGCAGTTTTTCGCACAGCGAGCGCTCGATCCTGCGGCCGGGCAAATCAATGGCGACGCGCTGTTCCGAATCGATGAAACGGCGTATCCGTGCGCATTCTCGTGCGCGGACGCCATAGCTGCCCACTTGTCGTCTACCTATAACGTTGTCGTTACCGATGCCGAGAAGAGTTATCTCGCATATCACATTGTTAACCTGCTTGGAGAACCTGGTCTCTAGGCATAACGTGCCCACACATCGATTGATATAAGGCAGGGCTCACGGTCTTGTCTAGGGCACATCTGTCTTAATTTGCGGAAAAGGAAGGGGAGTACCGCTATGACCGCAAAAAAGAAGTTCAATTTCAAAGCGCCGTTGGAGGTGTTCGCGAAGTCAATCGTCCAGCCGATGATGTATCTCTCGGTTGCCGGCATTCTGCTCATCGTGGGCATTATTCTGACCAACAAGACCATTTGCGCCTTGATCCCCGTACTGGGCTCCGGTCCGTTCCAGCTTGTGGGCACCGTTGTCTATCAGTCGCTGATGTTTATCATCAACAACCTCTCGATTCTGTTCTGCGTGGGCATCGCCGGCGCCATGGCAAAGAAGAACAAGGGCCATGCTTCGCTGATTGCCCTGATGTCGTTCTTCCTGTTCCTGCAGGCTAACAACATCGTGCTCAACGCCACCGGCTCTCTTGCCGAAGCGAGCGGCATGCTCGGTCTTACCGGAACCGGCCAGAGCACCGTTATGGGCATTCAGGTGCTCGATACCGGCGTGTTTGGCGGCATCATTCTTGGTTGCATCACCGGTGCCGTGTTCAACAAGTACTCGAACAAGCAGTTCCCCATTGCCCTTTCGATGTTCTCGGGCGTTCGTTTTCCGTTCCTGATCATGATCATCATTTCCTGGATCATGGGTGCTGGCTTCTGCATCGTTTGGCCTCCGGTTCAGGGTGCCATCTCCTCCGTTGCCGGCATCATTAAGGAGTCGGGCAACATCGGTCTGTTTATCTACGGCATGCTCAACAAGCTGCTCGTTCCTACCGGTCTGCATCACCTCATCTACACCCCGTTCCAGTTCTCCGATGTGGGCGGCACCCTGACGCTGGGCGATCAGGTTATCGCCGGCGCCTATCCCATCCGTGTTGCCGAGATGGCAATGACGGGCCAGCCCTTCTCCGATAGCACCTATTTCAACAGCTACACCTTCAACAACCTGTGGCCCTACATCGGTATCGGTCTCGCCTTTATCTTCACCGCTTACAAGGGGAACAAGGATAAGACCAAGGCCGTTATCATCCCGCTGATCATCACCGCCGTGCTCTCCTGTGTCACCGAGCCCATGGACTTCCTCTTTGTCTTTGCCGCTCCCGTGCTCTTTGTTGTTCACTCGGTTCTTTCCGGTATCTTCCTGGTCCTGCTCAAGGTCCTCTCCGTGCCCGCTTCGACTGCAGGCGGCATCATCAACATCGTGGTTTCCAACCTGGTCCTTGGTGTCGATAAGACCAACTGGCCGATGATGCTCGTGCTCGGAGTCGTCAACGCCGCTCTGTACTTCTTCCTCTTCACCTTCCTTATTAAGAAGCTCAACCTCCACACGCCTGGCCGCGAGGAGGAGTCCGAGCTCGCCGAGTCCGTTGCCGAGGGCGAGGCCGCCGCGTCTGTCGCGGTGAAGCAGGGCGCTGTTGCCGCAGCTCCCGCAGAGGGCGTCGATGCAGGTATTGCCGACCTGGTCGCAGGTCTTGGCGGCAAGGACAACATCGAGGAGCTCGAGAACTGCTTTACACGTCTTCGCGTGAACGTTAAGAACCCGGACCTCATCGATGAGAACCTCATCAACCACGTGCCCAACAGCGGCATCAACCGCAACGGCAACAATATCCAGATCATCTTTGGCATGAAGGTCGCCGAGATGCGCGACAAGGTCGAAAACGCAATTGAGAAGGAGCAGTAAACAATGATCATTACTCTGTGTGGTGGCGGATCCACCTTTACCCCTGGCATCGTCAAGTCCATCGCTCTGCGCAAGGACGAACTCGACGTTGACGAGATTCGTCTGTACGACATCAACGAGGAGCGCCAGCGCAAGATCGGCGTGCTCGTGGACTGGATTCTGCACGAGGACCTCGGCCTGGACATCAAGCTCACGGTGACCACCGACAAGGAGACGGCTTTTGCCGACGCGAGCTTCGTGTTTGCCCAGATGCGCGTGGGCGGCTACGCCATGCGCGAGCAGGACGAGAAGATTCCGCTGCGCCATGGCTGCGTGGGCCAGGAGACCTGCGGTTGCGGCGGCCTTGCCTACGGCATGCGCACCATCTTCCCCATGGTCGAGCTGATCGATGACGTCGAGAAGTACGCCAAGAAGGACTACTGGATTCTCAACTACTCCAACCCTGCTGCCATCGTGTCCGAGGGCTGCCGCGTGCTGCGTCCCAACGCTCGCATCATCAACATCTGCGACATGCCGATCGCGATCATCGATGTGGTTTGCGCCGCACTCGATATCGACAAGAAGGATGTCGAGTACGATTACTTTGGCCTCAACCACTTTGGCTGGTTCACCTCGATCCGCCACAAGGGCGAGGAGGTGCTCCCGCAGCTGCGCGAGTACATCAAGGAGCACGAGATTCTGCTGCCCGACTCCTACCTCAAGGGCATGGGCTCGCTGATGTCCAAGAAGCCCGAGGAGGCCACTGACGAGCACCCCGAGCAGAACCGCCACACCAAGGGCAGCTGGTACTACGTCTGGAAGGGCGAGTACGAGATCATGGAGTGCTTCCCGGAGTACCTGCCCAACACGTATCTGAACTACTACCTGCAGCAGAAGGAGTTCGTCGAGCATTCCAACCCCGAGCGCACCCGTGCTAACGAGGTTGAGGAGACGCGCGAGAAGAACCTCTTCGACGGCATCGACCACTACGAGAAGACGGGCGAGATCGACGAGAGCACGTTCTACGCGGGCAGCCACGGCGACTGGATTGCCGATCTGGCTATCGCTCTGAAGAACGACACCAAGCAGCGCTTCCTGGTCATTTGCGAGAACAAGGGCGCTATCCCCAACATGCCCTACGACGCTATGGTCGAGCTGCCTGCCTACATTGGCAAGAATGGCCCCGAGGTCATCAGCCGCGACAACATTCCTCTGTTCCAACAGGGCCTCATGATGCAGCAGCTGAACTCCGAGAAGCTCGTGGTCGAGGCTACGATCGAGGGTTCTTACGAGAAGGCGCTCAAGGCCTTTACGCTGAACAAGACCGTGCCTTCGATGAAGGTCGCCAAGGAGGTTCTCGACGACATGATCGAGGCCAACAAGGGTTACTGGCCCGAGCTTAAGTAAAAGCAACAGGGTCGCTGGCCGCATACCTGGAGCAATGCCCCGTCCACGTGATTGCGTGGGCGGGGCATTGTCATTTGGTAACGCGTTTTACCAAATATGGCATTTATCTGCGGTAATGTTCTATTTCACCGCCGAGGGTGACATTTCATACCGCCTGCCGAACTGCATGGAGACCTAACAACTTTTTAGGTCAGTGTTGTGCGTGTAGCAACTTCGCCCGGCCTCGCCTCCGGGCTGCCATGTGAGAGGGGATCTTATGGCTCGACTGCACGTAATGGAACGCAGCCACGCTCAGGCCGTCATGGACGACCTGCACGATGCGCTCGGACGCCGTCTGGCGGTGAGTTCGCTCGCCCCGTGCCCCGTTGAGTTTACGGCAGCGCTCGTTAACCTGTGCTCCACCCAGAGCTGCGGCAAGTGCACGCCCTGCCGCGTGGGCCTGAGCGCGCTGAGCGACCTGCTCGCCGATGTGCTCGAGGGCCGCGCCGACGAGTCCACGCTCAACCTGATTGAGCGCACCGCCCGCACCATCTACCTTTCGAGCGACTGCGCCATCGGCTACGAAGCCGGCGCCATGGCACTCACGGCCATTCGCGGCTTCCGCGACGATTTTGAGCATCACATCCGCGAGCACTCCTGCGGCTTTGACCGCGAGGCCCGCGTCCCGTGCGTCTCGGGCTGCCCGGCGCACGTCGACATTCCCGGGTACATCTCGCTGGTCGAGGCCGGCCGCTATGCCGATGCCGTCAAGGTCATCCGCAAGAATAACCCGCTGCCGCTCGTTTGCGGCCTGGTGTGCGAGCATCCCTGCGAGATGCATTGCCGCCGTGGCATGGTCGACGACCCCATGAACATCCTCGCCCTCAAGCGTTTTGCCGTCGAGCACAGTGACCTCAACGACCACAAGCCGCATGTAGTGGACAACACCGGCAAGCGCGTCGCCGTGATCGGCGGCGGCCCGGCCGGCCTTTCCTGCGCCTACTACCTGGCCGTGATGGGCCATAAGGTGACCATCTTTGAGCAGCGCCACCACCTGGGCGGCATGCTGCGCTATGGCATCCCCAGCTATCGTCTGCCGCGCGAGCGCCTGCAGGCCGAGATCGACTGGATCTTGAGCGCCGGCATCGACGTTGAGCTCGATCACTCCGTCAACGGCGAGGAACTTGCCCGCCTGCGCGACGAGTTCGATGCCGTCTACCTGGCCATTGGCGCCCACAGCGATAAGAAGCTCGGCCTTCCGGGTGAAGAGGCGCCCGGCGTGGAGTCGGCCGTCAAGATGCTGCGCGCCATCGGAGACGACGAGCTGCCCGACCTGAGCGGCCAGCGCGTGTGCGTCATCGGCGGCGGCAACGTGGCCATGGACGTGGCGCGCTCTGCCGTGCGCTGCGGTGCCGAAAAGGTGAGCATCGTCTACCGCCGTCGCATCTGCGACATGACGGCCCAGGACGCCGAGATCGCCGGCGCCCAGGCCGAGGGCTGCGAGGTGCTGGAGTTGACCGCCCCGCTCGCTATCGAGACGGGCGAGGAAGGTCGCGTGAGTGGCCTGCGCGTGCAGCCGCAGATTATCGGCGCGCCCCGTCGTGGGCGTCCGGCCCCGCGTGCCGCCGCCACGCCCGAGCGCGTCATTCCCTGCGAGCGCGTGTTTGTGGCCATTGGCCAGGACATCGATTCCAAGCCGTTTGAGGACATGGGCATCGCTTGTAAGTGGGGCTGCGTGGTCACCGATTCGGATGGCGCCGTGCCCAACTTCGATGGCCTCTTTAGCGGCGGTGACTGCCAGACCGGTCCCGCCACCGTCATCCGTGCCATCAACGCCGGCCGCGTGGCTTCGGCAAATATCGACCGCTACCTGGGCTTTGACCACAAGATCAAGCTCGAGGTCGAGCTGCCGACCGTCCAGTTTAAGGGCAAGCACGAGTGCGGCCGCTGCGAGCTGGGCGAGCGCGAGGCCG
>JAHYYO010000011.1:29004-42778 GCA_019424925.1 Collinsella sp.
CAGTTTAAGGGCAAGCACGAGTGCGGCCGCTGCGAGCTGGGCGAGCGCGAGGCCGGCGAGCGCATTCACGATTGGAATCTGGTCGAGCAGGGTCTCACCGAGCAGGAGGCGCGCCAGGAGGCGAGCCGCTGCCTGCGCTGCGACCACTTTGGCTTTGGCGCGTTCCGCGGAGGGAGGAACCTGGAATGGTAGAGCTCAACAAAACCACCGTCAGCGACAACACCGAAAACGGAGCGCACAATATGGTCAAGCTCACTATCGATAATTGCGAGGTCGTGGTTCCCGAGCACACCACGATCCTGGACGCAGCCAAGTCCGTCGGCATTCAGATTCCTACCCTGTGCTACCTGCGCGATCTAAACGAGATCGGCGGTTGCCGCGTGTGCGTGGTCGAGGTTGAGGGCTGCGACCAGCTGGTTGCCGCCTGCAACAACTACGTGCTCGACGGCATGGTGGTCCACACCAACAGCCCCAAGGCGCGCGAAGCCCGTCGCACCAACGTGCAGCTGCTGCTGTCCCAGCACGATTCGCAGTGCACGAGCTGCGTGCGCAGCGGCAACTGCAACCTGCAGACCATCGCCAATGACCTGGGCATTTTCTATCTGCCGTATCAAAGGCATTTGACGGGCGAGGGCTGGGATTTCGATTTCCCCATCATCCGCGAAAACGACAAGTGCATTAAATGCATGCGCTGCATTAAGGTGTGCGAGAGCGTACAGGGCCTAGGGATCTGGGACCTGACCAACCGCGCCACGCATACCGCCGTGGGTACCCGCGGGCGCGTGCCAATCGGCAAGACCGATTGCGTCGCGTGCGGCCAGTGCATTACGCATTGTCCGACGGGCGCACTGCGCGAGCGCGACGATACCGAGACCGTGTTCGATGCTCTCGCCGATCCCGACAAGATCGTGCTGGTGCAGATTGCGCCGGCCGTGCGCAGCGCTTGGGGCGAGGAGCTCGGCATTCCGCGCGAGGCGGCCACCGTCGAGCGCCTGGCGTGTGCGCTGCGTCGCGTGGGCTTTGAGTACGTGTTCGATACCGATTTCTCGGCCGACCTCACCATTATGGAGGAGGGCTCCGAGCTGCTCGAGCGCCTGGGCGCCGCCGCCAAGGGCGAGGGTGACAGCCGCGGCTTGCCCATGTTTACGAGCTGCTGCCCGGGCTGGGTACGCTTTGTGAAGGCCCGCTATCCGGAGTTTGTCGACAGCCTGTCTACGTCCAAGTCGCCGCAGCAGATGTTCGGCGCCATCGCCAAGACCTACTATGCCAAAGTGCTGGGCGTGGAGCCCGAGCGTCTGTTTGTGGTGTCCGTGATGCCGTGCACGGCCAAGAAGGCCGAGTGCGCGCTGCCGAGCATGGTGGGCGAGGACGGCACGCCCGATGTGGACGTTGCGCTGACGGTGCGCGAGATGGTGCGCATGATCCGCGCGAGCCACGTGAGCGTGGATACGCTGGTTGAGGAGCCGCTCGATACGCCGCTGGGCTTTGGCACGGGCGCGGGTGTGATCTTTGGCGCCACGGGCGGCGTGATGGAGGCCGCCGTGCGCTCGGCCTATTACCTGGTGACGGGCAAGAACCCCGACGCCGACTTCTTTACCGATGTGCGCGGCCTGGACGGCTGGAAGGAAGCCGTCGCCGATATCGATGGTACCAAGGTGCGCGTCGCCGTGGCGCACGGGCTGGGCAACGCCGCCCGTCTGCTCGACGCGATTTGCGACGGCCGCGTGAGCTATGACTTCGTTGAGGTTATGGCGTGCCCGGGCGGCTGCGTCGGTGGCGGCGGCCAGCCCATCCACGACGGCTGTGAGCTGGCAGCCGAGCGTGGCCAGGTGCTCTGGGGCCTCGATGCGAAGGCGGACATTCGCTTCTCGCACGAGAATCCCGATGTCCAGGCGTGCTACAGCGAGTTTTTGGGCGCGCCGCTCTCGCCGCTGGCCGAGGAGCTGCTGCATACCGACCATCACGCCTGGTCGATGCCCAACGAGGGGGCGTGCTAGCGATGCGCGCTTTTGATGTTGAGATGTCGCGCCGGGGGTTTGCCTCGGTGCTCGCCGCGGGCGCCCTGTCGCTTGCGCTCGCGGGCTGTGGTGGCGGAGCTACCGGTGCCGGGTCCGCCGCGGGTTCGGCTGCCGGGTCTGCTGCGGGCGGTTCTGCTGTCGAGCCGGTTGAGGTGCACGTCGCGTCGCTCAAGGGTCCGACCTCGATTGGCCTGGTGCAGTTTATGGACCAGGCTGCCGACGGTGCCACGGACAACGAGTTCGACTTTGCGATCAACACTGCCGCCGACGAGATCGTGCCCAAGGTGATTCAGGGCGATGTCGACATTGCCCTGGTGCCCGCCAACGTGGCGAGCATGCTCTACAACAAGACCGAGGGTGCGGTGCAGGTCATCGACATCAACACGCTGGGCGTGCTGAACGTGTTGACGGGCGACGCGAGTGTGGCCTCGTTTGGCGATTTGGCGGGCCATACCGTCTATATGACGGGCAAGGGCACCACGCCGGAGTACGTCATGAACTACCTGCTGGAGCGCGCGGGCCTGACCGGCCAGGTGGCGCTTGAGTTTAAGAGCGAGCCCACCGAGGTGCTGTCGGCGTTGCTTGTCGACCCGTCCGCCGTGGGCGTGCTACCCGAGCCGTTCAAGACGGCGGCCATCGCCAAGAGCGAGGACAAGCTGTCGGCTCCGGTAAGTCTGACCGATGTGTGGGATGAGCTGGCAGGTGACACGGGTTCGCGCCTGCTGACGGGCGTGACCGTGGTGCGCCGTGTCTTTGCCGAGGAGCATCCCGATGCCGTGGCGGAATTCCTGAGCTGCCATGCTGCGAGCGTTGAGGCCGTGAACGCGGCGCCGGCGGACTGGGCTCAGTCCGTGGTCGATGCGGGTATCGTGGATAACGCCGCGATTGCCGAAAAGGCGATTCCCGGGTGCATGCTCGTGTGCCAGACGGGGAAGGATATGAAGGCGGCACTCGGTGGGTACCTGCAGGTGCTGGCCGATGCGGACGCGAGCGCCGTGGGCGGCAAGCTCCCGGCCGATGATTTCTACTACATGGAGTAGCCCGTGCGTGCGTTTGCTCGACACATGACTGAGCGTGCGAAGGCGGTGGCGGCAGTGGGTGCCGTCGCCGCCTTTTGGCTTGCCGTGTGGATCTTTGCGGCGTCGCTGGTGGCACAGCCGCTGATTTTGCCGGGGCCGGGCGCTGTTGTGGTGGCGTTGCTGCGGCTGGTGTGCGATGCCAACACGTGGGCGATTCTGGTGGGCTCAGGCGCACGAATCTTGGGCGGACTGGCGCTTGCCGCGATCTGCGGCGGTGTACTGGCGGGAGTCTCGGTGCGGTCGCGGACGTTTGCCCGTCTGGTGGCGCCGGCGCTTTCGTTTGTAAAGGCGACGCCGGTTGCCTGCATAGTGGTCTTGCTGCTCATTTGGTTGGGGTCGGCGCGCGTGAGCATTGTGGCGGTCTTTTTGATGGCGCTGCCGGGCGTGTATTTTTCGCTGGTCGAGGGTTTGACGCAAGCGGATAAACCGCTGAAGCAGATGTTCCGTCTGCATGGCGTGCGGGGCCGGCGACTGTTTTGCGCCCACACCTGGCGCGAAGTCCTGCCGTTTGTGCTTTCGTGCGCCCGCGCCGTGATCGGCATGAGCTGGAAGGCCGGCGTGGCGGCGGAGTTGATTGGCATGGCGGCTGGTACCGTGGGCGAGCGCATCTATCAGGCGAAGCTGCTCATTGAGACGGCTGACCTGCTGGCGTGGACCGTGTTGGTCGTGGCGGCATCGTGGGCATGCGAGCGCGTGCTGATGTGGCTGCTGCGGGCTTCGGGTTCCGTGGCATGGCGTGTTGCCGTGCGGACGCATGGACATGGACTGCGCGGGCGTGCGGGGGCCGCGAGCGATGGCGCTTCGGCGGAGCTTGCGCTTGCCGTGGGCGATCGCGCGCCCTGGGCGCCGGCGCTGGACGGTCTGGTGCTTCGTGTGCCCACCGGCGGACGTACCTGCGTGATGGGCGCCTCGGGGGTGGGCAAGTCGACGTTGCTCGCGCTAGCGGCGGGGGAGTGCGCACCGTGCTCCATGGTGTTTCAGGATGTGCGCCTGGTAGAGGGCGCCTCGGCTTTGGATAACGTGCTGGTGTGCGCCGACGCGCGCGTGGACGCCTCGAGTGCCGCAGCCCTGTTGCGCCTGCTGGTGCCGGGGGTCGATGTACATGCACGTGTGGCCGAGCTCTCGGGCGGGCAGCGCCGTCGCGTCGAGATTGCCCGAGCCCTGCTGTGCCCAGGCGACGCGGTGATTCTGGACGAGCCCTTTACCGGTCTAGATACCGCTGCGCGCGACGCATGCGCCGAAGTCGTGCTCGACTTGCTCGACGGTCGCATGCTGTTGCTTGCCACGCACGATGCCGTCGACGCTCGGGCCCTCAATATCTCGGACATCATCACACTCTAAATACTTATTCAGCAACAAAATGATCCGTTTTCCTCCGTCCCCAAGGGATCAGGTGTGCTATTCTATCTGCGGGGTAATACTTAGGAATACCAAGTAATACCAACGCCGTAGAAACAAACTCCAGATGCGGGCCAATCGGGTTGCCTTCACAGCCCGTCGCCCAGCCGCGTGGCCCGCATCTATCCGCACCACCGTCGTTTCAAAAAGGAAGCGCCATGGCAGAACACATGACCCCGGTTGTAGCGAAGGTCTTGCCTGAGGAAAAGGCGGCCTTCGCGGCGGCAACCCAGCTCGTAGGCACCACGCCGTCCAACGCCATCCGCATGTTCATCGCCGCCTTCAATCGCTGCGGCACCTTTCCGTTCGACATTTCGCCCAGCGGGGCCTTTGGCACTGTGCCCGATTCTCATCAATAAGTGATCCGTTTTCCTCCGTCCCCATGGGATCAGCTCTCTGCCGAGTTGTGGTAGAACTAGGGAACGGTTTTGAGGAGGTTGGCATGCTCAATGCGATGGCGTGGGCGCTTGCATGTTTTGGCGTTGTCGCTGCCGATATAGCCCTGAGCGTGGTTCTGTTTTCGGTTCTCGATGCCGTATCGGTGCTGACGGGCTATCCGATCGACAATCTCGATATCCAATGGTTCCAGGCTGCCGCTCAGACGGCGTCGTTTTTGATGGCGCTGCTGTGGTGGCGTTATCTGTGGCCCCGCTCCTTCATGGCGCGCCGGCAAGGTGAACGTCCGCTCGGCGGGGGAGCAAGTGCTGCATGGAAGCGCATCGCTTGCGTTGTCGTGATTGGCCTTGCCCTGCAGGTGGTCGTTGGCTACGTGACCGACGCCGTGCTGTCGCTGTTGCCCGACGCCGCGGCCGACTACAGCGAGCTTGTCGAGGAAACAGGTATGGGCGACACCAGCTATCTCGCCGTCCTGACTACGGTGCTCGGCGCCCCATTTTGTGAAGAGCTGCTGGTGCGCGGCATTATTTTTGAGTTTTCGCTCCGAGCGTTTAATCCGCAGTGCCGCCCACTTTGGAAGCGCCCGCGTCGTGCGAGCGCGCAGAACGGCGCCATGGTGCCCTGGGCGGCCCCAAGTACGTGGGGTATCGCCGCGGCGATTGTGCTGCAGGCGGCAATCTTCGGTTTTATGCACATGAATTGGGTGCAGGGTTGCTACGCGGGTGCCGCCGGCCTCATCTTTGGCTGGGTGCTCGTGACGACCGGAAAGCTCCGCTACACGATTCTGCTGCACTTTGCCTTTAATGCCGGGTCGTACCTCATGGGCCTGCTGTGGTTTGTGAACACGCCGCTCGACGTAGTGATCACGGTTGCCATCGCCGGCTTTGTGCTGGTAGAGGCGATGCGGTCGCTCAAACTGACGTGCCAGACGGATCGTCCCTACCAGCAAGCGTGATTCCCCTAAGGAAAACACGGCTAGGCGTGTCTGAGCGTGTTTCCCCTAGGGAAAACACGCCTGGGCCGATGAAGGGGCGCCGGCTGGCCAAGAGATGCCGGCTGGCCCTCGCCACGCTAGTTGCGGCGACCGCCGCCGTTGGCGCCCTGTCGTCCCTGCGCCGCACGGTTGCGGCCCGCGGTGTTCTGTGCGCGCGACATGCCGCCGTGGCCCTTGCTGCCCTTGGGCCCCTTGCCGGCGGCGCCACCGTGCGGCTTGCCGCCCTTCTTGCCGGTGCCATGCCCACCGCCAGCAGACGTCTCGCCCGGGCGTGGCGGCACGGGGCGAATCAGGCAATGCTTGGTGTAGCCGATCAAATCGCGGCGGCCGGCCTTTTCCAGCGCCTCGCGCACCAGCTTGTAGTTCTCGGGCTTGCGATACTGGATGAGCGCGCGCTGCATGGCCTTTTCGTGCGGGTCGCGCGCCACATAGATCGGCTCCATGGTGCGCGGGTCCACGCCGGTGTAGTACATGCACGTCGACATGGTGGACGGGGTGGGGTAGAAGTCCTGCACCTGCTCGGGCATGTAGCCCATGTCGCGTACGGCCTCGGCAAGGTCCACGGCTTCCTTCATGGTCGAGCCGGGATGGCTCGAGATCAGATACGGCACCACGTACTGCTTGAGCCCGTATTCGCGATTCAAGCGTTCAAATTTACGGCAGAATGCGTCGTAGACGGCGCGGCTCGGCTTGCCCATCACGGACAACACCGCGTCGCTCACGTGCTCGGGCGCTACGCGCAACTGGCCCGAGACATGGTGCTCCAGCAGCTCGCGCAAAAACTCGTCCGAGGCATCGGCCATGGTGTAGTCAAAGCGGATGCCGCTGCGGACGAAGACCTTCTTGACGCCCGGCAGCTGGCGCAGGTCGCGCAGCAGCTGCGTGTAGCCGCTCTCGTCGACCACCATGTTCTTGCACACGCTCGGCCACAGGCAGCGCTTGTTCTTGCACACGCCGTGCTTGAGCTGCTTGTCGCAGGCAGGGCGGCTAAAGTTTGCCGTCGGTCCGCCCACGTCGTTGATGTAGCCCTTAAACTCGGGATCGCGCGTGAGCAGCTCGGCCTCGCGCATGATCGAATCGTGGCTGCGCATCTGCAGCACGCGCCCCTGGTGGAAGGTGAGGGCGCAAAACGAGCACTCGCCAAAACAGCCACGGTTGGAGCTAATGGAAAACTTGATCTCGGCAAAGGCCGGCACGCCGCCTGCCGCGTCGTAGTCGGGATGCCAATCGCGTGCGTAGGGGAGCTCGGCCACCTCGTCCATCTCATCGGTGGTGAGCGTCGCCGATGGCGGGTTCTGCACCACATAGACGCTGTTGGGGTAGGGCTCTACCAGGCGGTGTCCGGTGATGGGGTCCATATTCTGCTGCTGCACATTGAAGCTGCGTGCGTAGTTGAGCTTGTCGGCGGTAAGGTCGTCCCAGCTGGGCAGCAGGTCGTAGTCGTAGACCTCGTCGAGCGAACCCGTGCGGTAGACGGTGCCGTTGATATAGGTGATCTGATCGACGGGCAGTCCCGCGTCGAGCGCGTCGGCGATCTCGACAATCGCGTGCTCGCCCATGCCGTAGATGAGGATGTCGGCGCCCGAGTCGAGCAGTACCGAGCGCTTGAGCTTGTCCTGCCAGTAGTCGTAGTGAGCCAGGCGGCGCAGGCTTGCCTCGATGCCGCCGATGATGATGGGAGCGTCCTTGAACGTCTGACGGATGAGGTTGCCGTAGACCGTGACGGCACGATTGGGGCGGTGCCCCTCCTCGCCACCGGGGGTATAGGCGTCGGTATGGCGACGGTGCTTGGTCACCGAATAGTGGTTGACCATGGAGTCCATGTTGCCGGCGCTGACCAAAAAGCCCAGGCGCGGCTCACCGAGCACCGTGATGCTGGCGGGGTCGGTCCAGTCGGGCTGGCAGATGATGCCCACTTTGTAGCCGTGCGCGTCGAGGACGCGGCTGATGATGGCCATACCAAAGCTGGGGTGGTCCACGTAGGCGTCGCCGCAGATGTAGACAAAGTCGCACTGGTCCCAGCCGCGCGCATCCATGTCGGCGCGGCTGACGGGGAGGAACTTATCGCGGCCCGGGCGCCAGGGGCGTGTGAGCGCTGCTGGGGTATGCGTGGTGTGCCCACCCTGCGCCTTACCGCCGCGCTTTTGCTGCTGGCCCTGTTTGCCCTGCTGACTGCGCTGGTTGTTCTGAGCGTGCTGAGGCTTTTTTGCCACGATCCCTCCCGGTGTTTGTATGCTGCACGTAATTGTAACCAGTCTTTTTGGGACGGGGCTAAAAAGACTGGTGGAGTACATGAGCTAGCGGATCGGCGTGTCGATGCGGGTGTCGTTTGTTTCCAGACTGTGTATCCCTGTGTCGAAGGGGTCGTCTCGCGCGCACGCCATGTTGTCAATGGGTTACAGTATGAACGGCGGCTATGTTTCCGCCAACGCACGAGAGAGTCGTCAACAAGGAGGATGCACGACGATGCAGCGTGCCAAACAGATATCGGAGTCTATTGAGCTGGGCATCATCTTGGCGCTCGCCGGTGGCTTTATGGACGTGTATTCGTACATTGGGCGCGATCATGTTTTCGCCAACGCGCAGACGGGCAACATCTTGCTGGTGGGCGTGAGCATCTCGGAGGGCAATTGGGTACTTGCGGGGCGCTACTTCTTCCCTGTGGTGTCGTTTGCTGTGGGCATTATGCTTGCCGACCTGGTGCACGAGCGGTTTGGCAGCGTGATTCACTGGCGTCAGGTGACGGTGTTCTTTGAAGCCGTCATCTTGCTGGGCGTGAGCTTTATCCCCGGTGGCGGTTACAACCTGCTCGCCAACTGCCTCACCTCGTTTGCCTGCGGCATGCAGGTCGAGAGCTTCCGCAAGATCCACGGTCACGGCATCGCTACGACCATGTGCATCGGCAACTTGCGCAACGCGCTGCAAAACGTGGACGATTACATCATCACCCACAGGCGCGGCTTTTTGGAAAACGGCCTGCTGTACTTTGGCGTGATCTTTACCTTTGTGTTTGGCGCCGTGTTGGGCAACTGGTGTATTGAGCGCATGGGCCTGCACGCCATCGTCGTGGCGAGCTTGCTGCTGTTTGTCGCGTTTGCCATCATGTTCATCGACCGCGAGCGCGACTTGCGCTTACGCTGGAAGGTTGCGGCCGAGGCTTGGAAAGAGGGCTGCCGAAAGTAACCGAATGCGGCAAAGGGGCTGTCCCTTTGCCGCACTGATCAATATTGGGGAGGGGACGGCCATCTCGGCCGCCCCTTTTTTGGAGTCTTAAGCGCTAAGGTGCATGTTTGTAATGACAAGATTTGACGTCAGCAAAGCGTGTTGCTTGAGGCTATAGAATAAAAATGTCATCTTTCCAGCTATGATTATTAGTTAAGGGGATGGACATATGTCAGAGCTTTTTATTCAAAATAAGACGACAGTAATCAAGTTGATAATCAAGGCGGAGAACTGTCCTCTTTATTGCTTTGTAGAGCCTTTCTGAGCAGCTATTCTATTATTAGTCTGGATGAGTCTTGCAACAATTTAGATAGTGTTTCGATATCCTTTTTGAAAGTAGCGTTTACGCAGGAGATGAAAAAGCATGCCGCCATTATTGCGGATCATGGACATGGTTTTGAACAATTTGCAGACTATGTAATACGGTTCCAGGAGCCAGGAAAAAAAACTATCTAGCTCCTGAATGTTGTTACGAACTGCTTTTTGCGATTTATTCGAGATGCTCTTCAATCCGAGCCCTAAGAAGGGCAATGGCTGTAGGTATTCCAATTGCGGCGGCTAATTCGGCTTTACCCAAAACCTGTATGCTAAAGCACGATTGTTTATCACATTGAAGGACGATAACTGAAGATAGTTTCACTTCCCGTTGGCTGAATATATCGTAATCTCCAAATAGGAAGTTACCTTTTATTGTGTAATTCGGTATGTTCGTTATGCACTTCATCTCAAGTCTGTTTAGGCCATAATCAAACACCGCAACTTCCTCGTGTTCGATGATGAGCGCAACCCTGGGCATGTTGCTAAAACCACCGTCGACGACAGTGAAGAGTTTTTCATTTGCATCGTCATAAACGGTATATTTAAGACTCAATAGCTGTCCTAGTGGACCCGTGAACCCATGTTTTTTGATGTTGAGGCTGTCTCCCGCTGGGTTGATGAGAGCCAGAGTATGCGGATAAGGGTTACCTTCAATTGAGATCCGATATTCGTTTGTAGCCGTCTTGCTCGATTTAGGACCACTAGCCACCATGTGTCATCGCCTCGATCGAATTGGAACCGTCTTCTGCTTCGTGCGGAGAATTACGCCGTACGTTGCAGTAGATGCAGCTGCAATAACCGCATGGGCAATTTCTAACAAAATGAATGACGTTATTTGCTGCATGCATGTTATTCACTACAAAGTATCTTTTTATAAACGTATTGTCAAACATATATTGCTAAAACAGAAACAATTTATAGACTGAGTCGGTCGCATTCTTTGGGCGATTGCTCCTATAATCTAGCCTTCGCTGCTGTCGGGAGGGAAGAACTAGGGCTCCGTTATTCTGTTGAAACGCTTTAACACCTTTGACGTTCTCACGCGTTTTTTGTTTCAAAAGCGTTAGGATGGAACTTATAGCGCGGGGCGTAATAGGTGCCCCGCACACGATGGGAGGCTATCAATGGCTAATCGTTTCGTTCTCAATACCATTTCTTATCATGGTTCCGGCGCCATCAAGGAGATCCCCGGCGAGCTCCAGCGTCGTGGCTACAAGAAGATCTTCGTCTGCTCCGACCCCGATCTGGTCAAGTTTGGCGTTACCGCTAAGGTGACCGACGAGCTCGACGCCGCCGGCATCGCTTGGAGCCTCTACTCCGAGATCAAGCCCAACCCCACTATCCAGAACGTCAAGGACGGCGTCGAGGCCTTTAAGGCCGCCGAGGCTGACGCTATCGTGACCATCGGTGGCGGCTCCTCCATGGACACCGCCAAGGCCATCGGCATCATCATCAACAACCCCGAGTTCGCCGATGTCCGCAGCCTCGAGGGCGTTGCTCCCACTAAGAACCACGCCGTGTTCACCATCGCCGTGCCGACGACCGCCGGTACCGCTGCCGAGGTGACCATCAACTACGTCATCACCGACCCCGAGAAGGTCCGCAAGTTCGTGTGCGTCGACACCAACGACGCCCCCGAGGTCGCCGTCGTCGACCCCGACATGATGGCTTCCATGCCCGCCGGCCTGACCGCCTCCACCGGCATGGACGCTCTGACCCACGCCATCGAGGGCTATACCACCAAGGGCGCTTGGGAGCTCTCCGACATGTTCCACTTTGAGGCCATCAAGCTGATCAGCGAGAACCTACGCGACTCCGTTGCCGAGGCCAAGTCCGGCCAGCCCGGCTCCGGCCGCGAGGGCATGGCCCTTGGCCAGTATGTCGCCGGCATGGGCTTCTCCAATGTTGGCCTGGGCATCGACCACGCCATGGCTCACACCCTGTCCGCTCACTACGACACCCCGCACGGCGTCGCTTGCGCCATGCTGCTGCCGATCGCCATGGAGTTCAACAAGCCGGTTTGCGCTGAGCGCCTGGCCAAGGTTGCCCTTGCCATGGGTGTTGACACCACGGGCATGAGCACCGACGAGGCTGCCGACGCCGCTATCGCCGCCGTCAAGCAGCTTTCCGCCGACGTGAATATCCCGCACGTCTGCGAGGCTATGAAGGCCGACGAGATCGAGGTTCTGGCCAAGGACGCCATGGCCGACGCCTGCTTCCCGGGTAACCCGCGCGAGGCAACGCTCGACGACGTCATCGAGCTCTTCAAGAAGATCTGCCCGGCAGCCTAACTTGGTTCGGCGGGCCCCTGCCCGTTAGCCCCACAATCGTCCTCGGACATGTCGGAAGCCCCCGCTGCGCACTTCGTGCGGCGGGGGCTTCCTCCGTCCTGCGGGAAGATTGTGGGGCTAACGGGCAGGGGCCCGCCGGCTCGTTATCGTGGCGGGCGCAGTTCTGAGGAGCTCAATGGGTTATCTCGCTAAGTAAAAAGATGGTTCGCGGTGGTATTGTTGCTGTGGGTTTAATTCGATATGAAAGGGTGACTTTGGTGTCCAAGATGGATTCTACGCTCTCCTATATTACTGACCAGCTGAAGGCGCTGACTTCTATTGCTTCGCCGACGGGCTATACCCGTGCGGCGACTGATTATCTGATGGAGACCCTGCGCGATATGGGGTTTGGGCCTGAGCGTTCTAATAAGGGTAACGTGCTCGTTGAGCTTGGCGGCGAGGGCGAGCCGCTTGTGTTGGCGAGCCATGTCGACACCCTGGGCGCCATGGTGCGCTCCATTAAGGACAATGGCCGCCTGCGTCCCACGACGCTTGGTGGGCACCAGTGGTCTACGGCCGATGGCGAGAACTGCACCGTCTACACGCGCGACGGCAATGTGTACACGGGCGTGGTCCTCAATACCGAGCCTTCGGCGCATGTGGCCGACGAGCCGGTCAAGACCATCGAGAAGAACATGGAAATCCTGCTCGATGAGAATGTCGACAGCAAGGACGATGTGCTTGAGCTGGGCATTCAGACCGGCGACATCATCGCTATGGATCCGCGTACCACGGTGACGGAGAGCGGCTACATCAAGAGTCGCTTCCTTGACGACAAGCTGTCCGCGGCGATTCTACTGGGTCTCGCCCGCGCCGTCGCCGCTGGCGAGGTGACGCTTTCGCGTAAGGTTTCGCTGCTCTTTACCGTGTACGAGGAGGTCGGCCATGGCGGTGCCTTTGTGCCGGCCGACACGCGCGAGATGATCAGCGTGGACATGGGCTGCGTGGGCGACGACCTGGGCTGCACCGAGCGCATGGTGTCGATTTGCGCCAAGGATTCGGGCGGCCCCTACAACTACGATCTGGTGACCACGCTGTCCAATATCGCGCGCGAGCTTGAGCTCGATTACGCCATCGACGTGTACCCGCATTACGGCTCGGACGTTGAGGCCACGCTCTCGGCCGGCTACGACATTCGCCATGGTCTGATCGGCCCCGGCGTGTACGCGAGCCACAACTACGAGCGCAGCCACATCGACGGCGTGCGCAATACCTACGAGCTGGTCCGCGCCTACGTACAACGCTAGAGGAGCAGCTTGCGACTCGGCTGACCAATTGCTCTAAGGCCCGATTGCTCGGGCCTTTTTTCGCTTCAGTCTGTTTAGTATTATGCTGTATGTAACTAATTAACTTTACGTTTGGAATACTTAACGAGGTGATGCGGCATATGAATACATCTGAGTACTTGTCTATGGGTGATGCGGCCCGCTTGCTGGGCGTTACAAAAGCCCGCATATCGCAACTTGCCGCATCGGGGACGCTTGCGTGCGATATTGTGGGCGGTCGGAAGATGGTCGAGTACAATTCTGCGATCGCCTATCAAAAGGTCCGCAAACGAGGGCGCCGTCCTGCAGCCGATGTGGGACGCAAGTTTACGCTGATGTCGGCCGACCATGAGGTCGCGCATGTCTCATTTGATCCGACGCGCGAGTTTCCCTTCGAAATCGCCGAGGTCCTCGATGCGCAACGAATGCCGTTTGGCACATGCTCGAGTTCTTCTCCAACGGTGAATAAGCGGGAGCTCAACGCGTGGTGGGGGCATCGGTCGGTGCCCGATGTTCGCCCTGGGCTTATCTCGCGCTACCGCGAGCTAGGGATTGTCAACGGCGTTGAGGTGCCGGTTCAGTGCCTGGGCCTCTCGCTTTCGGATTGCTATTGGCTGCGGCCGGCAGAATGCGACGGGCTCGAATGGCGAAACCTCAATTACTTCGAGAACGAATTTGAGCGATCGGCGCCCGAAGAGCGTTCGGGTTGGTTGGAAGGCATCGGTCTTAAAAATCCGGATAACACGTCCGAGGG
>JAHYYO010000012.1:0-37518 GCA_019424925.1 Collinsella sp.
AGGGCGGAGGCGGGGCATGCCCCGCCTCTTACACCACATCTCTGTGCGCTACCCAGGCTCTCCGCAAATGCGTGCATTTTTATGGCCTATCGGCAGAAAAAGACCGCCGGCGCGGGGGCGGCGCCAGCGGTCACGTGAAAATCGGGTTTTATTGCCTGTTAAGCGGCGACGGCCTCATAGACCGTAGCGCCCGAGAAGCTGTCATGCAGGCTCTTGCCGGCAATCCACGGCAGCTCGACGACCTCGCAGACCGTGTTGACCAACTCAGAACAGTCAGTAAAGTGGCCCTTGTCGTTGAGGGCCTCGCAATCCTGAACACGCCAATAGCCATCGGTGTGCGTGATGTAGTACTCGTGATCGTTGATCGACACGAAAGCGCGCGTCTTGGAACGCAGGAGCTTCAGAAATCCTTCGAAATCGGTCTCGACGACATCTCCAGCCTGGAACATGATGTTACCTCCTGGCCCGGCGCCACCACGGCGCATTGATAAACGTTGGTACTCCTTTAGTAAAACCTTTATCAGAGGTTATGCGTTCGTCATTTAGGCAAGTGGTAAAAAACCGCAGGGTAGACGGGATAAAACGTTTAACCATCCCATTTGTTTGTCACATTCTGAAGGTACTTTTATGCAAACCTACTTTCCCAATTGGAATCTATCCTTTTGGCCGGGCAATTGACCGTCTATCGTTTGAGCCCGACGGGTATGAACGGGGCATCTGCAACGCCACCGCAAGGAGACACCATGGAGACTATCGAAGCACTCATTCACCGCCGCAGCTGCCGCAACTACAGCGATCGTCCCGTCGAGGCCGAAAAGCTTGCACGTATTATCGAAGCCGGCCAATATGCACCGAGCGGCATGGGCCGCCAGCCGGTGACGTTTGTCGCCGTCACCGACCCCGCGACCGTCGAGCGTCTCTCACAGCTCAACGCGCAAGTCATGGGCAGCAACAGCGACCCCTTCTATGGCGCCAAGACCGTTGTGGTGGTGCTGGTTGACCGCAGCGTGCCCACACATCTGGAAGACGGCTCGCTCGCCATGGGCAACTTGCTCAACGCCGCCTATGCACTGGGTGTCGATTCGTGCTGGATTCACCGCGCGCATGAGGTCTTTGACTCGCCCGAGGGCCTGGAGCTGCTGGCCAGCTGGGGCCTGCCCGCCGACGGCAGCCTGCGCGGCGTCGGTAACTGCATTCTTGGCTACGCCGAGGACACGCTACCCGAGGCAAAGCCGCGCCGCAACAACGTAGTGTACGTGAAATAGTACAGGAACGTCAGCAGGGGTAGCTAATTTGGGACGGGGCTATTTTAGCTACCCCACTCGCAACTTATATTGACGTCGCCGTTGTCGTCGTTTCGTTCGTCTGGGCCGTTTCGACGTCGTCGCCTTGCTTGTCTTCGTCCTTTTGCACATCGGCGATGGTGGAGGCCGCCGCAACGATACCGCGCTGGGGCGCGACGCTCGTCTGGGCCTGAGCGCCCTCGACAACTTCTGTGCCTGTATGCGCGAGCTCGGGCGATTTAAACATCGCGTCCAAGTTGGCGCCGCCGCCGGCGTAGCCAAGCGCAGCGAGTGCGATGACGATCACTGCAACGACGACCGCGATCGGAACATAACGATGCCAACCAGCCGGATTGAGTCCGCTGCGACGAGCCGCCCCGCGGCTGATGTAACCGAGCGTGCCGTCGTGCTTGAGCTTTGAGCCCACCACGCACTTGCGGCCCCACAACGAGGACTCTGCCTGCATGGCCAAGCGGGCGCTTGCCGAAGGATAGCCATATTTAGTGCGCTTGAACGAGCCATCAAACCCCGAGGCGTGTTTGCCCCACGTCACCGATGTCGTGCGTCGGTTAACCGGCGCGGCGCTCCGTCTTCTGCGGCTCGGTTTTGAAGTCTCAGCCATATGCCCTCGCACGCCGTAACCGAATCGAAACAATAACGCTTTGGACTGTAGCACACGCGCCGCGCGCGGTCACGGGCGCCTCGCTCAACGGTCACCGTCCTTCAGCAAGCGCCACAGCGTTGTTCGGCTTATGCCCAGCACCTCCGCCGCACGGGTCCGGTTGCCGTGTAGATGATCTACAACCAGATGCGCGATATCTCGCTCGGTATCGGCCAGCGGTCGCAGGATATACAGGTCACTTTCGAGTGTCGGGGCGCCAAAGGTTGCGGTCTTAATCACGTCCTCTTGGGCGAGCACTTCCTCCGCCACAGCGCGGTCCACCATGCCCGCCCCCACCAATATATACAGTCGTTCCGAGACCTCGCGGAGCTGCAGATAGTTGCGCGGCCAGCGGTAAGCATCGAGCGTCTTCGTCGCCGCGGCAGACAGCGTAGGCGCTGCCGTCCCAAATGCATCAGCGAGATATTCCAAATAGCGCGCAACCTTTGTCGACGCGGCTCCCTGCTCGGCAATCGCCAGCGCCACGCTCACCGCACAGGCGAAGCGCTCGGTCACAAAGGCGGCTTGATCACTTTCGCTGCCGCCCGGCATGTCATTCGCCGTCAGCACCACATGGCAGCGCGTCGCCAACGCGGTGTCGGCCATCGTGGAAACGAGCTCGCGGAGACGCTGGGGGCCAACCGTGTTCCAGCCCTCAATGCAAAGTGTCAGCCCCGTTTGGAACAACGGCGATTCGGCGCTTTTGAGCAGATGGCGCCAGCCGCGATCCGTTAGCTCATCGAGCGCAACGGCAACAAAGGGCTGATCGACAAAAGGACCGTCCAGATAGAGGCGCATGGCAATCTCGACCTGACCCGCTCCCAGCTCGCCCTCGAGCATAAGGGGAACGCCGCGTGCGTAGCTCTCGGCGACCGGCACAGCTACCGAGGCCGCCCCCTCAACGATGCCGTACGCGCTCGATTCGTAGCGGGCCTCAACTTCGTCGGCGTTGAGCCACTCGATACCCGCATGTACCGCGGCGCCGCGCACCTCGCGGACCACGACGACCCAAAGGCCCCCGCCCTCTTTGTCGGTGGGGCGAACGGTCAGGCTCAGGCGCGTACCCGCACGCCCCATAACCAGACGCGCGCCGTCTCCTATACGGTCGAGGCGCTCAGCGACAAAAGCCGCCACATCCCGCTCAAGCGCCGCGTCATTCATGGTCGAAATCGCGACGTCCCCACGCGCATCGATTGCCAATGCCGAGGCCCCGGCAGCAGCCAGGGCCTCGGTCAAGATGTTCAGCTTGGCATCGCTATCCATGATTTGCCCCTGTCCGCGGCGACGTGCAACCGCCGACGGTCGCACGACCGAGTGTTTCAAAATTGAACGATATTGCTCACCAAACACTATAGGGCAGAAAGCGCCGTCCTGCGAGTATAGGTGTTGCCCCGCATCGCCATCCTGGCGGGGCGATAAGAGCTCTTCGGGACTTATAAACCTGCGGACAAGCCATACCCGCAAGAGCTCCTATCGCTCCACCGCAGGCTTGCGCTCACCAGCAACCAGCAACCAGCACGCGAATAAGCTACTTCTCTACCAGATTCCCAGCACGTGCTGCATTCCCAAACTCATGCACGCAATGCCAATCCAGCAGCAAAAGCCCAGCGCGATGGGCTTGCCGCCCTTTTTGACCAGCTCGACGATATCGGTATTAAAGCCAATAGCCGCCATGGCCATCACGATAAAGAACTTCGACAGCTCCTTGATGGGCGCCGTGATGGACACGGGAAGCTGAAGCACCGTGGTGATTACGCTCGCCAGCACAAAGAACAGCACAAACATGGGAAACGCGCGTTTAAGCGAGAACGTGCTTTTGGCGTCGCCGCCGGCCTTGCGCGCCAGATGCATCTGCCAGCATGCGAGGACCAACGTGATGGGAATAATGGCCAGCGTCCTGGTGAGCTTAACCACCGTGGCGCTCTCGAGCACATTGGCGCCGGGATGCATGCTGTCCCAAGCGCTCGCCGCAGCCGTTACGGACGAGGTGTCGTTGATGGCGGTGCCGGCAAACAGGCCAAAGCCCTCGTTGGTCAGCCCGAGCATACCGCCGAGCGTCGGAAACACGAGCGCCGCGATAACGTTAAACAGGAAGATGACCGAAATAGCCTGGGCAATCTCGCGATCGTCGGCATCGATGACGGGTGCGGTCGCGGCGATGGCAGAACCGCCGCAAATCGACGAACCCACACCCACAAGCGTCGCGATCTTGCTCGGCACGTTCATGACGTGGCAGAGCACGAAGGCGACAACAAGCGAGGTCGAGATCGTCGCCACGATAATCGGCAGCGACTGGGCGCCCTTGGACAGAATCTGCGAGAGGTTCATGCCAAAGCCAAGCAGGATGACCGCGTACTGCAAGATCTTTTTAGACGTATAGGTAACGCCGGCGGCAAGCGGCTCACGACGATGCTTGGGAAAGACAAGTGCCAGAACCATGCCGATGAGGATGGCGAATACCGGCCCGCCGACCACCTCGATCTGCTTGCCGAGCAGCGTTGCGGGAATGGCGATGATCAGGCAGAACAAAACGCCCTTCCAGCGCTCGCGTACGATATTTGCCAGTTGCATATGGGATTCCTTCTTTCTATTTCACGTTTGCGACGGCTTATGATACGGCAACGTTGAGCACAATCCCGTACAAACGCAGGCAAAAATGTCGCAAAAGTTATCGGGCGGCGATTGAATTTCCACCGCAGAGAACTGATTCGCGGCATAATAAACAACTGACATATGAGTGTGGAAGAACGTTTGTGAGGCGCTATGGAAGAATCGATGCACATCGGCGAGCAAGAAACGAGCCTACAGGACCAGTCCTACCACACCATTCGACGCAAGATCGTCTATCTGGACTACAAACCGGGCGAAAAGCTGGGCGTCAAGCAGCTGTGCGACGACCTGGATATGGGGCGCACCCCTGTGCGCGAGGCACTGGTGCGTCTGGCGCAAGAGGGCCTGGTGCGCACCGTGCCCCAAAGCGGCACCTATGTCTCGCCCATCAACCTCACCCTTGCCGAGAGTGCCTGCTACATTCGCGAGCACCTGGAAAAACAGGTGATTGTAGAGTGCTGCGCGCGCGCCACCTCGGCAGGCGTCGAGCAGCTCGACCGGGCCATCGCGTTGCAGGAAAAGGCCATGGCCGAAGAGGATCGCATCGGCTTCTTTTTAAGCGACAACCTCATGCACCGCATGATCTTTAGCATCGCATGCCGTAGCACCGTGTGGTCGTGGCTCGAAGAGACCAATGCCGACCTGGAGCGCTTCCGCTGGCTGCGTGCCGCCACACAGGTTCTCGACAATCAGGACATCGTGAACGAGCACAAGCAGATTCGCCGCGCTATCGCCGGTCGCGACCCCATCGAGGCGAGCTTTTTGGTCAGCAAGCACCTGCATATGATGTTCCGCAACCAAACCGAGGTCCTGGACCAGTTCCCCGAGTACTTCGAGACCAGCAAGCTCCGCTAACCTGCCAAAACCACCACAAAGGGGACAGGCACCTTCGTGGTGGTTTCTTCGTACAAAAAGGCTCGGCTCCGTCTGATGACGCGGAGCCGGGCCTTGGTCGTTAGAACGGCGGAACATCCGCTACTCGACTGTGACACTCTTTGCCAGGTTGCGAGGTTGGTCAACGTCGCAACCGCGCAGGATGGCCACCTCGCGGGCGAGCAGCTGCAGCGGAACACTCGCCGTGATGGGGCTGAACACGTCACGGACGGCCGGCACGCGGATGATGCAGTCGGCGATCTTGTTGATCTCCTCGTCGCCCTCGGTGGCAACGACGATGACCTTGGCGCCGCGCGCCTTGCACTCCATGAGGTTCGACACGGTCTTGTCGTAGGTGGCGCTCTTGGTGGCCACGGCAATCACGGGGAAGCCCGGGTCGATCAGGGCGATGGGGCCGTGTTTCATCTCACCGGCGGCATATGCCTCGGCGTGCAGGTAGCTGACCTCCTTGAGCTTGAGCGCGCCCTCGTAGGAAATAGCGGCACCCATGCCACGGCCCACGAACAGCGCCGACTGCGCGTCCTTGCACAGCAGGGCAGCCTCATGAACGGACTCGGTTTGGGTATCCAAAATCCACTGGATCTGCTCGGCCGTATCGGAAAGCTCGCGGAACAGCATGCGCGCCTGCTTGGTGGTCAAGCGGTACTTGACCTGCGCCAGCAGCAGGGCCAAAAGTGTAAGGCTCACGACCTGGCCGATGAAGCTCTTGGTCGAGGCGACCGCGATCTCCTTGTTGGCCTTGGTGTAGATGACGCCGTCGCTCTCACGCGCCACGGGGCTGCCCACCACGTTGGTGATGCCGAAGACCTTGGCACCCTTGATGCGCGCGTCGCGAATGGCGGCAAGGGTATCGGCCGTCTCGCCCGACTGGGACACGGCAACGACAAGCGTCGTCGGCGTAATGATGGGGTTGCGATAACGGAACTCGCTGGCCGCCTCCACCTCGGTGGGGATGCGAGCCCAGCCCTCAATGAGATTCTTGGCAATGAGGCCAGCGTGATAGCTGGTGCCGCAAGCGATCACGTAGACGCGGTCGATGTCGTTGAGCTCCTCGAGCGAAAGGCCCAGCTCGTCGATGTCGAGCTCGCCGGCCGGCGTCATACGACCAACCAGCGTGTCGCGCACGACGCGCGGCTGCTCGTGAATCTCCTTGAGCATAAAGTCGGGATAACCGCCCTTTTCTGCCATGTCCAGGTCCCAGTCGATGTGGGTGACCTTGGGCTCGATAACGTTGCCGGCCTCGTCGGTGTACTCGACGCCTGCGGGCGTGAGCTTGGCAAACTGACCGTCCTCGAGCACCACGACATCGCGGGTGGCGTCGATGAGCGCGATGACATCGGAAGCAACATAGGAGCCGGTTTCGCCCACACCGACTACGATCGGGGAATCCTTGCGGGCCACGGCGATCACGCCGGGCTCGTCAGCGCACACGGCGGCCAGACCATAGGCACCGACCACGTGGGTGCAAGCCTCGCGCACGGAGGCCATCAGGTCGTGCGTCTCGGCATAAGCCTCTTCGATCAGATGCGCGAAGACCTCTGTATCGGTCTCGCTCTTAAAGTGGTGGCCGCGGCCCTCCAGCTCTTCGCGCAGCTCGGCGAAGTTCTCGATGATGCCGTTGTGGACGATGGCGATACGACCGTCGCAGCTGGTGTGGGGATGGGCGTTAACGACGGAGGGCTTGCCGTGGGTGGCCCAACGGGTGTGGCCGATACCGCAGGTAGCGTCACTGTCGATGTTGGAAAGCTCGCTCTCCAGGCCCGCGACCTTGCCCACGCGGCGGATGACGTCGAGGTGCGCCGCGGCGCCCTCGCCCACCTCGAGCGCGACGCCCGAGGAGTCATAGCCGCGATACTCCATACGCTTGAGGCCCGTGACCAGGATGTTCTTTGCAATATCAGAGCCGGTGTAGCCGACAATTCCGCACATAGGATAAATCCCTTCGTTCGCGTGACTGCAAAACGCCCACGCACGACGGGCGCTGAGACGTATAACGTTCGAGTATTGTACTCACGTAAACGCAATCTGATATACCAGAAGTGGTATCTCAACTTAGATACCACCCGATGCACACACGTCCAGCCGGTCCAAGCCACCACAATGGGGACAGGCACCTTTGTGGTGGCTTGGACCGGGGCGGCGCTCTGTCCCGGCGAAAAATCTCGATCTGTAACATCTGGGCCGCAATAAGCCGGCTTAGTGTTACAGATTGAGACATTACGGTTCGTCCCCAGCACTATGTCTCGATCTGTAACAGGTAGAGCCGGTTTTGCTGTCCAGATGTTACAGATCGAGACAATTGAAGACCCGGGCAGCCCAAACCACCGCAAAGGTACCTGTCCCCTTCGTGGTGGTCGCGTTGGCAACAGCGTTTCTCCAGATAAAACCTGCCAAAATAAACCTGTCCCTAATTGGTAGGTTTTGACGCCCTGGAAACGGGCGATGCTACAATCTGACTCGTACTTGAAACGCATCAAAGGGGCCGCTATGGCAAAGGTAAAAATCAGCGATGTCGCGCGCGAGGCAGGGGTCTCGCTGGGCACGGTTTCCAACGCGCTCAACCATCCCGAAAAGCTGCGCCCCGAGACTCTCAAACTCATCAACGAGACCATCAATCGCCTTGGCTACCTGCCCAACCAAAGCGCCCGTCAGCTCGCAGGCGGCACCACCAAGTCCTTTGGCCTGGTTCTTCCCCGTCTCGATCACGGTTTCTCGCTCCAAATTGCCAGCGGCGCCCATAACGAGGCCCGCAAGCACGGTTACGACCTGCTCATCGCCAACGCCGATAACGACGATATTCTCGAGGACCATTATCTGCGATATTTTATGGGCACGCAGATGTCCGGCGTCATGGTTCAGCCCATGGCATCCCCCGACTGGCACCCCGATATGACCAAGATGCCCGTGCCGATCGTCCATCTGGACATCCACTGCTCCGAACCCGGTTACTACGTGGCCGCCGACAACGAGGCGCAGGGGCGCATTATCGCCGAGCTCGCCATCGCCCGCGGCGCGCACCATATTGTCGTCGTCGGCCGAGCAGCATTTATGCAGCTCACCCTGCGCGT
Organism: Collinsella sp.; assembly: GCA_019424925.1. GTDB lineage: Bacteria > Actinomycetota > Coriobacteriia > Coriobacteriales > Coriobacteriaceae > Collinsella. The sequence continues at coordinate 8,517 of JAHYYO010000012.1, forward strand.
CCTTGGCATTCATAAAGCGCTCGCTCTACACCCCGATATCAAGATCGAAGTCATCGACGCCGGCGAATGGAATACCGCTGCCGACGGCTACGGCATCGGTGCCCAAATCGCCGAGCGCCCCGCGAACGAACGCCCCGATTTTGTCGTCGGTCTGACCGACGTGCTGGCCTCGGGCGTCATCTCGGCGCTGGTCGATAAAGGCATCTCCGTCCCCGAGCAGGTCCGCGTGGCCGGCTGCGACGGCAACCCGCTCGCCTGGAGCGGATCGGTCCCACTGACCACGGTAGCGCCTCCGGGCTACGAGATTGGCCGCAAGGGTGTCCAACTGCTGATGGAGCAAATCGAGAACAAGGCCCCGGCAAAGACCAAGCATATCCGCGTCGGCTCTGCAGCGCGCACCGTCACCGCAGTCACCGCCGCCGAGGATATCAACCGCCAAGAACTGGTACGTCCGTTCCTATTGGAGCGCGCCAGCACCCAGGCGAGCAGCCAGGCCGACGCCACGGCCATCAACCTCGGTGCGTATCTATAGCACGCCCGCAAGTATGCTAAGTCGCCGCTCAAGCAAAAGGGGCCCGACCATTGCCGGGCCCCTTTTGCTTGAGCGCAAACGTGGGCAATTGCTCGTTTCAACACCGCAATTGTCTAGCGCACGGCCTTGACCGCCGCCGCCAGATCGAACAGCGTATCGAGCACGGCCTCGCAGCCATCCACCACGTCCTGCGACAGCGGCACGATATCGGGAACGGCGAAGACATGGCATCCGGCCGTGATGCCCGAGACGCAGCCGTTGCGCGAATCCTCGACCACGGCACATTCCTCGGGAGCAAAGCCCGCGCGCTCGCAGGCGAGCAGATACATCTCGGGGTCGGGCTTGCCGTGCACGACGTCCTCGCCACACGTTACCGTTTCAAACTTGTCAAAAAGACCGACCATCTTAAGGTTGCGCTCGGCCGTAACGAGGCGCGACGACGTCGCTAGACCCACGTAATAGCCCGCAGCCAGCAGCTCGTCTAGGCACTCGGCGGCACCGGCCTTAAGTTCCAGTTCGGTCTTGACCATCTCGTCGCGAATCTCCTTGTGGCGACGATAGATCGCCTCGGTGGTTTCATGGCTGCCGTAATGCCTATCAAGGATGCCCATAACATCGGGCAGCGTGCGGCCGATAAACTGATGGATCAGCGCTTCATCAATCGCGAGCCCCAGCTCAGCGGCGCCTGCCTTCCAGGCCTTAATCCCCAAACGCTCGGTGTCGACCAGCGTTCCGTCCATGTCAAAAATAACAGCCTTGATCATATCGGCCCCCTCACCGGATTGTGTTACTGCCACTCTACCGCACTTTACAAACTTGTATATAACGTATATAGCATATTGCACTTTCGTTACATAGATAGAAGTCTTATGGCAAGTAACGCATTAGGATTATAGTTTTCGACCGAGTACTCAACGATAAGGATCGTTTCATGATTTTAGACACCACGGCACCCGCAGAGGAGCTTCAAGACAAGCTATCGGCGCTCGAACAGCTGCTTTTGGCATACGGGCGCGTGGCTATCGGGTTTTCCGGTGGCGTCGACAGCAGCTTTTTGGCCGCCGTATGCGCCCGCATCATGCCTACCAATACCCTCCTCGTTCACCTCACCACGCCGCTCATCGGCACGCCCGAACAGGCTTCGTTCGAGCAGTCCGTTGATGGACAGGCCAATGAGGGACCGCATTTTAAGCTCCCCGTGCTCAATCTTTCGGTGGATCAGCTGCAGCTCCCCCAAGTAGCCTGCAACGACGCCAACCGTTGCTACCACTGCAAGCACGCCGGCTTTACCGCCATCGTCAACCACGCAAAGTCGCTCGGCTTTCCCACCGTCATCGATGGCAGCAATGCAAGCGATCGCGGTGACTACCGCCCTGGCATGCGCGCGGCAGAAGAGCTCGGTGTACGCTCACCCCTTATGGAGGTCGGCTTTACCAAGGACGAAGAGCGCGAGCTGCTGCGCGCATGGGGTTATCCCGTTTGGAACCTGCCGGCGGGAGCATGTCTTGCCACGCGCGTCCCCACGGGCGAGGAGCTTACGCGCGATAAGGTCGATTTAATCCGCGACTGCGAGGATTACCTGCACGGTCTTGGTCTGGCGCAGGTGCGCGCACGTCTCGTCGGCGGCTGCATGCATATCGAAGCCGCTCCCGCAGACGTCGCAAAGATCGCCGCCCTCGGCGGCACCACGGTCAACGGCGAAGGCAAGGCCCCGCTGCCCGCCGCCATCGAGTCCGCCCTGCGCGAGCTGGGCTGCGACCACGTCTCCCCCGAGGTCACCCCCTACATCCACGGCAACATGAATCTTTAGGTTACGCCGTTTTACAAACGGCGTAACTGCTCGGCGCTGCGCGGGCCCCGGGCACGGCAATCTGACGTTCAACTTCACGGGCGCGACCAAAAGGTCAGCGCCCGCTTGTTTCACGTCACCTTACCGCACCCGGAGCCCGCTCGCTCGCATATGCTCAACCTGCACTGCGTTAACTGACCTGCCAATAAGGGACAGGTTTATTTTGGCAGGTTTTATCTGGGGAAATATCGCTAGACAGTCGCTCCTCTAGCACCCATCTAGCTTCGAGAGACACTAGAAGGGCGACCCGGCTGCATCTACTTCTTCCGATATCGGCGGTTACGGCTCGTCGATGAACCCATTACTTCGATGAGTCCTTTATCCGCCATTTTTGGCAGATGGTAACGGACAGACGAAATTCTGACCCCCGATGCAACCGCTATTTCTCGCGCCGTCATATCCACTTCGGCGCTGAGAGCCTCCAGGATCCTATCCGCCGTCGAAGTTGACGATTCTCTGTTCATATCGATAATTTCAAACGTGTCTTTGCCGCATTTTGACAGGACATGTTTATCCACAAGGTCCCCGCAGATCAGGCGAATGTCATCCGAATCCCACTTCAGGGCCTCTCGTATTTTTTGAACATCGCATACGCACCCATGCTCCCGCATAAACATGAGCAATGTTTCCTCGCGATCCGTCAGCTCGGTGCCCACATGGCTCTGAATCCACGTGCGGTTTTCAGCAAGCTCCGCCCCGTGCCGGGAAAGCAGCACCGTAAACGAATCGGCCTTAACGATAAATTTCGGCCTGCCAAGCGAACGAGACTCCATCTCGCGAATCATAGCCGGGATACCAGATCCCTGGCTTTCCGCAACGGCCCCCTCGGCATGCTCTAACGGCGTCGCCCCCATTAGGCTCATGAGCTTTGGGTTTCGGCAGCGCGATTCCCCGTCTGCAAGATTGTCCACCGTCTTTCCGCCCCAAAGCCCGCCAGGGTTTTTGATCTCTATTCTGTCTGGATAGATATCGACACTCACGGCCTGCCCCACAAACATGGGCGAATATTCTCGATGGATGCAGGCATTTGCCAAGGCCTCGCGCAAAACCTCCTGGGGAACTTCCCAATCATCCCTTCTGCCAGCGCCTTGCACTATCGCCGCTTTGCGCAAGTTTCGTCCAATCGCGGCAAGGGCATCTTCGATGCAAGCCGGAATCGGGCCATCGCACAACTGGCGGTCAATAAACCGGGGTTGCCCGGGTGCAGATTTTTCCACATCGGAATGAACGGCGACATCGATCATCAGTTTGGGATAGAACTGCTGGGGGTAAATTCCCGCCGACAGAAGCCCCGCGAGCTTCACAGCACCATCCTTTGTAGTGATATTGAGTCTGACCAGCTGCTTTTCCAGCGTATCGGCCCCGCGCAAAACGCGCGGGGTCTGCAGCCGGCGATTTGCGATAATAGACCGCACGACATCTGGATCCAAATCCTCGACCGTTGCCTCCGAAACCACCGTGCCGTCTGCATCGCTCGGAAGCAACGCACTCTGCAGCTCATATAGCTCAGCGGGTGACATCTTGATATCTTTATCATCCACGCGCTTGTAGCTACCGTTCTGCACGCCGCGCGCGCCGATATAGCAAGGCTTCGCTTTAAGCTCAAGTTCAAAGATGCGCACCAGAAGCACCTGGAGCCCGTCGACCTCGCCTCGATCAAGCTCGTACCGTGGCGCATGGGTCACCACTGCCGCTGAGCCTCCGTCTCCGATACCCGAAACAAACTGATCGCGCACCCTATCGATAGCAAAGTTAGCAGAAGGAACAAATCCTTCGACTTCGTTCAGGCCCAAAATAATGAGCCCACCCGCAGTGTTCGCAAAAGCGCTCACTGTCTCCCATACGTCTGCGCTCAATTTATTCGTGCAGGCTTTAACTTCTACCGATGCGTCATCAGTCCCTCGCCTGCGAAGGCGCTCAACGATAAGGCCAAGAGGTTCATCCAGCAGCATTGGCATTCCGTCTCTCTAAAACGATAGATTTATCTCTCTAAAGTATAGTATATCTCTCTAACTTTAGAGAGATAAGTACCTTATTTTAGAGAGATATTTAGAGAGATGTACCGAATTCACTGTTAGATTGCCCAATGTTATCTCTTTAACTGACTTTCTCTTTATAGAGACATTTAGAGAGACGAGCGTGACCTCTCTACTCATGGGTTCTTCTCTTTAAAGTGCACACATCCTAACCGTGCCCTAAGTTGCGGTGAAATAGCTCACGATTAACCTACCAAAAAGGGACAGGCTTATTTTGGCAGGTTTTATCTGGGGAAACGCCGACTGATTCCATGTACACAACCGCCGCAGCTCCATATGAGGCAAATGAATCAGTAACGTCTATCCCAAATCTTGAGTATTTGTTCGACAGAACGGCCCCTGCCGGCTCCTGCTAGACTGGTAGATTCCCAACCGTCCATCCAGGAGCCGCAATGTCGCGCAAGTCCGCCTACAAGCAAGTACTTTCCATCGGCACCGCCGTGGTGCTGGGGTTTGCGTTGTTCACAGGGTCGCTCGACGGAGCGCCCAAGTTGTTGTCGCCGCAAAGCGATGAGCAGGCGACGGCTCTGGCCGAAAAACAAAACGAGAGTCCCAGCCGCACCGACGACGAGGCAGACCTGGTTGCCCGGCTCGAATCGGGAACAGCAAGCTCCGAGGACTCCGGCGATGGCTCCGAATCCACCGCGACCAACACCAACGGCAACGTTGCCTCCGCGGACAGTGCCGCCACCCCCATCGACGAAGTGGAAAACCCAGATCTCAACCGCGCCCGCGGCGTATATCTCAGCAGCATTCCAGACTACGCCGGCAATCCCTACGTCGCTCTTCGCGCCGACAGCACGCACCCGCTCGGCATGCCGTCATTCACACTCGATGAATACGAACGCGCTGCAGAAGAGGGCTGCTTTAAGAAATTCTCCAAGCTCGACAGTATGGGCCGCACTCGCAAAGCGCTCGCCTGCGTGGGCCCCGAATCGCTCGGTCAAGGCAAGCGCGGCGATATCTCGCGCATCCATCCCGCCGGATGGCATCAGCAGCGCTACGACTTTATTCCGGGCCAGAGCCTCTACAACCGCTGCCACCTCATCGCCTGGTCGCTCTGCGGCGAAAACGCCAATCGCAAGGATCTCCTCACCGGCACGCGCTATCTCAACGAGACGGGCATGCTACCGTTTGAGGAGCAGATTCTCGACTACACCCGCGAAACGGGCAACCACGTGCTCTACCGCGTCACGCCTATGTATAACGAAGAGGAACTTGTCTGCCGCGGCGTGCGCCTTGAGGCGCAATCGGTCGAGGACCACGGCAAGACGCTGTGCTTCCACGTATACTGCTACAACCTGCAGCCGCATGTGCAGATCGACTACGCCACCGGCCGCAACCAGGCCGCCGGAGAGTAGGTTCAACCGGGGCCACGCCCGCATCGTTTGTCACCGACGCGCACGGGAGGCTAATTCTTGCCTCCTACGGCGCATTTCAGTGACATGGGGCCATCTCTCCAAGATGCCCGTATTGTCGATAAGAGTAGAAGGCAAACGCCAGACAGGTAGCCAAAGCAGCAGAAGCCCTACATTAAATACGTGATTTATTCTTTGCAATCACAATCTCGATAAGTTAATCGAAGCAAAACAACGTAAAATGAAGGTAATTTTGCTTCAAAGTAATCAGGAGAAACTGTGACCAATCGCGTCAACAATTCACATATTAAAAAGGATTGTCCCACCCCCATCTATATGCAGGTGGTCGACTATCTGCGCGAGAACATCGCCTCAGGAGCTTGGGAGCAAGCATCCAAAATCCCGTCGGAAGTCGAGCTCATGAGTACGCTCGGCGTCAGCCGCGGCAGCATCAAAAAGGCCATTTCCAAGCTTGTTGATGAGGGCCTGCTTGAGCAAATTCAGGGAAAGGGAACTTACGTTAAGTCAAAAGACATCTCTTTCCCCCTTACAGAGGGTCTTATCTCTTTCTCCGAATCTCTAATCGAGCAAGGCCTTTCTTTCGAAACAAACATTCTCGATTGCGAAATTCGTAAGTCGGACGAAGATATTTCCAGACATCTCGGTATTGTCGAAGGTTCTGACTACCTTCATCTCGAGCGAGTGCGCAGCGTTGAGGGTGAACCTGTGATGTTCATCGAAAACAACATCAATATGGCGCTTGTCCCAGGTATTGAAACAGCCGACTTTGTTAACGAAGGTCTCTTTGCAATAATCGAGCGGCTCTCAGGCCACCAGATCGAATACTCAAAGACCTCCTTTGTGGCAAAGCTCGCGGACACCCAACGCGCGGATGCGCTCGGTCTCTCTACGCAGTCCCCGCTTCTTCAGCAGCTTCAAACAGTCTACTTGGACAATGACTCTGCAATCGAATATGCGCGCGTATGGCTTAAATCCAGCAGGTTCCAGCTTGGCACCGTTTTTCAGCGTCGCCATTAAAGCTCTTGAGAGCGGCGGCATTACGCCAAATATAATTCCAAAACGCAAAAAGGCGAACCCGTGGGTTCGCCTTTTTGTAAACGGTTTTAGTCCAGCGCGTCAAACAGCTCCGTAAGCAACGCTGCCCTGTCATCCGTAATCGCCAGGGCACTCGAAATGCCGGTGCCTTGCGCGCCAAGTCCAATCAAGCGACGAACATCGCCTCCACACCTGATTCCCGCTCCCTCCATGATAACGATGTCGGGATTGATGGACCGTACGGCAGCGATGGTCTCTGCGATGTAATCATCGCCGCTTGTATGGCCGGTTCCCACAAGGCTGCTCGGCTCGCAAAGAATCACGTCCGGATCCATCGCCGCAACCGCTTTGGACTCAGTCACGCTATCGGCTGCAACAATGGTTAGAATCTCAAGCTCACGAGCGCGATCGATCGTTGCCGCCAACTTATCAACGGTCAGGGGGTGTGCCGTGTGATTTAGAAAGACAGCTTGAACTCCCGCGCTCTTAAGCGACTCAAGAGGTGTCAGTCCCATTCCTTTTCCGTCACCGATAAGATCGGCATGCTGCGCTGTGGGAATTGCAAATTTCAAATCCTTCGCAACTGCGCAGAGCTCGGGAACGGGAGCAGTCCAAAAAATCGAATGATCTCGATCTTTTGCAATTTCATCCGTAAGATGAGCCGCTGCAATTGAATCGTCCGCAAGCAAATAGGTCTTAGGACTGACCGTGAAAAGTGGCAGTTTTAAATCGGAACGTTTCATGAGAACACGTCCTTTCCGACTAATACATGGCCTGCCATACCGAGCGATTTAGCCGTTGAAGCTAATCTCGATGCCGGTTTCCAGCTTGGGAAGCACGCTTGGTGTCACGAGAACCGTTCCAGGAAGCAGCTCTCGCTCGTCATCGAACGCAATGGTTAGATGACCGAGCCCTCCCATGTTCTCGTTCGCAGCTTCACCAAACTCCTTAATCGTGTAGACCTGATCGCCGATGGAAATGGTGCCGCCCTCAGCAAGCACGTTATCCTCCATGGGAGTTCCATCGTGAACGACGCAGATGTCGCGCAACTCTGCAGGAGCGGTCGGGCCAAACAGGACCACCATCTTCTCGTTGAGAAGTTCCTCAACAAACGAGCCGATCTCAGTGACCTTAACCTTGTACATTTGATTTCTCCTATCTTTGTTACGCCGCAGGCGCAGTCATTGACCTGTCGATAACACGAATAGCCTGGGCAAAAGCATCGTGATAGCTTTCGTTGGCCAGATGGTCTAGGGCGGTCTCGATATTCAGCCCCAGCATCTCGCTCATCTCCGAAAACTCTGGTTTGAGGGAAAGCCCTTTGAGCTCATAGCAACCGTTAATCACGCCATCATGATCAGTCAGAATCATCACAAACGCCTTTCGGCTAAAACTCACCTTGCACATACCCGTGCCCAAGTATCCCTCATGATCGCGAGCGCGCTCATGGATAAGAATGCGCACCCTCTTCCAGTAGCGATACTGGGTGAATGTTCCTGCAAGCCATACGAGAATAAAGAAGGCTATTGTAATGAGCGCGTTGAGCATAGTGGGCCTTTCCCTCTTAAAGCTTCAGTTTACAGGCCAAAGGACAGTACGTAGGCAAGAATAATCTGAATCGGGGTGGTAATCAGCTTGCCAAACAGGAATGCAGGGTAACCGATTTCGATCGTCTCGGGCTTTGCCTCCATGAGAGTCATGCCAACGGGAGCAAAGTCGGAACCAACCTGGCAGTTGACGGCAAAGAAGCCGGGAAGGGCAAAGTTGGCGGGAATCGTGCCGTTGGCGATTTGGTTGCCAACAAGGACAGAAAGCACAGAAGCGATGATTGCGCCCGGGCAGATCAAAGGCGAAAGGAACGGGATTGAGCAGAACATGCCAATTGCCAGCATACCGGGCAGCGAGCCCGCAAGCGGAGTGAGAACGCCGGCGAGAACGTTCGCGAAACCCGTGTAGTTAATAATGCCGATCAACACCGAGACAAACGCCATAAAGGGGATGATGTTGCGGATAACATCGTTCACGGTATCGCGCGCAGCCTGGTAGATGATGCTGATTACGCGGCCGACACCGGTGCCGATCTTGGAGACAACGTCCATGAAGCCGTTAGACTCCTTGGATGCGAGCTCGGCACGTCCCTCAGCGATCTTGGCGTGGACGTTTTCCTTCGTCGTCTCCTCGTGTGCCTTCTCGGCCTTTACCGGCTCAGCGGGAACATCGGCCGCATCGGCAAGGACGATGCAATCGGGGTTGACGTCAGATGCAAAGAGATCCTCGGTGATGAACTGGGCAAGAGGACCAGACGGAGAACCGGGCTTGATGTTCAGCGTCTTAAGGCCCATCTTGGGATAGGTGCCGCAGCGAGCCACGCCGGCGCAGTCGATGACAACGGCGCACGCCTGATCGGTCTCGATCGGGTCCTTAAACTGGTCGTGCGCCTCGGCGCCGGTAAGCTCCGCAATGCGAAGGGCGACCGGGCTGATGCCACCCAGGGTCACGCTCAGAACATAAGGCTTCTCGGCCGTGGGGGTAATGATGAGGGGACCGCCCCAACCGTTGCCGCCGTGGGACGCCTTTACGCTTTTGAATTCACTCATGATTTAGACTCTCCTTTTGCGCTGAACTACTAGGCGGCAAGCTTAGCTTCGTTGCGCTTCTTCATGATGAGGTACAGCTTCTCGGTGACAATGCCCTTGATCAGGCAGACGATTAGACCAACAATGAGGAAGCGGATAGCAAGCTCGGAGGAGTTCTTTCCCAGTGCCTCGTAGCCGGCCGAGATACCAAGCCAAACAAAGAGCTCGGAAGAGTTAGCGTGCGGGAAAAGGCCAACGATGGGGTGCATCATGGACACGACCGCATCGTAGAATGCGGGCTTGTAGTCCTCCTCGACAAACACACCAAAGGTGTATGCCATCGGATTGCAGAGGAAGAAAGTGCAAAGGAACGGGATGAGGGTATAGCGGAGAACTGCATACTTGGTGCACTTCTTCATGAACCCATAGACACGCTCCTCGCCGATCAGCTGGATGACTGCCTTGATCGTAAGGATCAGACAGATCAGCATGGGGATCATGCCCGTAATAAACGAGGCAAACTGATCACCAGCCGCATTAAACAGGCCGGTAAAGCCCTCCGCAAGGAAGATAAGGAAATCGTTTACTGCTCCCATTTTCATTCTCCTTAGTTAATGTTCGTTACTTCTATCGTTCTACCTGAGCGCCCCCTCCTCATTTTCAATCAGCCATATACGCTCATGGTTGTCTACGGTTGTCTATATCTTACAAAGGGACCGCTCTTCGAGTTATCTTCTCGCATTCCTTTCGGTGAACGGTAGATTTTACAAGACAAACGGCTACGCGCAATTTAGCTCATAGATAATTTGGAGTGCCTCAAATATACGCATATACCTGCTAAAACGCGCGTCGTAGAGCTCATGGGCCCTGTCGTTTTTTTCAATGGAATCGAGTTTTCTGCAGACCCCTGCAGCAACCGCCGTCAAGTTTTGGCCGCAAGAAGCCGAGAGGGCCAGCAGCGCCGTGCCCTGACCGGCGCCGGAGGATTCCATCCGCACCATATCGACCCCCAACACGTTGGAGAGCGTTTGCGCCCAAAAATCGTTTTTGGCCCCTCCTCCAACTAGCCTGATGCTGCGCCACTCTTCCGAATGGTCCACGGACTCCTTGAGCTCCCTTAAGGCATACGCCGTGCCCTCCATCAGAGCCCTTTCGAGCTCGGAACGAGTCGTGTCAAGATCAAGCCCCAGAAAGGCACCGCGTACCGACGGGCAACCGTGCAGGACTTTTTCTCCCGATAGATGGGGGTAGAACATGAGTTCCCTCATGTCGTAGAAGGGGTCCTCGACGGCCTTGTCCTCCAAATCGTAGGACTCACTGCTTAGAATCTGCCCGTACCACCATTCCTTGGCACCGCCGCACGATCTGATACTCAGCTGAATTTGGGTCTTAAGGGTATTTCCCCACTTGAACAACACGGGCTTGCCAACAGCCGGAAGGTCAACTCCCTCAGATGAATACATCAGCACGCCGCTTGTTCCAAGTGAGATGGTGGGGACGCCCTCCAAAAGGCATCCCGTGCAGATCGCTGCCGCGGGATTGTCGCCCGTTCCCCTCACGATCATGGCACCTGCGGGAATTCCCGTCTCGCTTGAAGCTCTCTCAACCACGGTCCCAATTACGGCATCAGAAGGCTCGACAACGGGAAGCAACGACTCGGGGATTCCGAAATGCTCGCAGACCTCACCGATCCAAGCTTGCCTCTCGTTATCGTAGAGCCCTGTTGTCGAAGCCCCGCAATAGTCCGTACCAGCACGCCCGCCAAACTTGAGAGCAATCCAATCTGAAACCGAAAGAAACACTTCGCTCTTTGAAAGGCCCTCAGGATTATTCTTAGCTATCCATGCAAGGTTAATCGCCGGAACCCCAGTCGAAAGAAAGCTGGCGACCCTAGGATAGCCCGCAGACAGCGCCCACTGCTTCTCGGTAAAGACGGCGTCAATCGTGCGCTGGTCGTTCCACATTATGGCGGGACACGTTGGCACCCCATCGGCATCGATCAAGACCGTCGTGTGCATCTGCCCGGTAGCGCCAACGCCTTTTATTAGAGACAGGTCAACTTTCTCTCCAAGCAGGGAGCATGCAGAGCAAATGGCGATCCACCATGTCTCGGGATTGATTTCCCGCCAACCGGGATGAGGCTCAGAGCACTCGTAAGCCTCGCTCGCAGTCGCGACAACTTTTCCGCCTTCATCAATGCACGTGAGCTTCACCGATGACGTGCCCACATCGACGCCAAGGTAGAGCGCACCCATTATCGCCTCATCCATGTTCGTAATTCCGCGCTACTCAGCGATGCCGTTGATGGCGCGCGTCGTCTTGTAAGCAACGTCCGCAACTGCCTTACGTGTATCAATCAGTACCTTGGCGAGATTATGCTCGTTGTTGTTTGCCTCGTACGCCTTGCCAACCGTCGTGATGTAGGCCTTGCGCAGGTCGCTTGCGATGTTGATCTTGGACATCTTGTGTGGCTGCATAGCGTGGATGGTCTCATAGGGAATGCCCGAGCCACCATGAAGAACGAGGGGACACGGAGACACCTCGGCAAGCTTCTCAAGCAGCGGCAAATCGATGCGCGGCGTATCCTCAAGGCCGTGAACGTTGCCGATAGACACGGCCAACAGGTCGCAGCCCGTGCGCTCCACAAACTCGCAAACCTGATCGGGGTCGGTCTTAAGATCCGCCTCGGAAACATGATCGTCTTCTTTGCCCTTGATGGCACCGAGCTCAGCCTCAACGGGCACGCCGTAGCAATGGCAGTAGTCAACTGCCTGGCGCGAGAAGCGAATGTTCTCCTCAAAGGGCAACGCGGCACCGTCGATCATAACGGAGGTAAAGCCGGCCTGAACCGCCTGTCGAACATCCTCGAGCGTCTTGCCGTGGTCAAGATGCAGACACGTGGGAACGATATAGTCCTCCGCCGCGCGTTTAACGATAGAGGCGATCATGCCGTAATCGGAAAGCTTAACGTTGGTAGGGGCGATCTGGAGGATGCCCGGCATGCCGGCCTTCTGCAATCCGTCCAAGATACCCAGGGTCATCTCCATATTGGTCGTGTTATATGCGGGAAGGAGCCATCCGTTCTTGCGTGCAATCTGGATCAGCTCAGTCGAAGTTACAACTGCCATGATTCCTCCAACCGGGTTACGGCAATTCGAGTTGAGTTTACGTTCCAGATACTTATATAGACGTCTATGTACCTGTTTATAGACGACTATATACCTTTTTGATTCTTGCGCATAGCATTAAATGTCTCGAATTAGAAAAAGGGCTGCCGAGAAACACTCGACAGCCCATCGTTCAACCTGCTTACCCCAATGTTCCGCTTGCCAGCATGTCGGCAACATCATTAAGGTTCAGGACAATCGCCGTGGCTAATCTTTCCATCTCTTCTGTTGGCTCGGAGAGATCAGGAACCATGACGGTGTGAAAACCTCCTGCAAAGCCCGCGCGCACCCCGTTATAGGAATCCTCCAAGACGAGGGATTTTTGCGGCGGCACCCCTAGCTCGTCCGCTGCTTTTAAAAAGACGTCAGGATAGGGCTTGGCATGCTCGACCTCGATACCAGAAACGATCGAATCAAAATATGGAAGTATTCCTCCCCTTATCAGGTTGGCCTTGATCATCTCCCTGCTCGACGAGGAGGCAACCGCCATCGGAATCCCTTCAGTCTTGAGATACTCGAGAAGCCTATCCAATCCAGGTTTTTTCTCTGCGCCATGGGCCAATGCTTCATGGGCTATTTCGTAAAAACGATCAACAAATGCCTTGGGGTCGACTTCGTCACCATACCATTCGCGAATAATGGATACGGCCTCGGCTCCATTGGTTCCGCGCATGGCGTCCGCAAGGCCCTCCATGCACTCAACCCCAAACTCGATTGCGGTCTTAGGCCAGCAAGAAGCCCAGATAGGCTCGGTGTCAAACATAAGCCCATCCATATCGAAGATAACCGCCTCGTACATATTGCCTCCCTGTTCAAGTAGACGTCTATATACGTTTATTCTAGCAAAGGAGGACTTTTTCTACTGCAACGGCACAAAAAGGTGCCCGCCCCACAGATGCTGGGGCGGGCACCTCGCCCGCCAAAAAAGCCGCCACAACGGAACTACCCCATCGCGGCGGTTTTTTATCGTCTAGTTACTTAGCGCGGCCCTCCTCATAGCGCTCGACCAGCTTGGCCTGAACGTCATAAGGCACCTGCTCGTAGCCGGCGGGCTTCATGGTAAAGTCACCCGTGCCGCGCGTGATAGAGCGCAGGCGCGTTGAGTAATCCGTCAGCTCGGCCAGCGGCGCCTGGGCAATGACCACGGTATCGCCGCGCTCATCAGTCTCCATACCCGTCACGCGACCGCGCGAGGCCGAGATGTCGCCCATCACGGCACCAGCGTAGCTCTCGGGGATAGTCACCGTGATTTCCTCGATGGGCTCCAGCACCACGGGGTCGGCATCGGCGCACGCCTTGCGCAGGCCGATGCGAGCCGCCGCGCGGAACGCCATTTCGTTGGAGTCGACGCTGTGATACGAGCCGTCGTACACAGCCACGCGAATGCCCGTGAGCGGGTAGCCGGCAATGATGCCGTCCTTCATGGTCTCCTGGACGCCCTTGTCCACGGCGGGGATCAGCGAGCGCGGAATGCGGCCGCCCACGACCTCGTCCACAAACTCATAGCCATCACTCGTGCCGTCGGGCCCAATGAGCGGCTCAACGCGCAGCCAGCAGTCGCCGTACTGACCGGCGCCGCCAGTCTGTTTCTTGTGGCGACCCTGGGCGCTCGCCGTGCGGCGGATGGTCTCGCGATACGGGATACGGATCGGCACGCTCTTGGCGGCAACCTTGGTGCGGTCCTCCAGACGGTTGAGCAGGACCGAAACCTGCGCCTCGCCCACCGCCGAGATAATGGTCTGGCCGGTCTCCTCATCGCGGTCGATACTCATGGTCGGATCGGCCTTACAAGCCTTCTCGATAAACGTGTAGAGCTTCTCTTCGTCGCCGCGGTTCTCGGCTTCGATGGCGATACGGTACTGCGAGTTGGGGAACTTAAACGCCGCAGCCTCGACCTTGCCGGTAATGGAGAGCGTGTCACCCGTCTCGGCAGCCAACTTGGGCGCCACGATAATGTCGCCGGCATAGGCGTGACCGACCTCGGTCATATCGCGGCCGCACATCACATACAGGTGAGCCAGACGATCGCTCTTGCGGGTACGCGCGTTGATCAGCTCAAGGCCCGGCTCAAGCGTGCCCGTCAGCACCTTGATAAAGCTGATGCGACCCTGCTGCGGATCGGCCAGGGTCTTAAACACAAACGCCACCGGACGGTCATCGTCGCTCGAAATCTTAAGCGAATCGCCGTCGATAAGCGGCATCTCGCCGTAGTCGGTCGGCGCCGGGAAGTACGTCGCGATGTCGTCCATCAGCGAGTTGACGCCCTGCTCCTTAATGCAATCGCCCGCAAAGACCGGCACAAAGATGCGCTCGGCAATCGCCTTCGACAGCAGGCCTTCAAGCTCCTCCTGCGTCAGCGTCTCCTCGCCTTCCAAGTACTTCATCATCAGTTCGTCGTCAGCCTCGGCCACCAGCTCGCACAGATGGTCATGGGCCTCCTCGGCCTGGGCACGATACTCCTCGGGAATCTCCGACTCAACGGCTTCGGCGCCGTTGCAATGGCGCGCCTTCATGCGCACCAAGTCGATGATGCCGTCAAAGTCCTCGCCCTCGCCCCAGGGAAGGGTCACGGCGCCCAGGCGCGTGCCAAAGCGCTCCTGCAGCAGGTCCATCGTGGTCGCAAAGCTGGCCTCGGAGCGCGACAGGCGGTTTACAAACACCGCACGCGCCAGACGCAGGTCCTCGGCGGCATACCAGAGCTTAACCGTCGTAGGCTGCGGGCCGGCCTCGGCGTCGACCACAAACAGAGCCGTCTCGCAGACGCTCATCGCGGCAAAGGCGTCGCCGATAAAATCGGGATAGCACGGGGCATCGAGCACGTTGATGCGTGCGCCCTTCCAGTCGATCGGCGCAATGGTCGTCGAGATGGAAAATGCACGCTTGACCTCTTCAGGGTCATAGTCGAGCGTGGGCTTGGTGCCGTCGTGGCCGCCCAGGCGAGCGGTCTTGCCGGAAAGGTGGAGCATGGCCTCGGCGAGTGAAGTCTTGCCCACCCCGCCTTGGCCTACGAGCACCACGTTCCTTACGTTACCGGTCTTGGGAGCACCCATGATGACCTCCTTGCAGGGCCGCGCGCAATGCGCGACGCCAACGGGGAGGGTTCGCGGTCGGTGCCGTCCCAGGAGCAGCATGGTCGGCAGCCGAGCCGACTCACCCTCCAAATGTCCTATGCCACCACCCTACCCTTGCATCCGCCTGTCCATGCACATCTTTCGGCACGCGTATGAATACAGACGGCGAGAGGATGGAGCAAGCGTGCAAGGCGATTATTGAACCCCGTCGATGCAAACAAAAAGCCGCCACAAACCGTAAGACCTGCGGCGACTTCGCCTCAATTTAATAGTTGAGTAAATAGCTGAGCCTACCCCTCGATACGGCTCAAGAACTCGCGGGTACGCTGCTCGCGTGGATGGTCGATGACCTGCTCGGCAGGGCCCTCCTCGACAATACGGCCGCCGTCCATAAAGACCACGCGGTCGGCAACATCGCGCGCAAACTGCATCGCGTGGGTCACAATTACCATCGTCATATTCTGCGCCGCCAGGTCCTTAATGACACGCAGCACCTCGGCCGTCAGCTCGGGATCGAGCGCCGAGGTCGGCTCGTCAAAGAATAATATTTCCGGATCGAGCGCCAGGGCGCGGGCAATACTCACGCGCTGTTGCTGACCGCCCGAAAGCTCACACGGCACTTTGTTCTCGTTGCCCGTCAGCCCCATTTGCGCAATCAGCTCACGCGCGCGTGCCTCCGCCTGCTCGCGCGGGCGCTTGAGCACGCGGACCGGAGCGTCGGTGATGTTTTTCATCACGGTATAGTGCGGAAACAGATTGTAGTTCTGGAACACCAGGCCAAACCGCGAGCGCGCCTGCTTGGGCACATCGCCCTTCGCACAGACCGCGCCCGATCCCGCATCCGTCGCAACCGCAAGGTCGCCAAACGAAAGCGAGCCGCCGTCGAGCGTCTCGAGCAGCGTGGCGCAGCGCAGCAGCGTGGACTTGCCGCCACCCGAAGGCCCGATAATCGCCACGACCTCGCCACGCTTCACCTCAAGCGAGATATCCTTGAGCACCTCATTGCCGCCAAACGCCTTACGCGCGTTCGATATATTCATTACCGAATTAGTCATGGTAGTAATCCAATTTTTTCTCCGCGGCGCCCAACAGCATCTCGACCACGAAGTTGAAAACCCAGTAGATCAGCGCCGCAATCGCAAACGGCACCATGCTCACCTGCGAGGCAACCAGCGCCTTGGCCGTCGAGAACATCTCGCCCACGCCAATGGCAAATGCCAGCGATGTGTCCTTGACCAACGTGATGATCTCATTGCCCATCGCCGGCAAAATGCGCTTGGCGACTTGCGGCATCACAATGTACAAAAATGTCTGCAGACGCGAATAGCCCAGCACCTCGGCTGCCTCGTATTGACCGCGCGGAATGGACTGCAAGCCCGAGCGATAGATCTCGGCAAAGTAGCCGGCGTAGTTGATGATGAACGCCACGACGCACGCCGTCCACTTGGAATCGGGCGTAAGCGAAATGCCAAACACGTAGTACGGGGCAAAGTAGATGGCAAACATCTGCAGCATGAGCGGCGTGCCGCGCATCACCGAAATATAGATGCGCGCAATCCAGCGGAGCGGCGCGATTTTGCTCATGCGCATAAACGCCACGGGGATTCCCAGCGGAATCGACCCCAGCAGCGTCAGCACAAACAACTGCAAACTGACCAAGAATCCCTGGCCAAGCATCTGCATCATGACCTGAATAGACATTACTTGAGCACCCAATTATCGAAAGACAGACCGTAATCTGCATATTTATCACAGAGGTCCTTGACCGTGCCATCCTCGTAGAGTGCCTTGAGCGACTCGGTCACGGCATCGGCGGACTTGGTGTCGCCCTTCTTGAAGCCAACGGCGTAGTGCTCGCTGGACAGCGGCTTGTCGAGCTGCGTATAGGCATCGGGCTTGGCGGCAAGCTGATACTGAGCGATCGAGAGGTCACAGGCAACGGCATCGACTGCACCACTCTCGAGCTGCATAAACGCCGTGTTGTACTCGCCGATGGTATCGAGCGTGGCAAACGTCGCGGCCAGATCCTTCTGGTCGCCCTCGAGCACATCCTGTGCGGCGGAATCGGTCTGGGTAATCACGGTCTTGCCGGCAAGATCGTCCCAGCTCTTGATACCCGCGTCCTTCTTGACCACGAGCACCTGCTCGTTGAGCATGTACGGCTCGGAGAACGTGTAGTCGTCCTCGCGGCCCTCCATGGTAAAGCCGTTCCAGATGCAGTTGATAGCACCCGAGTTGAGTAGCGTGTCCTTGGCATCCCAGTCGATGGCCTCGTATTTGACCTCCCAGCCTTGCTTGTCGGCAACGGCCTTGGCAAGGTCGAGGTCAAAACCAGTGTACTCGCCGTCGTCGCCCACAAAGCCGTACGGAGGATAGGACTTATCAAAGCCCACCACGAGCTTCTTGGACTCCGCAGCGCCCTTCACATCCTTGGCTGCAGCAGAACCGGCAGCGGAGCCCTTGCCGGCACCACCACCGCAGCCTACCAGGCCAAGACCTAGAACCGTAGCGAGCGAGCCGGCTAGACCAACAAACTGACGACGAGACATATCGGTATTCATGGTATTCCCCCTTGATGGCACTTTAGTTAGGTAAAGTGAGTCATGTAACGTTCAGAATCATACACTTTAGTGAGATAGAGTACAAGGGAGGGCTTGCCCGCCGGGTGCCGGGGCAGGGGTTAAGTTTGCTGCTCTACAGTCCTGCTCACGACGGAGAGCACATTAAGTGCTCTCCTGTTCGTGCGGAACTCGCGACAAACTTAACCCCTGCCCCGGCACCCGGCGGGCAAACGTCGTTGGACTTATCGCTGACATGAAATGGCCGCTTGCATATCGTCCACTAGCTTGGCACGGTACAATGCTTGCAGCTTTTAATTCATGAATTAGTGGAGTTATTGATGGCAGAATCTCGTGCGGAGCGTAAGGCTCGTCGTGCTTTGATCGAGGCGGCTGAGGGGTCGGAGGAGAAAAAATCTTCTACGAAATCCAAGTCGTCTCAGGATGCGAAGGGTAAGTCGGCCAAGGGCAAGGCTAAGGCCAAGCGCCCCAGTTCTCGTCGGAGCGAGGATAAGGCATCTCAGACTCGCTCCAAGCGCTCGCATAAAGATCCGGTTTCGTCTGCGCGTAAGGTTGTGGACTCCAAGTCTCCCTGTTCGATCATGAAAGCTTGCGGTGGGTGCACGGCGCTCAATCGTCCTTATAAGAAGCAGTTGGCGGCCAAACAGGCTGCTATGGAGGAGCTGTTTGCTGAGCTCTGCGAGCGCGAGGGCATTAGCGTCGACCCCATTCGCGGTATGGGAGTCACCCTGGGAGACCCGGGCAAATATCCTGCGCCGCGTGGTTTTCGTCATAAGGCTGCCACTCCGTTTGCTCCCGGCAAAGGGGGCGCTGTCCGCTGCGGCTTTTTTGAACGTGGGACACACAGAATCGTTGCTGTTCCTGAATGCCCTGTCGAGGCGCCGGGCGCTCGTCAGATTCTCAACGGCATCGCTCGCGAGGCCGAACGTCTGCATATTCCCGCCTTTAACGAAGACAAGCATCTGGGGCTGCTTCGCTATGCCGTCGTTCGCTGCGGCTGGCGCACCGACCAGATTATGGTCACCCTCGTGACCGCTCAACGCGACCTGCCGCATGCGCAGGAGTTCTTTGAAGCCGTCGCGGCGCTTGATCCGCATATCGTCACCGTCGCTCAGAACATCAACGGTCGCCCCGGAAATGCCATCTTGAGCGAGGAGACCCGTATCGTCTATGGCGCCGAATGCATGCGCGACCAGCTGCTCGGTTGTGAATTCGACATCTCCCCTACCGCGTTCTATCAGACCAATCCGCAGCAAACCGAGCTGCTCTATCGACTTGCCATTGACGGCATGGACCTGCAGCAGGGTGACATTCTTATGGACGCTTACTGCGGCAGCGGAACCATCGGCCTGTGCGCCGCGAAGGATGTCCAGGACAAGGGCATCGGCATTATGCTGCTCGGCGTGGAGCGCAACCCGGCGGGCATTGCCGACGCACGTCGCAATGCCGAGCTCAACGGCCTCACCCGCAGCGCTTGGTTTATGGCCGACGACGCCACCGATTACATCCTGGACGCCGCCGACAACAACGAGCGGATCGATGTCCTTTCCATCGACCCGCCGCGCGCCGGCTCCACCCCCGAGTTCCTCGAAGCCGCCTGCGCACTCAAGCCGCGCCGCATCACCTATATCAGCTGCAACCCCGTGACCCAAGAGCGCGACCTGCACCAGCTTCTCGACGGAGGCTATCGCCTGCTCAAGATCACGCCCGTCGACATGTTCCCCCATACCGACCACACCGAGACCGTAGCGGTCCTCGAACGCCGCTAACCAACCTCAGTAGATTTTTGGGACAAGAAAGGGGGCGACCCGTCTGGGCCGCCCCCTTTCTTGGTTTATTAATTCCGCTACATCCCCTTGCGCAGGTCGCACACGCCGGCTGCCGCCATCTCGCGCAGCAGCGTCTCGCGGTCGCGCGTCACGATCAAATCCAGCGGGAAGTGAATCTCGTCAAGCATCTTGCGCGCGTGATCGAGTTTGCCAATGGCCATGCCAATGTGGGCATCGGTCGACACGCCAATACCCACGCCCAGCTCGGCGCAGCGCTCGGCGATCTTGCGGCATACGGCCCAATGCTCAGTGTCGACACCGTGTTCAAGACTATGGTTGTTGATCTCGATAATCTTGTGCTTGGCCTTGGCCGCCAGCAGCACCTCATCGATATCGAACGGCACGCCCGAGCGCCCCGTATGCCCCAGCATGAACACCTTGGGGTGATCCAGGGCATTGATGTACATCTCGGTTGTCTGGGCGAGCGTCGCGCCTTCGGCAAACTGCGGGTTATGCACGCTTGCCACCAAATAATCCAAATTACGCGTCACCAAATCGAACAGCGAATGCTGGTGACTGTACGAATCGCCGGCAATATCGAGCGAAACGGGAATGTCCTCGCCAAACAGGCCTCCATCCAGCGAAACGATATCGGCCTCGGCACCACGCAGCACCAGCACGCCGCTCCAAATGCGCGGCCAGATATCCTGGTTAATAAAGAATTGGAAACTGCGCAGGTCATTGGGACAAGGCGTAACCATCGAGCTTAAATGATCGGCGGAACCGAGCACCTGAAGGCCGCGCTCTGCCGCCCAATAGATGTTCTCCTCGATGGTTGAGTACGCATGCGCAGAGAACATCGTATGAGTATGAATATCACAAGAAAGAAGGTAGGGCATCGGGTCTCCTTGTCCAGTATGGCCGTCGCGTATATTCATTGTACGCATAGCTTTCGGCAGTCGTAAAACTGCTTCATCCCAATCACACAACGGCATAGACAACGGGGTCTGGCTTAAAACCAAACCCCGTTTCACGTAAAACATTGTAAGCAGAGCGCTTTACTTTCGACGATATTCGTCGGCCAGCTGCTTCCAGGCAGGCAGCGAGTTGACGATTGTCTCGTAGCTCACACAGTAGCCAAGGCGGAACCAGCCCGGCATGCCAAAACTATCCGAAGGCACCGCGAGCAGTTCGTACTTCTTCGCGCACTCGCAGAACGCATTCGCATCGGGCTCCAGCGCCTTCACCCACAAGTAGAATGCACCATCCGGCTCAACATAGGTGTAGCCGTACTCCGCTAGTGCATCGGTAAGCGCGGTGCGGTTGCGCGCATAGGCCTCGACATCGCTCGGTTCATCAATGCAGTCGATGATTACACGCTGGAAGAGGGCCGGTGTGCACACGAAGCCCAGCGTGCGGGCGGCACCGGCAACGGCCGGCATCAGGCGAGCAGCCTGCGGATTGGTATTGGGAACCAAAATCCAGCCCACGCGCTCGCCCGGCAGCGAAAGCGACTTGGAATACGAGTAGCACACCACGGTGTTCTCGTAGATCGAGGGCACCCAAGGCACCCCGGCACCGTACACGATCTCGCGGTACGGCTCATCAGAGATGAGCGTGATTGGGTTCTCGGAATCGCGCTTGGCGTTGACCTCGCGTAAAACATTGGCCAGTCGCGTCAGTGTATCGCGCGTATACACTGCACCGGTCGGGTTGTTGGGTGAGTCGATAATGACGGCAGCGGTCTTATCGGTAATCGCCTTGAGCACGTTATCCACGCTCAGCTGGAACGTATCTTCATCGGCGAGCGCCTCAACACACGTGCAGCCGGCCTTCTCAATCCACACGCGATACTCCGGAAAGTACGGGGCGATAACAACAACCTCATCGCCCGGGTTCGTAACGGCATTGAGCGTGCAGGTGAGCGAAGCCGCGGCACCCACCGTCATAAAGACGTCCTTGCCCTCATAGCTCGTGCCAAAGCGACGGTTGAGCGAGTCGGCGACGGCTGCTCGACATTGCGGCAGACCCGGCGCAGGCGTGTATCCATGCAGCTGGTCGCTCGGCAGCTCCAAGGCCTTCTTAATGGACTCAGCCACGGCGGCAGGTGCCGGAACGCTCGGGTTACCCAGCGAAAAATCGAATACGTTCTCCGCGCCGATCTGTGCCTTGCGCTCAAGGCCATAGCTAAAGATCTCACGGATGATGGAGCTTTCCGCACCGCGAGCATACATAGTTTCGTTGATCATCTGTTCCCCTTTCGCATAGGCGCTATTGTACGCTTTAGCCAACTAGAGCGCCACAATGTTGATTGGGGACAGACTTAAATGCGTGAAAACGCTCATTTAAGTCTGTCCCCAATCAACGAAGAAAAAGCCTCCGCAGGTTTCCCCGCGGAGGCTTTCGCTACAAAGGCTATTTGTCGGCGTCGGCATCGACGACGGCATGGTCATCATCAGCATCATCGGATGCGGCTTCGGCATCCTCCTGCATGGCCGCCTGCGCAAAGGCCGCGGCATCAGCCGCCAGTTCCTCCTCGCTCATACGAGGCGCGCGCTTCTTGGTCGGCATGCCGGCCGCCTTGGCATTGCGCTCCTCCTTGGCCGCCAGGATATCGCCCTCGCGCTCAAGGTAGGCGTCCCACTCGTTATCGAGCAGGGCATTCACGGCATCGCCCTCGACAGTCTCGCGCTCAAGCAGCACCTTCGCCATCAGATCGAGCTGATCGCGACGGGCGTCTAGGATCTCGACCGCACGACGATGGGCCTCACGCATAATGCGCTGAACCTCGATATCGATGCGGCGCGCCGTCTCCTCGGAGTAATCCTGGTGATCGGCGTAATCGCGACCAAGGAACACCTGATGTTGCGCCTCGCCAAACACTTGCGTGCCCAGCTCCTCGCTCATGCCCAGGCGCGTGACCATCTCGCGCGCCATCTTAGTCGCGCGCTCCAGATCGTTGCTCGCGCCCGACGTGATGTCGTCGCACATGAGCTCCTCGGCAACGCGACCGCCCAAGAACACGGCGAGCTCGTCGAGCATCTCGTTCTTGGTCTTGAGGAAGTGATCCTCCTGCGGAAGCTGCAACGTGTAGCCCAGAGCCTGGCCGCGGCTGACAATCGAAATCTTATGAACCGGATCGGAATGCTCCAAGATGTGGCCCACCAAAGCGTGACCGCTCTCATGGTAGGCAATCGTGGTGCGCTCGGCTTCGGTCATCACGCGGCCCTTGCGTTGCGGTCCGGCAATCACGCGCTCCATCGACTCCTCGACCTCGTCCATCGAGATCACAGAACGATGACGGCGAGCGGCCAGCAGCGCAGACTCGTTGAGCAGGTTCGCCAAATCGGCACCAGTAAAGCCAACGGTCATCTGGGCGAGCTTCTCAAACTTAACGTCCTCGTCCATCGGCTTGTTCTCAGCATGCACGCGCAAGATCTGCTCGCGGCCCTTTACGTCCGGGCGGTCAACCGTGACTTGGCGGTCAAAACGGCCGGGACGCAGCAGCGCCGGATCCAGAATGTCGGGGCGGTTGGTCGCGGCGATCAGGATGACCGACTCGCTTTCCTCAAAACCGTCCATCTCGACCAGCAGCTGGTTGAGCGTCTGCTCGCGCTCGTCGTGGCCGCCGCCCAAACCGGCTCCGCGCTGACGTCCCACGGCATCGATCTCGTCAATAAAGATGATTGACGGAGCCTGAGACTTGGCCTCCTTAAAAAGGTCGCGCACGCGGCTGGCGCCGACGCCCACGAACATCTCAACAAAGTCAGAGCCCGAGATGCTAAAGAACGGCACGCCCGCCTCGCCGGCAACGGCCTTGGCCAGCAACGTCTTACCGGTACCCGGAGGGCCCACCAGCAACACGCCGCGGGGAATCTTGGCGCCCAGCTTGCGATAGCGGTCCGGGTCGCTCAAGAAATCGCGAATCTGTTCGAGCTCCTCGACCGCCTCATCCACGCCAGCGACATCCTCAAACTTGACCTTGGGACGCGTAGCCTCGTTGGTCTTGGCATTGGTCTTGCCAAACTGCATGTTCCTGTTGTTGGCACCCATCATCTGGCGCATAAAGTAGAACATGATGGCGATCAAGGCAATCGTCGGAAGCACACTCATCGCCAAGTCGCCCCAAAAATCGGGATCGTTGGTGTTGACGATGTACTTGGTATCGGGGTGCTCCGCCATGAGCTCGGCAAGCGAATCGGAACCGACATAGGTCGAGGAAAAGCTCTTGAGCTCGCTCGTGTCGCCCTTGTCCTTTTTCGTCTTCCAGTAATGACCCGTCACGCTTCCGTCCTGAACCGTATAGGTCAGATCTTCGACGCGATCCTGCTTGATGGCGCTGACCATCTCACTCGTCGCGAGCTTAACGGTATTGCTGGAGTTGGCAAAGCCGGAGCCCATGTTAAAGAAGGCGTAGCCTAGAAGCGCGCAAGCCAAAATAAAATACAGCCAGCCCGTACGCGTGGGCTTCTTGCCTCCGGGCATCCCCGGGATCTTAGGCTCCCGGGGAGTCTGGGAATTGTTGTCGTTACGGTCGTCGGGCATCTTACGAATAAACCTCCGGTTTCAAAATGCCCAGATACGGAAGGTTGCGATAGCGCTCGGCATAGTCGAGGCCGTAGCCCACCACAAAGGCATCGGGGCAATGGGTTCCAACATACTTGGGCGTGATGGCCGAGACGCGGTCCTCAACGTCCTTCCATAGGAAGGCGGCGACCTCCAGAGAAGCGGGCTTGCGGCTCTCGAGGTTCTTCATCAGATACTTGAGCGTCAGGCCCGAGTCCAGAATGTCCTCGACGATCAGCACGTCGCGACCGCGGATGTCGATATCCAGGTCCTTAATGATACGCACGATGCCCGAGGACTTCACACCGTCGCCATAGCTCGAAACAGCCATGAAATCGATGTTGGTCGGCAGCTCGATCTTGCGCATCAGGTCGCCCATAAAGACCACGGCGCCGCGCAGGACCGCAATCAGCACCAGATCCTTACCCGCGTAGTCGCGAGTAATCTGCTCGCCTAGGCGAGAGACGATACCGTCGATATCCTCCTGCGTAAACAGAACCTTCTCGATATCCGGATGTTGAGAAGCCATGACAACCCTTTCTTGTGCTTATCGCCCACGCACCGCCGCATGGACGCGAACTACACATTCTAGCAGCGCACGGGGTATATTTACCAGCACGTGCGCCATCAGCGCGGGAATACCGTCAACGTCGCACAGAATAGCTGGCGCGAAGCGCTATTCCGCATCGACCACACGAAGCAGATATGCCACGCGCGTTGCGGCCGTGCATTTAAAACGCTCGTCCGCGCGAACGCCCGCGACCCATACTACGGCACCTCCCGGAGCCGTTCTTACCACGGGTACGCCAGAGCGGTCTGAAACAGGAATGCGCGCCTCGTTCAACAGGTCTGACACTTTCTTGCTTCGGCCGTTCATCCCCAACGGGCACATCACGTCTCCCGGCACAGGGCTATCCACCCACAGGCGCGCCGATCGTGCCTCGGTGGGAATCTCCCCGCGCGAGCCGGCTAACATCCGCTCGCTATCGCGGTCGGCAAACCCCAGGGCCGCCGCATCCACCAAGGCCGCAACCTTTCCGGCAGCAGCAAGCTCGCGGGCACGGTGCACGATATCGCACCCCGGCTCCACAGCCATCGGCTCCGCTGTCAGCATATGCCCCGCCCCCAGCGGCAGACGACCGGGAACGGAGATCCAATCGGCCACTAAACCCTCGCGCGCCGCCGGGGCCTTGAACGCCAGCGTGCCAAACTCCACACGGGCATCAATTCCCGCAGGAAGCGTAACCGAGCCCGAGCCCGCAGCGACGCAGGCGAGCACGCGCTCCACGTGCCGCATCTCCGGTCGCGCGTCGGGATCGATGCGCTTAATCGCCAATCGCACGATACGCCGTGCAATCACAACCTCAGCGGCGGCAAGACGGCGCGCATCGAGCACAAGTGCGCCCGCCGCTTCCTTGCGCAGGCAGCTTCGAAACGCCTGTGCCGAAAGCTGGGAAAGAAAGGCGTCTTCGTCGCCCAGAATTTCGCAAGCGGCGCCAATCGTCTTACAGACGCTCGCGTTGCGCTGTGCCACCACCGGCATCACCCGATGGCGTACATAGTTGCGCAGGTACGAAACGTCCTCGTTGCTTTCATCTTCCCGCCATGGCTGACCGTGCACCTGCAGATAGCTCACGAGCTCATCGTGCGTGAGGTCGAGCAAGGGGCGAACCACAATGTTCCGACGGCGCGGAATGCTCGATAGACCCGCGGGACCCGACCCTTTAATGGCATTCATCAAAAATGTTTCCGCGCGGTCCGACGTAGTATGCGCGGTACAGATACGAGCCGCCGTCCGCGGTGCGCCCGATTCGGCACAAAGTTCGCGAACATATCTCCGTGCCGCGGCATAGCGCACCTCGCGAGCCGCAGCCTCGATATTGCCCGATTCGTCATCAAAATAGGCATGCTCAACACACAGCGGCAAGCCGTATTGCGCGCACAGGTCACGTACAAAGGCCTCGTCGCCATCGGATGCCTCCCCGCGCAGATGATGGTTTACATGCAGCACGTGCAATCGCTCGCGCGCAATGGGAGCGACGCCGCGCCCGTCCTGGATATCCAGCTTTGATGTGCAAGCCATAAGGAGCAGCGCCGTCGAGTCCGCACCGCCTGATACCATGAGCACTACGGGGGCAGCGGCCTGCCGCGTTGCCAGGACGCTCTTATCCGTCCTCGGCGCGGCATGATGTCCATAGTGCTGAGATACCGTTGGCATTCGCTTCCTCCTCTATTCGTCCGCACTCATTGTATCCTTTGGAATCTTATGTCTCGCCTGCACCTTCATATCCTCGGCAGCGGCTCAAAAGGCAACTGCGCACTCGTCGAGGGGCCTCAGGGGCTCATCATGATCGACAACGGCCTGTCCCGCCGCGAGACACTTAAACGCATGGCGGAGCTTGGCCTCTCGGCAGACGACGTCGCCGCTCTTGTAATCACCCATGAGCATGGTGACCATATCAAGGGGCTCGATGTATGGTGCAAGCACTGGCATGGTCCCCTCTTTGCCAGCAGGGATACCCTTTCATGCAAAGAAAACCTCGCGCACCTGCCCGTAGAGGAATTTGACCCCGGCGACACGCTCCCCATTGCCGGCATCCACGTGCAAACCTACTCAACATCGCACGATGTCATCAATCCTGTCGGCTATCGATTTAATGCTCTCGATGATTCCATTGGGTTTGCCACCGACACCGGAGAGTTATCGAGCAAGGCCATAGGCATCCTCAAAGACTGTCGAGTTCTCGCGCTCGAAAGTAACCACGATGTAACTATGTTGCGCGAAGGAGCGTACCCCCGCTTTCTTCAGGAGCGCATCCTGTCCACAAAGGGGCACCTCTCCAACAACCAGGCCGCCGAAGCCGCGCGCGAACTTGTTACCGATCGCACCGAACAACTCATCGCCATGCACATCAGCCAGGACAATAATCGTCCAAGCCTTACCGTCAAAAGCTATGCCAACGCGCTTGATGCAAGTCTCGATGATGAACTCGGCAGTTCTGCCACCCGTCTTCAAGGGCCGCGGAAGCTCTCGATACGCCCTGCAAGCCAGTATCAACCGACAACCATTCAATAGTCCCTCAAGACAACAAAGGGGGGCTGGGAATCACTTCCCAGCCCCCCTTAACTCATACTCTCGATTGAAGCAGAGCCATCGTTAGTCGATGGAGATCTTCGTAACGTTCTTCTTCTCGACAATCTTGGGAACCGTAACGGTCAGGATGCCGTCAGCATACTTAGCCGAAAGGCCCTCGCTCGAAGCGTCCTTCAGATACACGCCGCGCGTCGCGCTGTACGAGCTAAACTCCTTCTGCAGGAAGTTCTTGCCCTCGTTCTCCTCGTCCTCCACAACGTTCACGCTAATCGACAGGCGACCCTCGTTAAGCTCAACGTCGATATCATCCTTAGCGACGCCGGTCAGATAGGCCTTGACCTCATAACCATCGCCCTTGTCCTCGACATCAACGGGGAACGCCTTGGAAGCAATCGAGTTGTTTGCAAGATCGGTCATATCATCAAACAAATCGAACAGCGAGCTAGCAGAAGGACGAACGCCAAAAACCGAACGATAAGGAACCATGCTTGCCATGTTTACCACTCCTTTTAAGGACTGCCGAGTCATCTTCTAGGTGACTGGGACTTCTTTTGACGCTGTTATATATGCCCAGCCGCTTCTTAAATATACATCGACTATAAAGTTTTTTGAGTCTATTGATATAAGCATATCTAAGTCTGGTTGACTAAGGTTTTGTCTAATAAACGGAATTTGAACGAAGGCTTAAATAATGTATGCAATCCCATCAAAACTAGACGGCTGGCTTACAATGGGCGCATACACGATATTGATGACGAGCTAAGGGCATCATGGACGATCAAAAACAGGACAACACGTTTATGCCGGAGCAGGACGAAGCATCCAGCCCGCAACCGATTCGATTCCATCGCCCCCACATCTCGCAAGAGCCCATCAATGGCCCAGAGCCCAAATATGTGACAAGAAACCGATATCAAACGCTCGAAGAAGCCCAAACGGGACGTAAACATATGGGCGTTGCCTCGGGAGACCCTGTATATCTGAAAGACGCACCATTATCTAAAAACAGCGCAGCTAGTGATGAGCCGATGAAAGCATCCGCCGCTCATCAACAAAGAGGGCCTCGACCCAAGCAAACCTTGACGCATTCGGCTCGCTATCTCGAAACGCCAAAACAGGGAAAGTCAATCTTCGTTTCGTCAAGTAAACGACGCAAGCAGCATCAGCTGACAATCCTGCTTATGATCATTGTGGCCATAGCAGTTGCCCTTGTTATACGATTTATTTTCTTTAAATAAAGGCTAAATACCGAAAACAACAAGATCGTCTGGTGTAATTGAGTCATTTACACCCCGTAAACGCAAAAAAGGGGAGGCCGCGAGGCCTCCCCCTTCTTCAATCTCGATGAC
>JAHYYO010000013.1:0-36885 GCA_019424925.1 Collinsella sp.
GCATTGGGGGCACCAGTTCCACGTGCCGCTCACGTGGTAGTGCTCCTCGTCCTCGGCCCTGTACTCCGCGACCTTCCTCTTGCTTTCGAGATACAGCTTGTTGGTCTCGATGCACTCACTTCCGCTTCGTGCGAACCACCTTCTGGGTCTCGCCTCGAAAAAGAGATCAGACACATGAAACTGGTTACCGTTCTCGCGGTACATCATGGTTGTGTCGAACGGGACGATCGCGCCGCTCGCGTCCCTTGGCAATCCGATCGCCATATTACTCGCTCCTTTCATTTGGTGTATAAGTTGCCGGGTTCACGCCGTTCGGGATGCGCCAGCCGCTCGCGCTGATTCGCGAGATCATCGAGCTTGCTGCCTCCATCGACCACGTGCCGACATGCTTGAATCCTCGACGCTCGAGCAGGCGGATCTGCTTGGGAGAGCTGAGCCCACTGTCACGGCGTTTCTTCACTCGGTCGAGCAGCTTGCTTGCCTTGCCGGCGTTAGAAATCTCCGAAGCGTCGATGCCGTACTTCTCGAGCGCCGCCTTCTGCTTGTCTGTTGCCGGTGCCATCTCCCAGGCGAACTCGGGGATGTATCCGCTCAGGTCCTCTGCGGCGATTGACATCTCGTACTGCAGCGGGTTGACCAGCTTTGCTTTCTTTTTCCGCTGCTCGGCGAGCTGCTTGGCGAGGGCCTCCTCGCGCTCAGCGACCACCTCGTCCGATGCCTTGCTCTCGACCTTCTGCAGGTCGACCGGGCATCCGGCCTGCTCGACCATGGCTGTCATCTTCTGCGCGACCTCGCGAGAGCCCGTAACGAGCGCTGCAGGCCGAACAAGCTCCAGTCGCTCGGTCATCCACAGGAAGTCGAGCAGGAGCAGGTCGGTCTTGCCCGTCTCCGGTGAAAGGCGCGTTCCTCGGCCGACTATTTGGGCATAGAGCGCACGGCTCTTGGTCGGTCGCAGGTTGACGATGCAGTCGACGCTCGGGCAGTCCCATCCTTCCGTGAGCAGGAGCGAGTTGCAAAGCACGTCGTACTTGCCGCTGTCGAAATCCTTTAGGATTTGGGCGCGGTTCTCGCTCTGCCCGTTGACCTCCACGGCGCGGAAACCGCACTCGTTGAGCAGGCGGCAGAACTTCTTGCTGGTCTTGATGAGCGGCAGGAACGCAACCGTCTTGCGCTCCTCGAGCCCGGCGTTTTTCATCTCCTGGGCGATCTGCGACAGGTACGGGTCGAGCGCGGTGCCCAACTCGTCAGCCGCCCAGTCACCGGAGCGAATCGAAACATTGGAGATGTCGAGCTTGAGCGGCACGGTCTGCGCCTTGATGGGACAGAGGTAGCCGTCTTTGATGGCCTCGGGCATGTTGTACTCGAACGCCAGGGAATCAAATACCTTGCCGAGGTTCTGGCGGTCACCGCGGTCTGCCGTCGCTGTTACGCCCAGTACCTTGGCACCGTCAAAGTAGTCGAGAACCGCCTGATAGCTCGATGAGACGGCATGGTGGCACTCGTCGATGAGGATGTGCGTGAACCTGTCCTTGCCGAGCGCCCGAAGGCGCTTCTCCCGGCACAGTGTCTGGACGGAGCCGACCGTCACGCGCTCGAAGGTTCCAACACTCGTGTCCTCGGCCTTCTCGACCGAGCAGCGCAGGCCCGTGGATGATTGCAGCTTGTCGGCTGCTTGCTGGAGCAGCTCGCCGCGATGGGCAAGAATGAGGACGCGACCGCCATCGCGGACCGCGTCCTCTGTGACACCTGCCATGACAATTGTCTTGCCGGTGCCCGTTGCCTGTACGAGGAGCGTTGCGCGGTCTCCCGCTTCCCAGCGCTCCTCGATTGCGGCTATGGCCTGCTCCTGATAGGGACGCAGGTTGAACTTCATGCCTTAGAAGCCCCCGTTCTGCACGGCCTGAGCCTGCTGGAAGGTCTGGTTGATCATGCCCTGCAGTGCAGGTGAGACGGGTTCAGGATTGGCGTTGCCGTAGACGTGCTGCTGGGGTGCCGCGGCTTGTGCCTCGGGCTTCATCCACTCGGAAATCTCGTTGTAGGTCTTGTCCTTGTACTCGTGGGTGCCGACCTTGATTTTGCAGCGGCGACCGACCGCGCCGACCCAATCCATCCTCAGCTTCTGCTCCTTGGGGGCATCGACCGCTCGCATCCCGATCGAGACGAAGAACTGGGTGATCTTCCAGGCGCTCTTGGAGTTCAGGAACAGGCGGTCGGAGAGCACGCGACCGTTGTCCAGGCGGACGTTCACCTTGGCGATGGGGCAGGCGCACATTTTGTCGCTGCCGTTGAACTGCTGGCGCTCGACGTTCTCGACAGTCGCCAGGTACTCACCGGGCTCCATAAGCTCGAACTCGTTCTCCACCGCATCGATTTCGCCGTCCCACCCGAACGACTGACCCATATCGTTTGCCATTTCTTACTCCTTTCGACCGGCTGCCATGCCGGAATTGATGTAGTCGCGCATACTGCCCCAGGCCGACACCAAAAACTTCGCGAAGTCCTCGGGCAGGGTGTCGACCGGCGTGCCCTCGGGGAAGTAACCGCGTGTTGAGATGGCCTTGCTAACCGTCTCCGCACTGATACCGTCACGCCGCATCAGGTCGTAGAGCGGCTTGAGGTAGGCAGGATGCTCGGGCTCGAACGGGTCGGGAATGTTTCGCGCCTGCTCGATCTGCTCGGGCGAGACCGTGGAGACGTTGACCGTCTCGACCGCCTGCCGCTGCACCTGCGGTTGCTGCCGTGCGAATTGCGGGACGGGGATGAACGGTGCCAGCTGCTGGTACTCCATGGGGACCTCGTCCGGCAGGCCCCAGCGGTTCTTGGCGTCCCACGTGGCGGCATGGGAGCAGTAGAGCATTCTGTTCTTTCCGCCCTGGGCCTTGCCGACCTTGCCGTCCTTGCTGGTGGTGATGACGATGGTCTTGTAGTTGGCAAACAAAACAGCGTCCGCCCACTCCTTGAGCATCGCCGCGACGCTAGCCTTCTTGCCGTCGATGAGTTTCAGGCCCCATCGGTCGTAGGCTCCCATCTCATCGGGCTGCTCGAACTTGCTGATGATGGCGTGGGCGGTCACGACCACGTTGCAGCCGCGCTCGCACACCTCGCTCAGCAGGTTCAGCAGCTTTCCGAAGCGCTCGGTCACGTAGGTGTAGCCCTTGCCGTAGCCGGCGTCCTCGATACTCTTGTAGCCCATGGCGTTGCACACGTCATCGACTGCCAGCTTCTGCGCCCAGTCGGCCGTGTCCAAGACGAGTGTGCCTCCGCACTCCTCGGGGTAATCGCGAATCCACGTGACCTCATCGAGCAGCATCTGCCAGCTCGTTGGGGCGGGAAGGCGCGGGACGTCCAAGTAGTCGGACGAGCTTTCGGTGTCGATGAACAGGGGGTTCGGGAATTGAGCCGCCAGCGTCGTCTTGCCGACGCCCTCGGGGCCGTAGATGACGACCTTCTGTGGGCGGAGACGCTGACCGCGGGTGATCTGGAACGTCATTAGAAGCTACCTCCAAACTGCATAGCGGGAATCTTGACCTCGGGAACCTCGGCCTTAATCTCAGGCATCTCGGCCTTCAGCTGTCCGGCGCCTTCGGCCACGCGCCCGTCCTCGATGATGACCGAGCACGTATCGTCGGTCGCCACGCGAGTACCGATGACCTGAAGGCCCTCGGATTCGGCCCAGGCACCGAACTCGGCGAGCGTCTGCGAGTCCATCTGCTCCAGCTTGTCGACCAGGACGAACCCGCACTCGGGCTTGAGCGAGCGCACGACCGCCGTCGCCACGCGGAGCTGCTCCGCACCGCTCATGTCCGACCAGACCGCGCCGTTGTACACCAGCTTGCCGTCCTCGACCGTCAGGCCGTCCAGAGGCATCTTGGCGGTCTCGAGCAGCTTCTTGCGCTGGTCCTCGACGGCCTTGACCTCGCTGTTGCAGCTCTGATAGTCGTCGCCGAGCGACTCGGCGTCCTTGAGCGCCTGCTTGCGGCGCTCGTTCGCCTCGACCTTCTGGTTGAGTGCATCGATGTTGGCGATGCTCCGCTCGATCTCATCAGTCTTCTCGTCCTCGAGGTCGGCTGCGTCCTTGAGCGCTGTCTGGTAGTCCTCGGTGAGCTTCATCAGCTCTTCGGTCTTGCGCTTCAGCTCCTCGTTGAGCGACATGATCTGGCTGTTGAGGCTGTCGCACAGCATGTTCAGGTTGTCGCGCTGCTGCTTGATGATGCCGACCTTGGCGCGCTTGCGCTGGTTCTCGCCGTTCTTGGCGAGAATCGCCTGCTGCTGTTCGATGAGTTCCGCAGGCGACACGCGGTGGTCGGGGGCATCGGGGAAGAACGGCATCTCCTCGGCGATCTTATCCTTGGCGCGCTTGCGCTGACCGATGTCTAGGCGCTCGTTCTTCAGTTCGCCGAGCTTCTTGTCCAGCTCATCCAACTCGCCGCCGATGCCGATGATTCGAAGCAGTTCCTGTGCCTTCTCGTTGTCGGTCATGACCATGAACTTCGGCAGGTCGATTGCGAGCTCCTCGATGAAGCTGTCGAGAAGCTTTTGGCCTGCCTTCTTGCCGGATGGGTCGGTCACCGTGAGCGATGCGTTCTTGCCCGAGCGCTCGACCACGAGGCCGTTGCTCAGTTCCACGTGCAGCTTCGCGGGTGTTGCGCTGCCCTCGCGGTTCGGCTTGGACGGCTGCTTGCGCTTGCCGCCGAGCGCCCACGAGATTGCATCGACCACGCTGGTCTTGCCCTGGCCGTTTCGACCGCCGATTACGGTCAGGCCGTTCTCGGTCGGACGGAGCGCCACGGCCCTGATGCGCTTGACGTTCTCGAGCTCAAGCGCCGAGATCTTCACGGGCTCCGGCTTCGCCTGAACCTGCTCCACAGTCTCTTCCATTGTTCTTTTCCTTCTCTCTTTGCAGGCGCTTTCTCGCATCGCGCCTGCGCTTCTTTTCCCTTTGGTACTCGGCCTCGGCCTTCTTCTCGTCCATGCCCTCGCGGATCGCCTCCGCCTGCCTTCGTCTCCAGCAGGCGGGGCAGAGCCCCATCCGTCCTGCATGGGAGTTGGGGCGCACGTCCCACTTCCCGCACGAGATGCAGCGGTGCATCCCCGACTCGGGGTATTTGCCTAGGTTGATTCCGAGCACCCTCTTGGCGTGCTTCTTAATGGCTTCGGGAGACCTCGGCCATCCACGGCCTGTCATCATCTCCGACAGCAGCAGATAGCCGTCCATCCTGTGCGTCCTGATGTATCTGTCCTCGTCAGAGCGCCAGAAATATGAGTTGTCCCTTTTGCGAGGGACAACTACCCCCGATTCCACATTTTCTCCATTGTTTTCGGTCGGTTTCGTCATTGCAGCGCTCCGATTACGTAGAGACGCTTGATCTCACGCATCGCAGCTTCCTTGCTCGCGGCCTTGCTGACGTTGACCAGTAGATGGCGCGAGCGGACGATTCCGGTCGCGCTGCCCCTCGTTGGGCCCTTCTCGACGAACTTGGTCGCGAACCAGCTGCCGTCTCGACCGCGCTCGGCGGTCCATCCAAAGAAGCCGACCATCGGCACCTCCTAGTAGTACATGCCGCTCGGAGCGGTGCCCTCGAGCCATCCCGCGAAGATGAGCCCCGCGATAAGGACGGTCGAGACGATGGCGTTGCGCAGCTTCGGGTTGAGCCGCATCCAGCGGTCCGACAGGAAATCGAAAACCTTAACGGCCATCGGAGCGTCCCTCCATCCACTTGTCGACATCGACCACTCTTATGAGCGCATTCCTGCTGCCGACCGTCTTGAACGGCAGTCGACCAGCCTTGTTCTCCGCATAAAGGGTGCTTGCCGAGACCCCCGTATACTTGGACGTCTCGGAGACGGTGTAGGCCATCTGCGGTTGCAGACCCGCCCTGACGGCGAACTTGAGCGCCTGCGATCCGCAGTACGGTTCGAGGTCTTCGAGCTGGTTGCGCAACTTCTCCGCCGCCGCATCCATCGACTGCTGGAACTCGCTGAGCGGATTGGCCCAGGCGCTTTTGGTATGATTCATGCGTCCACCTCCTTTGGTGGGTGTTTGCCTGTGGCTCCCGTTCACTCCCCTGCGTTCCAATTCAAAGGAGTGTTCTCGGAGCCACTCTTCTTTTCCCAGCGCCTTGAGGTGCACATCCTGGCGGTAACGGACGGGCAGATAACGAATCGAGAACTTACGACGTCTTGATTCGCGGATGCGCACCGCACGACGCTGAGACTTACTGCCAGGCATCGCACCTGACTGTCTGGCTTTTCAACGGAGCCAGCTGCCGAGCCATTGCAGCCGTCACAGGCTCCCCCTGCTCACGGCAAATGGCGGATGCGGTTATCAAAGGTCGCTCCATTCATCCGCTGCGCGCCCGTCTTGTCAGGCGGAACAGCTTGGCATGGGAGACTGCTGCGTTCCATGTCGCATAGGGTTGCCTGCCGGCGACACAGGTACCGCCTTGCGATCGGCGTCAAGGAGAAGGCCAAAAAGCCCAGCGCCGATGGAGACGGGTGCGGAGCGGATGAACAGAAGTGCGCTATCTACCAGCGCAAACATTCAGCGGGGGAAATCGGAATCATCTACGAGGCCGCCATACTCAAACTCATAAGCATCCTTCTAGGGCTTTGACCAAAAGCAAGAGGAACAGGACAGCTAAAAGTACGATGACGTTGAGAAACAGGCAGTAGTTGAAGCCCTTCTCAAAGTCTGGAGACCTGCGTTTCACAGCCTGTTCGCCTCATTCAGAGTCGTGATGAAAATCTCTGCAGCCCTATAAGCCGTGTAGAAAAGCCCGAAGCCGATAATCGGATGGCGCTCGAACCAGTCGGCAATCACAGTCCCTTCGCCTCGTTAAGCTCATGGGCGGCATCCAGCCACTCGTTCAGGCGCATGTCGGCGTGCATCCAGTCGGCTTCCATGAAAGCCTCGTAGGCATCGCGCTCGCGCTTCTCAAGCTCCTCAATCGACATTTCCCTCTCCTTCTCTTTGGTCTTGGGGAATGAGACGCTTTTCTATGTCGTCGACTTTTATCTGAATGCGGACAAGCTCAAATAACAGGGCCACGCACATGCCGGCACAGAAATTGAGCGTCCATTGGACCGTGTCAGGCATCCATTCCTCCTCTCATGTGATTTAGTTGGCGCGTGACGTACGCTCGTCGGTTAGTCCAAGCAAGTAATCAACCGAGCAGTGAAAAATCTGAATAAGATTAAGCAGCTGGAAAGATGGGATGGGGCTGTTGCCTTTCTCCCATTCGCGAACAGTGCGCTCCGACACGGGCTGGTTCAGTGCTGCACCAAGCTCGGCTTGGTTAAGGCCAATACGAGCTCGCTCAGATTTGATTAGATTCTTCATGTGTCCTCCTTTCGGTTATCAGTAATTGCTTTTCAATTACTAAAGAGCATAATAACCGCTTTTCGGTGACTTGCAAGTGATTTTCAAATAATTGTTGCCGATTTTCGGTTACAATAGCCTTGCTTTTAAGTGAGGAGGCTCAGATGCCCAAGAAGGAAAAGAACCCTTTCATTGCCCAGAGGATCGCGATAGCACGTGCCCGAGTGGACATGAAACAGAAAGAAGCCGCAGACGCCCTTGGAATGTCAGTCAATACATATAGGAACTGGGAGCAAGGGAATAATGAGCCGAACTCATTTGACCTTGTCAGGCTTGCAAAACTGTTTAAGACAAGCACTGATTTTTTGCTGAACAGCCCCTATTCATCTTCGGATGGCCTTGGACTGGATGAATCTGAGCAACGTCTTATTTCGGCTTTCAGAGGATTAGATCCATCCAGGCAGGAAACAGTCATCAATTTCGTGAACGACCAGTCAAAACTCGTCTCTTTAGAACAATCGGTAAACGGAGATGACGCCTAGTGGAGCCTGGACGAGCATATCTAGCCAAAAGGCTGCGTGAGATCAGACAGTTGCATAATGAGAGCGTCAATGAGGTTGGTAAGGCTGTTTCCAAAAGCGGTAAGACGATCAGTGCATGGGAGGTCGGAAGAGGTCAGCCAGATGCTGATTCGCTCATCAAGCTATGCAAGCATTTTGAAGTGCCGATTTCGTACTTCTACGATGATGGTGATTTCGAGCTGTCAGCTGAAGAGAAGGCATTGGTTGAGAAGTATCGTTTGCTCCATGTTCAGGAGCAGAAAGCCGCAATGCATTATCTAGATTTCCTTTACACGGCAAGCCGGGCTAGCGATGAATATGATTCGGCTTTGCGAAACGAGGAGGAATAAGCATGGGTGATTACGACGACAACGAGAAGGACGACGACTACTACAGCGAGGAGGACAAGGAGTTCGACCTCGAGCGCATGAGGAGAGAAACGGAGGAGCTCAAGCGCAACGGCGAGCTGCGCCTTGAGGAGCTCAAGAGCGCCATCAGCGCCAAAAAGGGCAAGCAGGAGTTCACGCCCACACACGATTACGGCAAGTTCGCCATTGACACCGAGCACGGCGTCATCTGCGTGAAGAGGGCGACCGCAGCGGTCAAGACGAAGGGTATGGGCATCGCCGGCAAGGCCACGCTCGCGTTGTTCACTGGCGGTCTTTCGCTGGTCGCTCAAAAGGCGATGGAGGCGAAGCCCTACTACGCCCCCATCGCATCCATTCGCGGCTTCTCCGTGCTCGTGGACGGCTCCGAGATGACCACCGGCAGTTTCGGCGGTGGCTCGATGACATTCGGAGGCCAGAGTAACTTCTCCATGTCGGGCATGAGCGGCAATTTCGTCTCCGACAAGCAGAAGTACGTCGATACGCTCGCTCTGAAAATCGACTTCAACGACCTCGACATGCCTATCACGGTCATCACGTACATCAGCGAGCGCACGAAGACCTCGAGCCCCGACTACCGCAAGGCCGAGGGTGAGCTGATGAACGCTATGGGCGCCCTCGAGATCATACTCAATCAGGAGCGAGCCACCTGGTAGTTATAAACAGATTTTCTGTTTATAGAAGAAAGCGCCCCACCATCCGCCAAGACACGTGGAGCGCTAAACAATCCCATCCAGGTTGTAAGAGTCGGCTATGCCCGACAGGAGGGACTTTTTCAATTATGACACGTTCGTCATGGGGGACGAAGGCCAAAATCGCCAATAACAAATGGCGCATCAGGTGGTGCGAGTGGGACGGGCTCAATCGCGTTCGCAGATCCAAGACGCTCTACCCCTGCACCTCGCGTGAAGCAGACGATGAGCTGCGCCGCCTTTGGCAACTCCACCACCTACCGCCCAACGAGCGCGTGATACCGTGCCCGACATTCTCGCAATGCTGGTACGAGTGGTATCTGCCCGAGCTGAACAGCCGCGTGGAGAACGGCGAGCTATCAGACAACACGCGCAAAGTCTATCTGACTCAATGGTCGCATATCGAGAAGCGCTGGGAAAAGGTAGCGCTCGACAAGGTTGATGTGAACGAATACCAGCTGTGGCTGAAGACGCTCAAGCCGTCCGTTGCCAAACTGTCCAACATCACGGTCGGGAACCTCGTGACGTGCGCCAAACTGCACGGCGTAAAGGGAATCACCTTTAAGGACGTGGCATACAAGATGCCCAAGAACGACAAGACCCCAGACACCGAACTCGAAGTTTATACGCTCAATGAACTCCACCAGCTCTTAAAGGAAGTTGAGGGCAAGCGCTACGAATCGAGTTGCATCCTCATGGGAATCGGCTCGTGCCGCGTCGGCGAGGCGTCCGCGGCGGGCGTGGATGATATTTCGTTCGAGCGGTACAACGGCCACACCTATGCCGTCTACGACCTCCATCGGCAGTTCGGTTTCAACGCCCAGGGGTTCATGGCGTTAAAGACCAAGGACAGCTACCGACCAATCGTCATCCCCGAGCCGTGGAGCCTGCGCCTGCGCGAGATCATCGCGGAGCGCAGGGCCGAGGGCGAGCTCTATCTGGTAGACCGTGGCACCGGCCACCCCTACGACCGCAGCACGCTCAACCAGTTCTGGCGTAAGGACTTCGAGAACGGCTCCATAACCGTCCGCTACCTCCCGCTCACAAAGCTGCGCAACACGTGGGCAACCGCGATGCTGTGGAAGTACAACGTCCCCGCCCAGATGGTGGACAAGATGATGGGGCACGCAGCCAAGAATATTCTCGGTAAAAATTACGACCGCCCCGACAAACAGATGTTCATCGAGGCGGTCGATAGAGCCTATTTCGGCAATTAGTTAGGTACCCGTAAGGACAAATTAGGACGCAAAACCTTTATGCAAGCGTTCTACCTGCGGGTTTGTACCTATCCGCGACTACTGGATGTTGTCGCGGATGCCCAGAGCCTTGATGAGCTCACGGTACTCGACGATGTCGTTCTTCTTGATGTAAGAGAGAAGACGACGACGACGGCCGACGAGCATGAGCAGACCGCGACGGGTGTGGAAGTCCTTCTGGTGGGACTTCATGTGCTCGGTCAGCTCCTTGATGCGCTCGGACAGGATGGCGACCTGAACCTTGGGGTTGCCGGTGTCGACCGGGGTGTTACCGAACTGGGCAGTCAGCTCCGCCTTGCGCTCTTTGGAAACAGTCATTGTTTCACCTTTCGTTTCTTGTCGCCCTCGGGCGACGCTATTCGCCTCGGACTGGGAAGCCGCCGGTGGAGCGAGCATCCAAGGTCGAGGTACCAACAGGTCGGTATGTTACCACAAGCAGCCCGCGCCTGCGCATCATCACCGACCCAACATGAATTCCATCGCACGGAGGCGCTGATCGGAGTGCGTCGCTGCCCAAACATGCGAAAGCCCCAGCAAAAAGGCTGCGGTATGGGGGTCGACCCTCTCGGCCATAAGCGCATCGAAAGTCATGGACATGAGGGCGCGCAGCCACGCGACCTCACCGGTCGACACCAACTCGGCACCCGGAACGCTCGACGCGCACGACCCGCACAGAAGACCGCCCGCCCGGGGCGAAAAATACGACAGCATGGGGTCTCCGCACAGCACACAGGCCGAAAAATCGGGTCGATAGCCAACGTGCGACAGCAGCTTAAAGACATATGCCGCCACAAGTAGATCCATATGCGCCGTGTCGAGCCCGCTGCCCACCAGGGCAAGCGCTCGCTGCGTAATGGCAAAGGTAAACGGGTCCTCGGCGTCCTCAAACGAGCACACGCGCGCGACCTCGGCGATCGCGCTTGCGGCACAGGTCGTCTCGTAATCGGGTGCTGCGCCGAGCGGCGCCTCCATAAGCTCCGCCTGGGAAACCACGTCGAGCGACCGTCCATGCGCGAGCAGCATATCGACGGTGCAGAAGAGCTCGCAGCGCGCAGCCAGGCACCCACCGGGTTTGCGGGCGCCCTTTGCCACGGCACGCACCTGCCGACCCCGCTCGTCAAGCATCGTCAGGATCAGGTCCGTCTCTTTGAGCTTCGTCTTATCGAGGACGAGCACCTTCGTGCGATATGTCCGGGAGCCTGCCATGCGCGCCGCGCGTCCTTAGTCCTCGGCGTTGTAGCCAAAGCGGCGAATCTGGGCCTCGTCGTCACGCCAGCCGGCCTTGACCTTCACGTCCAGCTCCAAAAAGACCTGCGTGCCAAAGATACGCTCAAGATCACGACGGGCGTCGATACCGATATGCTTGATCATCTCGCCGCCCTTGCCGATGATGATGCCCTTTTGGCCCTCGCGCTCGACGTAAATGGTGGCGTGCACGCGCAGCACCTTCTTGGTCTGCTCGAGCGCATCGCAGATCACGCCAACGGAGTGCGGGATCTCATCACGGGTGCGGCGTAAGACCTTCTCGCGCACAAACTCGGCAACGAGCGTCTCGTCGGAAGCGTCGGTACCCATGTCCTCGGGGAACCAACGCGGGCCCTCGGGCAAAAAGTGCGCAACGGTCTCGATAAAGGCATCGACGTTGAAGTTCTTGACGGACGACGTCACGATCTCGTCGTCATATTCCATGAGCTCATGGGCGGCCTTAAGCTGCTCCATGACCTGTGCGGGGTCGGCCTCATCGGCCTTGGTAAGCACCAGGACCTTCTTGGAACGGGCATTCTTGACGCGCTCGGCAACCCAGGCGTCTCCCCTACCGATCGGTTTGGTGGCATCAATCAAAAACGCGACGACGTCGACATCGTTCAGCTCGAACAGCGCGCTCTTGTTGAGCTCGGATCCCAGACCGTCCTTGGGTTTGTGAATACCCGGGGTATCGACAAAGACAAGCTGGTAGCCGGGACGGTTGACGACGGCGCGCATGCGACGGCGGGTCGTCTGGGCCACCGGCGAGGTGATGGCGACCTTTTTGCCATAGCAGGCGTTGAGCAGCGTAGACTTACCGGCGTTGGGGCGGCCGACCAGGGCCACGAAGCCGCTGCGGAAACCGGGCTCAACGTCGCCAAA
Organism: Collinsella sp.; assembly: GCA_019424925.1. Taxonomy (GTDB): domain Bacteria; phylum Actinomycetota; class Coriobacteriia; order Coriobacteriales; family Coriobacteriaceae; genus Collinsella. The sequence continues at coordinate 12,340 of JAHYYO010000013.1, forward strand.
GCCCGCGAGGCTGTCGTCCTCGTCGCACAGGGCGTCGAGCTCCTCGTCGCTCATGCCCTCAAACGGGTCGAACTCCTCGACCTCATCGTATGCCTCTGTCGCTTCGGCATCTACCGCATCCAGGACCTCGTCGTCCAGAACCTCATCGGTAGGCTGCATATTGTCGGACATGGGAATCCCTTTCTAAATAAAGTCGAGCGCGTGGGCAAATACCAGCAAACCCACAATCGCGGCGGTAATGGAAAGAACGTATACGGAGGCGGCGGCGATATCCTTCGCGCGCTTTGCCAGCGGATGAAGTTCCTGGGTCGCCAGGTCGACGATCGCCTCCATAGCGGTATTGCACAGCTCGCCGTGAATCACCAAGCCACAGCAGATGATAACTGTGGCCCACTCGGCAATGTCGAGCCCCACGATGTAGCCGGCAATGACGGTGCACACACCCGCCACGAGCATGACCTTAATGTTGCGCTCGGTCTTGACGGCGGTGACGAAGCCCTCCATGGCGTAGGAAAACGACTTTAAGAAGGACGGATGGTCCTTGTTCGATCCGGGAATCATAGACGGCTCCTAGTCGTGGGCGTGGTTGGTGATGGGGCCGACGTGGACCAGCTTGGGGTCCTCGCCGCGCTCGAGCGCCAGATCGCGCAGGATGGCGTCCTCGCGGGCCTCCATGACCTCGGCCTCATCGTCCTCGATGTGGTCGTAACCCAGCAGGTGCAGCATGCCGTGCACGAGCATCAGGCGGCACTCGTCGGCAGAGCTATTACCAAAGCCGGGGGCCTGACGGGCAATGACCTCCGGGGCCAGGATAATATCGCCGAGCTCGAGCGTCTCGTCTGCGGGAATATCCTCGTCAAAGGCCGAGTCGCACTCAAACGAGAGGACATCGGTGGTATGGTCGATACCGCGCCACTCGTGGTTGAGCTCGTGCATCTCGTCCTCATCGACATATGAAAGGGAAATCTCGACTTCACGCTCAACGCCCTCGGCGGCAAGCACGACCTCGCAGATGTGCTCTACCTCCTGCGCGTCGATCAGCGTATCGAGCTCGGCATCGTTGCTGATCAATACACTCAACGGGACTCCTTTCGGTCGTGCACGCGTTTCTCGCGCACATCATCATAAGCATCGTACGCCTCGACGATACGCCCCACCAAGGCATGGCGCACCACGTCGGCACGTTCGAGGTGAGAAAATACGACATCGTCGACACGGCCTAAAATCTGCTCGACGTCGGCAAGACCGCCGCGACGACCCACCAGGTCGCGCTGACTCAGGTCGCCGGTAATCACAAACTTGGAGTTAAAGCCCAGGCGCGTCAGGAACATCTTCATCTGCTCGGGCGTGGTATTTTGCGCCTCGTCGAGCACCACGAAGGCATCGCTCAGCGTGCGGCCGCGCATGTAGGCAAGCGGGGCGATCTCGATCACGCCGCGTTCCATGAGCTCATCGGTGCGCTCGCGATCCATCATGTCAAAAAGGGCGTCGTAGAGCGGACGCATGTAGGGATCAATCTTTTCCTCGAGGGTACCGGGCAAAAAGCCCAGGTTCTCCCCCGCCTCGACAACCGGACGCGTCAAGATCAGACGGCCCACCTCGTGACGCTTGAGCGCGGCAACGGCGAGCGCCATGGCCAGATAGGTCTTACCGGTACCGGCAGGACCCAGGCCAAACGTGATGGTATGCGAGCGGATGGCATCCACGTAGCGCTTTTGGCCAAGCGTCTTGGGACGAATGACACGGCCGCGATACGAAAGCAGCACATCATCGCGAAGCGACGTAGCCTCGTGCTCACCGTCGCGCAAGACGGCCAGGCAGCGAGAGACATCGTCGGCAGACAGCGTGCGTCCGGCAGCCGCCTCGCGAAAAGCATGCTCGAAAAAGCGCGCCACGAGCTCGACCTCGTCCGGGTCACCGCTCACGGCGATACTGTCGCCACGGGCGACCACATGGGCGCGAACCAAGCTCTCGAGCGCACGAAGGACGCCGTCACCGGCACCCAAAACGCGCGAAGGGTCAATACCCTCGGGAACGGTAAGTCTAATCTTCGAGGCTTCCATGAACCTCCCTGCGTGCATGGACCAAGCCGGAATCATCGACTCCGATGATAGCAACATCGAGCAGGCACGGGGCTGTGAGTCCACGGGTATCGTCTAGACGGGCATGATGGAACGAACCGAGCGTCAGGTTGTCGCCATACTCAAGCACGGCACGCTCGACGGTTCCCACGCGACGGCGAGCGTCGGCAATGGCGAGTTCCTGCGTCGCGGCCCTCATGCGGCGGCTACGCTCGGCCATAACCTCGGGCGGCACCTGGTCGGGCATATCGGCTGCAAGGGTACCAGGACGCTTGCTGTAGCGGAACACATGCATACGCGAAAAGCCCACGCGGCGGCACAGAGCCAGCGACTCCTCAAACTCCTCGTCCGTCTCACCGGGAAAACCGACGATGACATCGCACGAAAGAGACACCTGGGGCAAGTTGGTGCGAATCATGCGCACCGTCTCCTCAAAGGCCTCGGCGCTATAGGGACGGCCCATGCGATGCAGTGTCCTTGTGCAGCCGGACTGCACGGGCAGGTGTAAAAACGGGGCGATGCGCTTCGGATAGCGTGCCATGACCTTAAGCAGGGACTCGGAGATATCCATGGGCTCGACCGAGGAAATGCGCACATGCGGAATGGACGTGCGCTCCATGATCGCCTCGAGCAGCTCATCGATCTCGACGTGTTCATCAGTCGCGCTCTTGCCATCGTAGGCGCCCAGGTTCACACCCGTCAGCACTACCTCGGGCACGCCGGCCTCCTGTGCCTCGCGAACTTGCTCGAGCACGAACTCGACCGGCACGGAGCGCTCGGGGCCGCGGGCCTTCCACACAATGCAATAGGTGCAACGATGGTTGCAGCCGTCCTGGATCTTCACGCCCAGACGCGAGCGACCGAGTGCGTCGACAACCTCGCCGTCGCTGCAGGCGGGAACGTCATCGGACTCAACGCCCAGCACCTCGCAGACGCGTTCGGCGACATCGATCTTGGACGGCTCGGCGATCACGCGGTCCGAAAGCTCCAATAGCTCCTCGGGGTGCAAATTGACCACGCATCCGGTAACAACCACATAGGGCTCGTTTGGATAAGCCAGCGCATGGCGGACGGCCTTACGGGTCTTGGCCTCGGCCTCGCCCGTAACGGCACAGGTGTTAATGACGATCAGCTCTGCATCCTGAGGCTCCACCATTGCAAAACCCAGGCGCATTAGATCGGCAGTGATACGGTCGGACTCAACCCGGTTGACGCGGCAGCCAAGGTTGACGACGGAAATATGGGGTGCGAGCAAACGGGCTCCTTAATCGAGGATATCGTCGAGGGCGCTCTTGATACGATCGGTTACCGACTTCTTACCGGAAGCGACGTCGTCGCCCATCTCGTCGGCAAAGGCGCGAAGCAGCTCGCGCTGCTTGTTGGAAAGGTTCGTGGGGACGACCACGCGCATCTGCACGATCAGACGACCGCGTGAACCGCCACCGCCGATACGCGGCATGCCGTAATTGTTGACGCTCACGGTGTCACCGTACTGTGTGCCGGCGGGGACGCACAGTTTGACGACCTCGTCGGGCATAATGCCCTCGACCTCGATCTCGCAACCGAGCGCGGCCTGCGCAATCGAGATATCGCTCACCAGATACAGGTCGTCACCGTTGCGCTTAAAACGCTCGTGGTCGGCGACGCGCACGTTGACGATCAGGTCGCCCGAGGGCTCACCGCGAAGGCCCGCCTCGCCAAAGCCGCTCACGCGCAGCTGGCGACCGGTCGAAACACCGGCGGGAATATCGATGTCGATCTTTTCGTGCGAAGGCGTGCGGCCCTGACCGTCGCAGGTCTCGCAGGGATGGTCGATGACCGTGCCCTCGCCATGGCAGTCGGGACAAGGCGAAGAGGACTGAACCTGGCCCAGGAACGAGCGCTGGACCGTCGTGACATAGCCCGTGCCGTGGCAGCGGCTGCACTGCTTTTCCTGTGCGCCCTCGGCCCTACCGGTGCCGTTGCAATCCTCGCAGGGAGCAAGGCGGTCATAGCTGATCGTCTTTTTGCACCCGAGCGCCGCCTCCTCAAGGGTCACCGAAAGGGAGATGGCCATATCGCGGCCGCGACGACGCTCGCGGCGATTTCGGGCGCCACCGCCAGCACCGCCGCCAAAGAACGACGAGAAGAGGTCGTCCATGCCCATGCCGCCAAAGATATCGTTGATATCGACGTAGCCCGAGCCGCCAGGGCCGTCCGCGGTGCCGTAACGGTCGTAGTTAGCACGCTTCTGCTCGTCGGAAAGAACGGAATATGCCTCGTTGAGCTCCTTGAACTTGGCCTCGGCCTCGGGGTCGTCCGAAACGTCCGGGTGTACGGTACGGGCCTTCTTTAGAAACGCGCGCTTAATCGTCCGCGCGTCGGCATCCTTGTCGACGCCAAGTACCTCGTAGTAATCCCTATTTTCCGACACGACCGAATCCTTCCGACTTTCATTATTGTCACAGTGCGTCCTATACCCAAGCTGGGCCGGCCGCAAACAGAGGGTTTGATGTTATTGCATTGCGTAGGGCGAAAGCATGGCACGCTGCGAGCAGCTCGCAAACCAAACCGACACGAGCGCAAACATAAATCCGTTGGCAAAACCGTTGACAAACTGCATCGCGCCGCGCTTCCACCACAGCAGGCTGCGGTGAAGCACGCCGTCCGAGAGCACCATGAACAGGCCCATGGCAAACGGAATGAAGCACATCACGGCAAAGGCCGAGAACACGCCCGAGATGGCCGACAGCACCAAAAACGGCGCCACGATGCCCATCAGGTAAAAACCGGTACGAGCTTTGCCTTCCAGGCGCTCGGACTCGACATGGGCACGGCCGACTAGATCACCGCCAGCGGCACCGTTAGTGCCGGCGTGACCCATGCCGCTAATGCGGACCTCGTCGCCATCGTGCGTGCCGGCAGGAAACTCAATCGTCTGCTCGGAGGTTACGCGAGTACGACCGCTGCCACCGCAATCGGGGCAGGGGTCGGCCACGACCTTACCGGAACCGCCGCACTCGGGGCAGACCGACTGGAACGTGCCCGCACCAAACAGGAAGGACAAGTCGACGTCGATGTGCCCGCGGCCACCGCAGCTCGGGCAGGTATGGGCATGCTCGGAGGAGACAGAACCCGAGCCGCCGCAGTGACCACAGGTATCGAAGCGCGTATAGCGGACGGTCTTGCGGGCACCGTCCTTGGCCTCCTTGGCGTCCAGTTTGATATCGACGACCACGTTGGCGCCGTTCTCGGGATTGTAGGCAGCCTGGCCGCGACGCTGCTGGCCCCAGGCACCGCCAAAAGGAAAGCCGCCCTCAAAGGGATTGCCATAGCCCGTGTTGCCGGCATAGCCGCCACCATAGGGCGAAGCCGTAGGGGCACCGGCAAAGGGATTGCCAGAACGCATGGCATCGTAGCGCGCACGTTTTTGCTCATCCGAAAGCACGGCGTAGGCCTCGGAAACCTCTTTAAACTTTTCCTCGGCATCCGGCTCTTTGTTGACGTCCGGATGGAGCTTACGGGCCTTTTGCTGGAAGGCCTTTTGAATATCACGCGAGGTGGCGTCCTTGGAGACACCTAGAATCTCGTAGTAATCTTTTTCGTTCATCGTCGCCATGCGCGGCAACCTCCTGCTCACAGCAGCGTATATATTCCGGTAATTCTACCCGAGCGGCCTAAGCTAGATCCCAAAACAGCTCGAACAGAACATTTCCATCGAGCCAGCCCAGGTGTGTCGGTGCTAAACGAGCTCGAACATGGCCCGCGACGACATCTGCCGAAGTAAAGGGTCCCTCATGGACCCCGAGCGTCTCGGGCACCCAAGTGGCAAGACCCAATTCGAGCGCGCGATCACAAGCGGCTGTCAGCTCATCGGCCGGGATGACACGAGCCGCGCGAACCAACAGGTCGGACGCAATACCGCGCGTCATGCGACAAGCGAGCATCAGGTCTTCGGCCGCAGCCTCTCGCTGCGACAGGTATTCGGCCTCAAACGACGTCGCGTCATCGTCGCGCTGAACCAAACGCACACGGTACGCGTCGCCTCGAGCAGACACGCCGGGGAACAAACCTGCAAGACGGTCGAAATCCCCAGTATCAAGCATACCGGCGGCAGAACGGCCCAGGCCCAGGTAGCCCCGTCCGGTCCAGTAGGCAATGTTATGGGCGCACTCATGGCCGTCGAGCGCGTAGCTCGCCACCTCATACGGATGATAGCCGGCCGCACCCAGGCGCTCACGCGCCGCGTCCATGCACGAAGCCTGAAAATCCTCATCGGGCTCGAGCGACTCGTCACGGCACGCCATGCGGTAAAGGGGCGTCCCCTCCTCGAGCGTGAGCGGGTAGACCGACACATGATGAGGCGCCGCCGCCAACACGCCATCGAGCGTGCTCCGCCAGTTTGCGGCCGTCTGCCCGGGAAGGCCGCACATCAGGTCGCACGACACATCGAGGCCAGCGTCCTTCACCGTCGCGATAGCCGCAAGTGCGCGATTAGCATCGTGAATGCGGCCAATAGCAGCCAGCTCGGTATTGTCGAGGGTTTGCACGCCCAGAGAGATGCGCGTGACACCCGCCTCGGCAAGCGCGGTGGCGAGCTCAGCGGTCAGGGACTCAGGATTGGCTTCGCAAGTAAATTCAAAGGGTTTGCACCACATGGAGATACGCCGGGCAAGTTCCACCAGGCGCTCCCCTGCCAGCGATGGCGTGCCGCCGCCAGTATAGACCGTGCAGACCTGCGCAAGCGCCCCGGCGTCGCCAAAGGAATCGAGGCGCGCATACAACTGCTCAAAATAGGAATCAAGCGCGGCATCCAAATCATACGCAGCAAAGCTGCGCGAGTCAAAGTCGCAGTACCGGCACTTTTGAGCGCAAAACGGCACGTGCACGTACAGCGCGGTAACGGCCACCGTTAGGCCTCCAGCGGATGAGCAGGCACCGACTCGCCGGCGGCAAGCGCGGCCTCGCAGGCCACCACGTCGCGCTCGATATCATCGACCAGCGCCATAAACTCCTCGTACGTAGAGCAACGCACCACCTGAGCGCGCCAGGCGGCGGCATGGGGCATACCCTTTAAGTACCAGCTTGCGTACGTGCGAGCACGCGACATGAGCGGCAGAAGCTCGTGCGTCAACGTCAGGTGCTCGCGCAGAGCCTCCAGGCGCTCGACCGAGGAGCGAGAAGGAACCGGCGTGCCATCGAGTGCAAGGGCTCGGGCATCGCCGAACACCCACGGATTGCCGTAGATGCCGCGCGCGATAAACACCGCGCTGGCACCCGAGCCGTGCAGATGCTCAGCAGCGTCCTCGGCCGAGAACACATCGCCCGAACCAATCACGGGAATCTCGACAGCGTCGGCAACCTCATCGACGACAGACCAATCGGCCTGGCCCGTGTAGAGCTGCGTGGCGCAACGACCATGCACGGCGACTGCGGCAGCCCCTGCACTCTCAAGCATCTGGGCAAATGTCGCGGCATTGCGGTCCTCGGCATAAAAGCCCTTGCGAATCTTGACGGTCACGGGCACGTGCGCCGCGCCCACCGTGGCCTCGACGATCTTCTCGGCCAGGTCGGGCGTGCGCATGAGCGCCGAGCCCTCGCCCTTGGTAACGACCTTGCGGGCGGGACATGCCATGTTGATATCGATGAGCGACAGGCGATCGCCCACACGTTCCTCGACGGCAGCGACGGCGCTCGCAAACTGATCGGGTTTGGAGCCAAAGAGCTGCACGCAAATCTGCTGCTCCTCGTCGGCCGGTAGCACCAGGCGCCACGTCTTATTGCTGGCATAGGCAAGGCCCGCCACGCTCACCATCTCGCTGTAGGCAAGGTTGGCACCGCGGCGGCGGCACATGATACGGTAGGCAGGGTCGGTCACGCCCGCCATGGGAGCCATAAGGAACGGCTGCTCGGCATAGGCGCCCAGCAGCCGCTTGCTGTATTCAGAAAGCGCCATAGACCTACTCGTCCACCTTGAGGATCGCCATAAAGGCCTCCTGCGGGACCTCGACCGATCCGATGGCCTTCATGCGCTTCTTGCCCTCTTTCTGCTTCTCGAGCAGCTTGCGCTTACGCGAGATATCGCCGCCGTAGCACTTAGCAAGAACGTCCTTGCGACGCGCCTTGACGGTGGAACGGGCGATGATCTTGTTGCCGATAGCACCCTGGATGGGCACCTCGAACAGCTGACGCGGGATGATCTCCTTGAGCTTGTCGCACAGGCCACGGGCCAGGCCATATGCCTTGTCCTTATGGACGATAAACGAAAGCGCGTCCACCTCGTCGCCCGAAAGCAGGATGTCGAGCTTGACGAGCTCAGAGGGGCGATATTCGTTGAACTCATAGTCGAGCGAGGCGTAACCCTTGGTGCGGCTCTTGAGCTGATCGAAGAAGTCCAAGATGAGCTCAGCGAGCGGCATATCGAAGCGCATCTCGACCGATTTGCTCGTCAGGTGGATCATGTCGGTTGTGACGCCGCGGTGCTCGATGGCGAGCTGCATGACGGCACCCGTGTACTCAGGCGGGCAGATGATCTTTGCCTTGAGGTAGGGTTCCTCGATACGTTCGATGCGCGTGGCCTCGGGAAGGTCCTGCGGACTGCGGACATCGATCATTTCGCCGTCGGTCTTGTAGACGTGATAGTCGACCGAGGGACTCGTGGCAATGAGGTCCAGGTTGAACTCGCGCTCCAGGCGTTCCTTGACGACTTCCATGTGCAGCAGGCCCAGGAAGCCCACGCGGAAGCCGAAACCGAGCGCCACCGACGTCTCGGGCTCCCACACCAACGACGGGTCGTTGACGTGCAGCTTATCGAGGGCGTCACGCAGGTTCTCGTAGTCCTTGTTGTCGATCGGGAACAGGCCCGTGTAGACCATGGGCTTGGCCTCGCGGTAGCCCGGCAGAGGCTCGGGGCAGGGGTTCGAAGCCCACGTAAGGGTATCGCCCACGCGCACAGCCTCGGGGTCCTTCAGACCCGTGACCACATAGCCAACCTCGCCGACGGTCAGCGCGTCGACCGGGGTCTCGGCAGGACGCTTGACGCCCACGCCGTCGACCAAAAAGTCACCCTTGGCCTGCATCATAAGCAGAGTATCGCCCTTTTTGATGGAACCATCGAAGACGCGCACCGTAGCCACCACACCGCGATACTCGTCAAAGTACGAATCCAAAATGAGCGCTTTGAGCGGAGCGTTTGCATCGCCCTTAGGCGGCGAAATCAAAAAGACGATGGACTCCAGCAGATCGTGAATGCCCTCGCCGGTCTTGCCCGAGACGCACACGGCATCATCGGCGGGAATCGCCAGGTCGTCCTCGATCTCGGTCTTAACCTCGTCGGGATGGGCCGAGGGCAGGTCGATCTTGTTGATGGCGGGCACAATGTCCAGATTGGCGTTCATGGCGAGCGTCGCGTTGGAAACGGTCTGCGCCTCGACGCCCTGCGTGGCGTCGACAACGAGTACCGCGCCCTCACAGGCTGCCAGCGAGCGCGAGACCTCATAGGTAAAGTCAACGTGGCCCGGCGTATCGATCAGATTGAACTGATACGTCTCACCATCGTCGGCGTCATAGGAAACGCGGACGGCATTGGACTTGATCGTAATGCCGCGCTCGCGCTCGATATCCATGGTGTCGAGCAGCTGCGACTCCATGTCGCGTTCGTCGACGGTATGGGTGAGCTCGAGGATGCGGTCGCTGATCGTGGACTTGCCATGGTCGATATGCGCAACGATCGAGAAGTTGCGGATGTGGGAAATGTCAATTGAAGTATTCATGCGGACTATCTTACCCGAGCGGTACAAAAATGGAGCCTGTTCCATAAAACAGGCTCCATTTATGCGCGTAATCTGTGTGGTGTGAAATTTACAACTTAGGCGTTGATGCTGTTCACGAGCTTGGCAAGACCGGACTTGCGGTTGGAAGCCTGGTTCTTGTGGATAACATGCTTGGCGGCAGCCATGTCGAGACGCTTGGTGACGGTCTTGAGGGCAGCCTGGGCCTTCTCGGCGTCGCCCTCGGCGACGGCGGACTGGACGTGCTTGGTCAGCGTCTTGAGCTCGGACTTGACAGCCTTGTTACGCATGCGAGCTGCCTCATTGGTGCGGATACGCTTCTTCTGAGACTTGATGTTTGCCACTTCTGGAGTTCCTTTCGAGTTCCTTGCAAAAAATGTATGACACCTCTGAGACACGGTGAGGTCATGCAAGCGCCTACTATAGCACGCTCCCTCTCAAAGGGATAGAACGAATTTGTCAAATAGGCAGGTATCATCACGATTTTCTCAAGATGTTCGTAATCCAGAGCAAAAGCGCCGTCTGAGAATCGGCCGAACCCTTGAGCGCGAGCTCCACATCGACCGCACCCTCGAGCGCTGCGATGAGCTCTGCCATCGAAAAGCGACGTGCCCAGGTCAGGTGATTCTTGACCTGCCAGGACTGGAGCTTGAGCGTTGCGGCCAGCTCGCGACCCTGCCCACGCGCGTCGAGCGCCTTGGCGACGATAAGCTCGCGAATGCGACCGCACAGCAATGTGTAAGTCCACACGTAGCTCTTGGAGGGCAGGAGCTTAAAGAGCTCGAGCGAACGCCGCATATCGCGAGCCGAGACGGCGTTGAGGAAGTCCCAGGGTTGGACCTCGGCCGTACGAACAATCCAGCGCTCAACATCGGCAAGTTCAATCTGAGGCGACTCGACCATCTGGGCAAGCTTAGCCAAGTCGTTATCGAGCATGCGCGTGTTTTCGCCCGAACGCGAGACGAGCTCCTCGGCGGCCGCCGTCGAAATCGACTTACCGCGCTGCGTCGCCATCTGCTGAACACGGCGCGGTAGCTCCCAGCGCTTGGTGCCAGAGCAATCGATCACGGCCTTCTTGTCGATCTTGGCGATCGCCTTATACAGGCGCGTGTTCTTGGCAAGCGAGTCGGCGATGATGAGGCAGACCGTTGTGGGGCTGGGACTTGCCAGATACTCAACGAGCGGCTCCGAAACCGCCTTGGCGAGCTTTGAACAGCCGTCAAGGATTACCAGGCGAAACTCGCTGCCCATCGGAAAGGTGTTAAGCGATCCGATAATGGACTCGATATCGGGGTCCTTGGTCATGTCGCGCTCGTCGAGGTTGAACTCGACCATACCCGACTTTTCCAGACGCGCTTTCATACGCGAGACGGCGTGATCGCGCTTGACTCCGTCGGTACCGACAATCAGATATGCCGGCAGCAAACCGGTTTCGGACATTGCGCCCCCCTCCCGCAGGCCTTCGTATTCGTTCCGTGCCATTCTAGCCCAGGGGCCCACCACACGCCAACGACGTCGTCACGGTCGCTGGCATCGCATCGCAAAGCCATTCGCAGTCGGTGTGACGGTAATGTCGCCGTGTTCGATAGTACACGCGAACACACCACCCGCTTCCTTAACGGCATCGATGCAGGCATCGGACGGATGGCCGTATCGATTCCCCTCACCGGCGCTTGCGAGGGAAAGCTCGGGCTTCAGGACGTCCAGCAACTCGCCATCGACTGAAACCTTGGAGCCGTGATGCCCAAGTTTAAGGACATCGATATCCCCCACCTCCTGCACGAATTCCCGCTCTTGGTCGAGCTCGGCATCACCGGTGAGAAGTATTCGCAGGCCCTTGCCTTCCTGAACATAAGAGAGCAGCAGGACAAGCGAGTCCTCATTTCCCTCGCCATCCACGAACTCGAATGGCCACATCACGCGGGCGCAAAATGAGCCGATGTCGACCGTATCCCCATGGCGCACCTGCCGATACTCCACGCCAGGTCGGTTCAATACCTCGGCAGGAGCATCCTCCAGCGCATCCGCCGCCACGGCAATCGTTCCGACCGAAAACTGTTCGAGCACGGCAGGCAAACCACCCCAGTGGTCCTCATCCCAATGCGTCACAAAAACGGCATCGATATGGTGCACGTTATTGCGAACCAACGCCGCAACCACACGCTCGTCGAGCCCGCAGTCGACGAGCGCTACTGCGCCGCCTTGGCGGATAAGAATCGCATCGGCCTGGCCCACATCGAGCACCGTCACCGAAGGCGGAGCGAATCGATCCCAATAGACGTACGGAATCGCAGCCAAGAGCATCAGGCATGCAAGCCCCACCGCCATAGGACGTGCACGGGGACGCGGCCACCAGACCAGCAGAACCGCCAGAAAACACGGCACTAGGTAAATCCACATGCTATCGGGCGGCACGCTCACGTATGCACCCGGCACGGCGGCAAACAGCTGCTCGAAGAACAGCGCGCAACGGGCGGCAATCATGGGCACAACGAGCGCCCAAGTCCGCAACGGTCCCACGAGCGAAAAGGGAGCCAGCACGATCGACACAGCGAGCAGAACGCTCACCACCGGACCGATGACCGCATTTGCCAACGGAGCAATGAGCGAGAATGTACCGAAGGCAGGAATGGTGATGGGAAGTGTCGCCAGTTGCGAGCACAGCGTGACGGAAAGCACGCTGGCAACGCCCGATGGCACACCTAGCTCACCCAAAGCGTAGGTCGCATAGGGACAAAAGCACAGAATGGCTAAGACGCTGGCGCATGAAAGCTGAAAGCCCATCTCGAACAGCACCGTCGGCCGCAGTAGCACAAAGATGGACATGGTTACGAAGAGTGCCGAAAGGCCGTGCCGACGACGCCCCGCGCCGTTTACGACAAGCGTCACGAACACCATGCAGCACGCGCGCACGGCCGAGGGAGACGCGCCCGTAAAGGCAGCGTAGCCCACAAGCGTTATCGCCAATATCGCCCGCTGAAGACCACGTGAGCACCGAGTCTTTTGCAATACACCCTCGATTACAAACCCCACGATAGCCAAATGGCTGCCCGAGACGGCGATAAGATGCGCCGTTCCCGTCACCGAAAACCAGTCGCCCGCCGGCTGGGCGCGCAGCTCGGCCGAACGACCGCAGACGACACCGGCTATGAGCGCACGCGCCGGGTCGGTCGCAGGCGCGATGGACGCAAGCAGCCCATTTCGCAGCCGAAGCAGCGGCCTCGGAGAACCCTCATCGACCGACACAATCCGAACGGCTTTAACCTTGCGTACCTCGCCTCGGAGCACGCGCGATCGTCCATACGCATCGTTCTCAAAACGTGACACGCGACCGATAACACGCACGTGCGCCCCGACCTTGAACTCACGGTCACACGATAGGCGAACCGTTGCCAAGTTCTTACCGTCCGAGCGCGCCTCGCAGGTATAGGAATACACGTCGTCATTTATGGATGGGTCACCCTGCACGACAAACTCGAGAATGCTTGCCGCTCGACCGTCGAGCGTCTTCGAGGCGTTGAGCGCACCCACGGCCCACCACGCCGAAACGACCGCACCCGCTATGAGACCGACGGACGCGGCATACAGCCACCACTTCAAAGGGGCAAGCCGCGCACAAGATTGAGCCAGCACAACGAATACCGCAGCCGCAACGGGAATGGCCCATAGCAGCCCGACCGCCGGCGCCTGTTCCCTCAGCAGCGCATCGGCGGCCACGTTGAGCACCAAGGCGCAGCTCATGCACATGCCGGCACACAGGGCCATCGTCCACGGCATCAGGGGCCGCGGAGGCATCACATGTTCGCGCTCGGTCGCACTCATACGCAGATGCAATCTTTGATTTTGGCAAGCTTCTTCTCGCCGATTCCCGACACACGCATCAGATCGTCAACCGAGGCAAAAGCACCGTTCTTTGTCCGTTCATCGATAATCGACTGGGCCATGGAGGGACCGATGCCCGAAAGCGTCTGTAGCTCTGCCGCGCTTGCCGTATTGATATTTACTAGGCCTGTTGCGCCACTCACGCCCGATGATGCGGAAGCCCCACCATCAACACCGGCTTCCGCAATAGACGCCTGCTGCTCCCCTACCGTTGGAACGTGAATCTTCTGTCCATCGACGACCTTAGATGCCCGATTGAGCCCCGTAACGTCTGCCTCGGGCACCAGCCCGCCGGCGGCATCAATCGCCTGAGCCACCCGCGCGCCGTCCTTGAGACGATATACGCCGGGCGACACAACGGCGCCATCAACATCGACATAGACCTCTGCCGCAGCAGACGCCTTAGGCGAAGAGCCTTCGGATGTCTTTCCGCTCGAGGCATCACCGGATCCCGACTCCACCAACGAGCCCGAACCGTCAGTGCGCTCAAACGACACGCCACCGGCACCGCCGCCAAGGTTCGCCATCGCCAGTCCACTCGCCATCGCAATGACGACCAGTATCGCCATCACCACTGCCTTATGACCGAACAGCTTGTCCGCCAAGCGGTCCATCCGTTTGACTCGTTCGTGTTGTTCGCGCTGCGCCATAGCAAAACCTCCCAACACCATCGTGTCAGGAAAGGAGCTCCGCAACAGCCACGCTCCAAAACCGGTTTTAGCGGTCAAACCAAAAACCAACCAAAACCTTGCACAAATCTGTCCATTTATTCAGGCACACGTCAGCAAATGGACACTTAGCCGCAAAATGCCCAGATAGCAAAAAACCGACGATGCAGGCGCATCGTCGGTCTATGCACAAATTTACTCGTGATCTTGGTAAATCTCACGCGGAGCAAGCTCCGAATGTTTGCGTTTTAAGGTCTTAGGGGCCTTATACGTGTTGCTCTCGAAGTCGATGTACTCGGTCTGTTTGAGCAAACGCTCGATCATCTCCTCGTGGTCGAACAGCTCCCAGGCCTCATGCACGGCATCGAGTTTGGCGTGCGTCTCGGGACGACGCGGCATAAACAGCGTGCAGCAGTCGGGAGCGGCCTCAGTCGAGATATCGAACGTACCGATCTCCTCGGCGCGCGCGATGATCTCCTGCTTGTCCGAACCGATGAGAGGGCGGAACACGGGGATCTTCACGGCCTCGTTGACGGCCATGATGTTTTCAAGCGTTTGGGAGGCAACCTGCCCAAGCGATTCGCCCGTAACGATGGCCTTGGCGCCCTCGATGTGCGCAATGCGCTCGGCAACCGAATACATAATGCGGCGATACATGATCACGCGCAGATTGCTGGGACAGGTGACCGAAATCTCACGCTGACAGTCGCCAAACGGCACCACGTACAGGCGGCCGATCTGGACACCCGGCTCAAGCGCACGGATGATGTCCTGCACCAAATACTCGCTCGTATCGGGCGTCTGCGGACGACCGGAGAAATGTACCGGCACGCACACCGCGCCGCGACGCGCGAGCATCCAGGTCGCCACCGGAGAATCGATACCCGACGACAACAGCGTCACGACCTTGCCGGCAGAACCCACCGGCAGACCGCCCACGCCGCGCTCGGAGCGCGCATACACGTAGACGCTACCCTGGACCACCAATACGTGCACCATAGCGTCAGGATCGTGCATCTGGACCTTTTTATCAGGAAACGCCTCACACAGCACCTCGCCCACCTGGCGATTGATGTCAATCGAGGTGAGCTCATAGTCGGTATTGGAGCGCTTGGCGTGCACCTTAAACGAATCGAAGGAACCAAACTCGCGCAGCGCCTTCACGGCGGCGGCGCAGTACTCCTGCGGGTCGCGGTTGGTGTGATACGCCAAAGACACACGAGCAACGCCGGGGACGGTGCGGATGACACGCGCCGCCTCGTCGGCCTGATGCTCGTTAAAGGTCACGAGGATATAACCGGAAATTCGAGACACGGCATTCACGGAAAAGGCGGCCAAGGCCGCCTTGATGTTATCCATGAGGATATGCTCAAAATGTGCGCGGTTCTTACCCTTCAGCCCAACCTCGTGATAGTGGACTAGGCAGACGCGAGCCGCCATTTAGGCTTCAGCAACCTTGTGGCCGAGCGCCTTCTCGTAACGGGCCTCATCGTAGGAGATGTCGCCGTCGACAATCTCGTCCATAGCCATCGAGATGGTATCGGCACCGGAAAGTCCGATGGTGATGTCATCGACATCCTGGACGGCAAGCACGCGGTTGTGCTGGCCACGCAGCATGCTATTGATGTCGCAGGCGCGCTTGGAGGCAAGCGAAGCGAGCAGGAAGCGGTTGTGATCGGTCTTCTCCAGAAGATCGTCAATGCAAGGCTTTACAACGGACACGGACCTCAGATCCTTTCATGCATATCGAGAACGCGAACGAGCTCATCGGTCGCGCGGTCGAGATCGTCATTAACCACGACGTCGTCGTAGCGGTCGGCAAGGGCAAGCTCATCGGCGGCGTTTGCCATACGCAGCTCAATCGTCTCGGGCGTCTCGGTACCGCGACCGACTAGACGCTCGCGGAGTACCTCAAGCGAAGGCGGCTTGATAAAGATCAGCACGGCCTCGGGGAAGCGCTCCTTCACCTGCAGGGCGCCCTGGACATCGATCTCCAAAATCAGAGATGCGCCAGAGGCGAGCTTGGATGTGACCTCGCTCACCAACGTGCCGTAGCAGTTACCGTGGACCTCGGCCCACTCAACAAACTCACCGTTTGCCACGCGGCGGTCGAACTCCTCGCGCGTCAGAAAAAAGTAGTTGACGCCGTCGACCTCACCTTTGCGTGGTGCTCGCGTGGTAGCCGAAACCGTCAGGCCCAGGTTCGAGCGGCGCTCGCGCACACGAGTGACGAGCGTACCCTTGCCTGCGCCTGACGGTCCAGAAATCACAAAGAGCTTGGAATCCTGAGCGCTCACTTATTTGGTCAGCTGCTCGAGGAGCTGCTCGCGCTGACGGACACCGAGGCCCTGGACGCGACGAGTAGCGGAGATACCGAGCTCCTCCATGATCTTGGCGGCCTTGGCCTTGCCATAACCGGGGAGAGACTCGATGAGGGTGGAAACCTTCATGCGGGAAGCGATGGGGTCATCGGAGTTGAGCACGGACTCGAGGGACTTCTCGCCCTTCTTGATCTGCTCGCGAAGCTCAGCGCGGGCGTGACGTGCGGCAGCAGCCTTCTCAAGAGCCTGCTTGCGCTGCTCGTCGGTAAGCTGAGGGAGTGCCATTCGTACCTCCAAATAGTTGGGTTATATCTGATTCAATAATTGGCATTTTAGCACGTAGAACGTACAAAATGCCTAATCGCGGCTCCATAGGTTAGACGATACCCGCAAAAAGTGCAATATACTGCGCCCAAAGTTAAGCCCCTGACCTGCGATTCCACACAAAGGATGGGAAAGTTTACGCAGGCACAGGGGCTATTTTGTGCTATTGAGACCCAAAAGTGGTGACTTAGGGGAATCTTTTACGCGACGTTTTCGACCAGCTCGGCGACGATGGCGTCAAAGGCGGCAACCGGATCGTCGGCACCGGTGATGGGACGGCCCACCACAATGTGGCTTGCGCCACGCTCGATGGCCTGGGAAGGCGTCGCCACGCGGGACTGGTCACCAAGGGCGGCACCCACCGGACGCACACCCGGAGTCACGATCAGGGCATCAGGACCCAGCAGCTCACGCATGTCGTGAGCCTCCATCGGTGAGCACACGATGCCATCGATGCCGTTGGCCTGAGCAAGCTTTGCCAAGCGGGCGGCCTCCTCGGCCACGGGCGACTCGACGCCGATCTCGCTCAAGGCATCCTGATTCATGCTCGTGAGCACGGTGATGGCGACGAGTTTGGCGCGGTCCTCACGCGCCTCCTCGGCACCCTCGCGGCAGGCAGCGAGCATGGCGCCCGAACCCAAGCCGTGAACCGAAAGCAGATCAGCACCGGCAAGCGAGGCCGAGCGGGCGGCACCGCGAACCTGATGCGGAATATCATGGAACTTGAGGTCAAGGAAGACCTTAAAGCCCAGGTCCTTGAACGTCTTGACGATCTGGGGACCCTCAGCGTAATAGAGCGTCATGCCGACCTTGAGCCAGGCAGCATGACCCGAAAGCTCGTGGGCGAGCTCGAGCGCGCGCTCACGGTCGCAGTCGAGGGCGACGATAACACGGTCGCGGGCATCATTCTCTAGCATTCGAAAGCACCCACCAGCTCGTTGATGTCCTTCACGCCCTGGGACTCGGCCCAGGCCTCGAGCTCATGCGCGATCTTAAGCGAAGCACACGGATCGACGAAGTTGGCCATGCCGACCGACACGCAGGTGGCGCCGGCCAGGATAAACTCAGCCGCATCCTCGCCGGTCATGACACCGCCGACACCGTTGATGGGGATATCGACGGCCTGGGCAACCTCCCAGACCATGCGCACGGCGATGTGGTGGCACAGCGGGCCCGAAAGGCCGCCCTTGGGCTTGGCCACGCGGGACTTGCGGGTATGAACGTCGATGGCCATGCCCTGGATGGAGTTGATGACCGAAAGGCCGTCGGCGCCGGCGGCCTCGAGAGCCTTGGCAATCTCGGCAACGTTGACCGGAGCCATCTTTACGAACAGCGGCTTATCGGTCACCTTGCGGCAGGCAGCCATAACGGAAGAGGCGCCCTCGGGCGTGGAGCCCATGGCGGCACCGCCCGCGGCAATATTAGGGCAGCTCACGTTGATCTCGTAGCCGGCAGCCCAGGGGCACAGCTCGACATACATCTCGAGTGCGCGGACAAACTCGTCAACGGAGTGCCCGGCAACCTGGCAAATGACCTGGCAACCGTCCTTGGACAGCTGCTCGAGCCACGGGCCGGACTCACGGGCAAAGGCGGCCACGCCGGGGTTCTGAAGACCCACGGAGTTGATCATACCGCCGGGAATTTCGGCCATGCGGGGCGCGGGATTGCCGGGCCAGGGCTCGGCAGCGCAACCCTTGGTGGTGATGGCGCCCAGCTGGGAAACATCAAAGAAGTTCTGGAACTGCCAACCGTAGCCAAAGGTACCGGCTGCGGTGTTAATGGGGTTCTGCATCTTGACGCCGCCGAAATCGACGGCCATGTTCACGGTACCCACTAGAAGACCACCACCTTGGAAGCATCGAACACGGGGCCGCACATACAAGCACCCTTCATACCGTCGACCGTCTCGACATTGCAGGTGTTGCAGGCGCCAAAGCCACAGCTCATCATGCGCTCGAGCGACACCTCGCAGTACACACCGGCCTCGGCGGCAGCGGCGGCGACCTTCTTCATCATGACGGCGGGGCCGCAGCTGGCGACGTAGTCGTAGCCGCCCTCTCCAAGCAGCTCGGCTGCCGGATCGGTGCAAAAACCGTGCGTGCCGAGCGAACCGTCGTCGGTGCACACGTTAACCGTGGCGCCCAGCGCACGGAACTCATCGACACCCACGACTTTGGAAGCGGTGCCAAAGCCCAGGCACACGTCCACATCAACACCCTGCTCGGCAAGCTTGCCGGCAAGGCACAGCACGGGCGGAACACCGATGCCGCCCGCCACGAGCAGCGCCTTCCTGGTGCCCTCGGGCACAAGCCAGCCGTGGCCGCCAGGGCCCAGCAGATTAGAGGTGGAACCGGGGGCCATCTGCGACAGACGACGGGTGTCGTCGCCCACGACGGCGTACCACAGCTCGACGGTACCGGCCTGGGCGTCGGCGCGATAGAAGCTCAGGGGCACGCGAAGCAGCGAGGACGCATCGCCGGGCACGGCAATGTTCACAAACTGACCGGGCTTGAGCGCACTTGCAAGCTTGGGGGCCGAAATAACGAGCGAGAAGATGCTGTCGGCGATCTCCTGGTTCGATACGACCTCAAAGTCGTGCATGCGTGCAGTGGAAGGTGTGGGCATAGACGCTCCAATCCCCCATGCGGTTGCATGGTTCAGGCGAACAGAAAGCGCGGCACCGCAAGGGCACCGCGCACAAAATCGATAAGGCTATGCTAGCAGATGCAGCCGTCGGCGAGCGTCTGCTTGCCGCCAACAAACACATCGGTGGCACGACCGGTGAGCGTGCGGCCGGCAAAACCGGAGTTCTCGGCACGCGACTCGTAACCGTCCTCGCCGACCGTCCAGGTTGCGGTGGGATCGAACACGGTCAGGTCGGCGACAGAGCCCGCCTTGACCTGAACCTGATCGAGGCCCAGAATCTCACGCGGCTTGATGGCCATGAGCTCGACCATGCGGCTCACGCTCATCTTGCCCGTATTGACCAGCTCAGTGAGCACGAGCGACAGCGAAGTCTCGAGGCCAATCATTCCAAAGGGCGCGAGCTCGAACTCGCGGGCCTTCTCCCACGGGGTGTGGGGAGCGTGGTCGGTAACGATAGCGTCGACGGTACCGTCGATGACACCCTGACGGATGGCCTCGGCATCCTCGTCGGTGCGCAGCGGCGGATTGACCTTGAGCGAGGTGTTGTAGGTCTCGTCCAGGTCGTTCTCGGTCAGGAACATGTGGTGCGGGGTGGCCTCGCAGGTAACCTGGACACCGGCAGCCTTACCGGCACGCACGAGCTCCAGGCCATGAGCGGTGGAGATGTGCTGGATGTGCAGCTTGGCACCGGTCAGCTTGGCAATCTCGATGTCGCGGGCAATCTGAAGCTCCTCGCCGGCGGCCGGCCAACCCTCGAGGGCCAGACGGGTCGAGACCTTGCCCTCGTTGATCTGGCCGTGGCCGACCAGATCCTCGTCCTGGCAGTGGCTCATAAAGACCTTGCCGAACATCTTGCCGTAGTCCATGCAGCGACGGAGCATGCCCGCGCCCTGCACGCCGCGACCATCGTCAGTGAAGGCGACGGCACCGTGGGCGACCATATCGCCCATCTCGGACATGGCCTCGCCCTTAAGACCGCGGGTCATGGCGCCCGACGGATAGACGCGGCAGTGGCCGACCTCGGCAGCGCGGGACTTGACGAACTCCACGACGGTGCCGTTATCGGTGACGGGATCGGTGTTGGGCATGGCGCACACGCCGGTGAAGCCGCCCTTGGCAGCAGCGCGGGTGCCGCTCTCGATGTCCTCTTTGACCTCGTAGCCAGGCTCGCGCAGATGCACGTGCATATCCACCAGGCCGGGGACGAGATACTTGCCGGAAAGGTCGCGGACCTCGGCTCCCTCGGCGGCGAGGTTCTCGCCGACCTCGGCGATCTTGTCGCCGTCAATCAGGACGTCAACGACACCGTCAAGCTCGACAGACGGGTCGACGACGTGGGCATTCTTAAGAAGCAAGGCCATTATCGGCACCTCCAAGCAGCAGATACAGGATAGCCATACGCACGCAGATACCGGCGTAGACCTGCTCCAGGATGACGGAGCGTTGCGGGTGGTCGGCCATATAGGAGTCGAACTCGACGCCGCGGTTGATGGGGCCCGGGTGGCAGATGATCGCATCGGGCTTCATGAGCTTCTCGCGGTCCTTAGTCAGGCCGAAGAGCTTGTGATACTCACGAATTGTGGGGAACGGGGCACCCTCGAGGCGCTCCTGCTGCACGCGCAGCATGTAGACGACGTCCAGCTCGGGCAGGACGGAATCGAGGTCGCTCGTCACGTGGTCGCAACCCAGAACCTCGGGCGCCGGCGGCAGCAGCGTGCCGGGGGCGACAGCGTAGGTCTCGCAGCCCATGATCTTAAGGGCGGGGATCAGCGAGCCGCAGACACGGGAGTGCGCGATATCGCCGACGACAGCGACCTTCAGACCGTGGAAGTCACCCTTGTGCTCCCAGATGGTGTACAGGTCGAGCAGGGCCTGCGTAGGATGGTTGTGCTTGCCGTCGCCGGCGCAGATAACGCTCGCGGGCGAGTTCTGCGTGACGATGTAGGGAGCACCGGCGTGCTTATCGCGAACGACGATGCAATCAATCTTGTAGGCGTTGAGGGTCTCGACGGTGTCGACGAGGCTCTCGCCCTTGACCGTGGAGGTCGAGGAGCCGCCAAAGTTGAGGCTGTCGGCCGAAAGGCGCTTCTCGGCGAGCTCGAAGGAGCTGCGGGTGCGCGTCGAGGGCTCGTTGAACATGTTGACGATGGTCTTGCCCTTGAGCGTGGGGACCTTCTTGATCGCACGCTCGTTGACCTCGGAGAACGCCTTGGCGGTCTCGAGGATGAGCTTGATGTCCTCTTCGGAGTACTCGGTAATGTCGATCAGGTGCTTATGGTTGAACGCCACGGTACTACTCACCTCCCAGCGGCGCGGAGCCCACGTGGGAACCCGGCGCGACGTCGTTAATCTCGACGGCGGTGTGGCCGTCGACTTCCTTCATATATAGGTGCACGTTCTCCTCATGCGACGAGGGAACGTTCTTACCGACAAAGTCCGGCGAGATGGGGAGCTCACGGTGACCGCGGTCAACGAGAACTGCCAGCTCGATGCGGCTCGGACGGCCCAGGTCCATGACGGCATCCAGAGCGGCGCGGATAGTACGGCCCGTATACAGGATGTCGTCCACCAGCACGACGCGCTTGCCGTCGACGCTGAAGGGAATGTTGGTAGCGTGGATCGCGGGAGCGAAATTGGTCGCATAGTCATCGCGGTAGAAGCTGATGTCCAGGCTGCCGAGCGGAACGTCGACGCCCTCGATCTCCTTGATCTCCTCGGCGAGCTTCTTTGCCAGAAGGTCGCCGCGCGTGACGATGCCGACCAGAGCGAGGTCTTCACAGCCCTCGTTGCGCTCGAGAATCTCGTGCGCGATGCGGGTCATCGCTCGATTGACGGCGGTCTCGTCCATGATGACCGCCTTGGGGGAAGTCGTGCCCATCGATCTCCTTCCTCACATGTCTTGACTGCTGACACAGTCAAAAAAATAGATGCCCGACCGCTTAAAGCGGACCAGACACCCACAGGAAGGGCTGCTCTTTGGCAGCTATGTAATTCCATGTGGGTATCTCGTACCCCTTTAATGGTCAAGGGATAGTGTAGCCAACCTCGAGCTTAATTGCGAGCATAAATACAGAACAATCCGTAAACGGGCGCAGGCGCTCCATAAACCTATATATATTTGTGGGACGAGCTTGAAAACGCACGCACGAGCTGGCATAATCCCCTCTGCTGCACGCAAATCGGATCTACGTCCAGGGCCGTGGCGTGAGCACTATCGCCAAAAGAGGAATATCTCTGTGTAGATTACGCACAGGGAGCTGCTTCTGTGCTATAGTTCAGGCTTGTTTGTTAACGCGACATGTTCGTTTGTCGCCCAAGGAGGGTCAGTTATGTCCAAAGTTTGCGAAGTTTGCGGTAAGCACCCCGTTGCCGGTCGCTCCATCAGCCACTCTCACCGCGTCACCAACCGTAAGTTCCGCCCCAACATCCAGCGCGTTTACGTCGTCGTCGATGGTCACCGTCGCAAGATGAACGTTTGCTCCACCTGCCTCAAGTCCGGCAAGGTTGCGCGCTCCTAAATAAGGTCTTACCAACAAGTACCTCGGACTCTCCGGGTCAAAGACCTCGCGTTCATATAGAACTTACCAAAGGCGTCCTCCCCCACGGAGGGCGCCTTTTTGCACTCATTGGGGACAGACTTACATGAGTGTTTTCACGCATTGGGGACAGACTTAGATGAATGCTTTCCTAAGCTCACAGTGCATCGATCGGCCCCAATCCATACCTCAGGCCGCCTCATTCCAGCCTGTGGTGGCCTTGGTTACGCTTGTAGCGCCGATACCGGTGATACGGGCAATTTGCTTGACCGTAAGATGGGCCCGCCTGAGCCTTAGCAGACAGGCATCGCGTTCGGGGCGTGGCAGGGCCTTGAGCAGCGCAGGATCAATGCTCGGCAAAACTTCGCGCGCAACGGAAAGGGCGTCCTCATCGGGGATCCGTCGGCGCGGAAGAATCTCCACTGACCAGATGCGCCCGGCAACTTCCTCGAGATGCTCGCAATAGCAACGAGAGCCTCCGACAATATCGAGCATAGGGGCCGCGTCACAGATATCAAAGGGATCGTATCCCAGCTGGTATGCCTTGTAGCTTGACCAGCGGTAGGCATCGAGCGAGTCGAGCACACCTTTCACAGGATTGAGATGGATATAATCGAGCAACTGCACCGCCTGCGTGTCCGACTCGACCGCGATCCGCGAATAGCGATTATCAAACAGGTGACCCGTTCTTCCCGTTTTTCCATTGAAATACTTGGCATAGGCCGTCAGCGCGCACTGCATTGCCTTTGAAAGGTTGTCATATGGGTCATCAACCATCAAATGGAAGTGATTATCCATAAGGCACCAGGCCAACACCGCCACGTCATGGCACGCAAACCTGTCTGAGATGTCCGATAAGAAACGATAGCGGTCGGAATCATCTTCAAAAATGATCTGTTTGGAGTTGCCGCGGTCAAAGACGTGGTAATAGCCGGTGAGCGATATTTCGCGGGCGCATCGGGGCATGGTCTCTCCTTTCAAAGCCGTACAGGCAACACCTAAAAGGAGAGAAGGAACGCGAAATGCTGAGCCTGTGACCTATTTATATCCAATCTGCGCCAAAAACAGGCCCAAAACGGCAAAATGACAAATCCATGTCTGTCACAAATGAGTGAAAGCACTCATGTAAGTCTGTCCCCAATGAGCGGGGCGATGCATTGGGCTGATGGATTAAGTTGAAACGGTTCATTTGATTGAAACGTTTTAGTATGCCTTTTACGGGAATCTTACCGTTTACCGAATTATTTATTGCTATCATGCAAGACGTAGGGTAAATCTCCGATCGCAAGGAGACACAAATGGTGAAAAAGTCACCGGAA